>CAYUTJ010000038.1:0-3026 GCA_964447735.1 uncultured Candidatus Saccharibacteria bacterium | reverse complement strand
GTTTGATGCGGTGTTTTTTATTGTATTCCATTTGGATTTTTCTCCTTCTTTCAACCTCTTTTATCGCTTCTTTCATTGATTTTGTAATTTCATCTGCATACAAAATGACATGTCCTTCAGGGTGTCTGGCTGCTCTTCCCATAATTTGAATTAAAGTGGTAGCCGATCTTAAAAAACCTTCTTTGTCAGCATCTAAAATTCCAATCAACGCTACTTCTGGCAAATCCAAACCTTCCCTCAAAAGATTAATTCCCACCAAAACATCATACTTTCCTTCTCTCAAATTTTTTAAAATTTCTGGCCTTTCTAAAGTTTTAATTTCAGAATGCAACCAGGCACAGGAAATTCCTTCTTCTTGCAAATAATCTGCTAAGGCTTCTGCCAATCTCTTTGTCAAAGTTAAAACTAAAGTTCTTTGTCTTTTTTTAATCCTTTTTTTAATTTCAAAAATTAAATCTTTGACTTGATTTTTAGTTGGTCTAATTTCAACTGAAGGTTCCAAGAGCCCCGTTGGTCTTATTAATTGTTCTACAATAAACTTTTTAGTGGCTAAATTCCTTTCATATTCTCCGGGAGTTGCTGAAACATAAACTATCTGCTTTACCTTTTCGTTAAATTCCTCAAAAGTTAAAGGTCTATTATCGATACATGAAGGAAGTCTGAAGCCATACTCAATTAAACTTTCTTTTCTTGCTCTATCTTGCTTTGCCATAGCTTTTAATTGAGGAATTGTAAGATGGGATTCATCAATGAAAATTAAAGGATCTTTTTGAAAATAATCTAAAAGAGTAAACGGAGGTTCACCTTCTTCCCTAAACTCCAAATGTCTAGAATAATTTTCGATTCCATGACAATATCCAGTTTCTTCTATCATTTCTAAATCATAGTTTGTTCTTTGTTCTAATCTCTGAGCTTCCAAAAATTTTTTTTGAGATTTCAATTCCCTCAATCTTTCTTGCAATTCCAATCTGATATTTTCTAAAGCAATTTTCAATCTTTCTTGAGGGGTAACCCAAAAATGGGCAGGAAAAATTTTAATTCTTCTGACTTTTTTTTCAAAAATTTGATTTAAAGGATCTTTTCCGATTATTATTCTTTCAATTTCATTTCCGAAAAATTCTACTCTCAAAAATTTTTTTCCAGTGACTAAAAAAATATCAATTACATTTCCTCTCACTCTAAAAACAGATGGGGAGAATTCATAATCGTTTCTTTGATAACCAAGATTCGTTAAGTGTTCCAAAAACCTTTTTCTCTTTATTTTTTGACCTTCTTTAATTTCTAAAGAAACTTTTTGGTAATCTTTGGGAGAACCGATGTTATAAATACAAGAAACTGAAGCGACAACAATCACATCATCTCTCGTTAAAACATCCTGAACTGCAGCATGCCTTAATCTATCGATTTCTTCATTAATTTTAGCATCTTTTTCAATGTAAGTGTCAGTTTCTGGAATGTAAGCTTCTGGTTGATAATAGTCATAATAAGAGACAAAAAAATGAACCCCGTTTTCTGGGAAAAATTCTTTAAATTCTTGATACAATTGGGCACACAAAGTTTTATTTGGAGAAATAATTAAAGCAGGTTTTTTCATTCTTTCAATTACATTTGCCATCAAAAAAGTCTTTCCACATCCTGTCACCCCCAAAAGAACATGGTGTTTTTGGCCAGTTTTTAAATTTTTAACTAATTTCTCAACTGCTTCTTTCTGAGCTGGAGTTAATTTAAATGGAGCTTTCAACTTGAACATGTTAAAATCTAAAGATGAAAAAATTGATCAAAAAAATTTTGCCAAATTTTGTTTTGAGTTTTTATCATTTTATTTTAGCATTTCTAGGAGCTTTAATTTATAGATTTCCCTCAAAAAAATTAACTTTGATTGGAATTACAGGTACAAATGGAAAAACGACAACGACAGAAATATTAGCACAAATTTTAGAAAAGGCAGGAAAAAAGATTGCCCTTTCAAATTCAGTCAGATTTAAAATTGGAAAAGAAGAAAAAATAAACACTTTAAGAATGACGATGCCAGGAAGATTTTTTATTCAGAGATTTTTGAGGAAAGCAGTTAATGAAAATTGCGAAATTGCGATTTTGGAAGTAACTTCAGAAGGAATAAAACAGCACAGGCATAGATTTTTAGATTTTAAAATTGCAGTTTTTTTAAATTTAGCACCAGAGCATATTGAATCTCATGGTTCTTTCGAAAAATACAGAGAGGCTAAAGGAAAGTTATTTGAAGCAACCAAAGATACTCATATAATCAACATTGAAGATGAAAATTCAAATTATTTCTTTCAATTTCCAGCAAAAAAGAAAATAACTTTCGGTTTAGAAAGAGGAGATTTTAATTTAAAAAACACAAATTTAAAATTGAAAATTTTGGGAGAATTTAATCTTTATAATGCTTTAGCAGCCTTTTCTGTAGCAAAGATTTTGGGAGTTGATGAAAAAATTATTAAAGAAACGCTCGAAAATTTCAAAGGAGCTCCAGGAAGAATGGAAATTGTAATTTCAAAACCTTTCAAAGTAATTGTAGATTATGCTTTCACCCCAAATGCTTTAGAAAAAGTTTATCAAACAATAAAAGAATTCTTTCGACCTCAAAGAATGATTGGAGTTTTAGGAGCTTGTGGAGGGGGAAGAGATAAATGGAAAAGACCAATTTTGGGCAAAATTGCAGCAAAATATTGTGATGAAGTTATTGTAACCAACGAAGATCCTTACGATGAAGACCCTTGGCAAATTATAGAACAAGTAGCTTCAGGGACAAAAGGAAAAGCAAAAAAGATCTTAGATAGAAGAAAAGCTATCAGAGAGGCTTTAAAAGAGGCTAAAGAAAGTGATGTTGTTATTATCACTGGAAAAGGATGTGAACCTTCAATTTGCATTGGAAATAAAAAGATACCCTGGGATGATAGAAAAGTTGTGAGAGAAGAATTTGAAAAAATTTATGAAAAAATTTGAAATCTTAGAACATATATCAGATTTAAAAATTAGAGTTTTTGGAAGAACAAAAAAAGAAC
>CAYUTJ010000037.1:2605-5158 GCA_964447735.1 uncultured Candidatus Saccharibacteria bacterium | reverse complement strand
ATTACTAATTCCATCAAGTAAGCTGTTTTCCCGTTTGAATAATATTTTTCTACTTTTTCTTTAATCTCAAATCCAAAATTTTTGTAAAAAGAAATTGCCCTTTGGTTATCTTCTCTTACATGCAAAATAATCTTTTTTACTTTTTCTTTTTTTAAAATCTCGATTAAATTTTTTAGAATTTCTGTGCCAATACCAGAATTTTGCCACTTTTTTTTAACAGCAATCGAGAAAATAATTCCCTTTTCCTTTTCTTTCTGACAAATCCCATAACCTACAATTTCATCTCCCTCTTTTGCTACCAAAAAGCCCTGAGGAAATCTCTGCCATAAAAACAATAAATAACCTTTGGAATAATCTTCTCTATCTAAAAAACATTCTTTATCAATTTCTTTTATTTTTGGAAGGTGCTCGGGTAGAAAATTTAAAATTTTCATAGTGCGGGCGGTGGGACTTGCACCCACATAGGGTTTCCCCCACAGGCACCTCAAGCCTGCGCGTCTGCTAATTCCGCCACGCCCGCTTAAGTCAATTTTTATTTCTTCTTTCTCAAATAATAAAGTTTTGCCCTTCTTACTTTTTGCCTTTTTAAAATTTCTATTTTTTCAATCAAAGGAGAGTGCAAAGGAAATATCTTTTCAACTCCAATTCCAGAAATTTCTCTTCTTACAGTAATTGTAGCTCCAATCTCCTTTTTTCGCTTTTTCGCAATTATTATTCCTTCAAAATGCTGAATTTTTTCTTTTTCCCCTTCTTTTACCTTATGATAAACTCTCACTAAATCTCCAGCTTTTACTTCTGGAAGGGCTTTTCTTTTATACTTTTTTTCAAATTCTTCAACTAATTTTTCTCTCATCTTGTTAATGGTTTCAAGAGAATAACCTTTGTTTCTTCTGACAATTTTTCGCCTTTTTTTAATTTCAATTTTTCGAGAGGCTTCAAAGATTTGACTCCCATTAATTTTAAAAATTTCTCTGGAGGGTCGAGTTTAATTTTAAGTCCTAAGAGGAAATAATGCATTGGAATAACAATTTTAGGTTCTAATTCTCTAACGATTTTCATTGCTTCTTGAGCTGAAATCGTGAAAATGCCGCCCACAGGAATCATTAAAACATCAAGGTTTTCTAATTTTTCTTTCTGACCGTTGGTTAATTCTTTCTGTCCAAAGTCTCCAAAATGGCAAATTTTAAAACCTTCAATTTCAATTTTATAAATTGTATTTTTTCCTCTTTCTTTCCCTCCTTTCTCATCATGAAAACTTTCAATCCCTTCAATAAAAATTCCCTTGACTTCGTATTCTCCTGGCCCCTCTATTAAAAAATAATCTCCAGAAATTGTTTTTTTGTTGTTGTGATCGTAATGGTTGTGGGAAATCAAAAGAATATCAGCTTTAACTTTTGGAGGTAAAAGGCCAATTTTCTCACTAAAGGGGTCAATGGCAATCTTTATTTTTTTGCTCTGAATTTCGAAGAACGAATGACCGTGCCAAATTATTTCCATAGAGCAAATTTTAAAAAGAATTCTTGAAAAAATCAACTTTTTAATTTAAAATTAACCCTATGGAAAAAATGAAAGAAATTTTACAAAAAGAGGAATTCAAACCCTTTAAAGAAGGAGATGTGGTAGAAGCTAGGGTGATTGGAAAGGGTAATATGATTTTATATTTGGATTTGGGAAAAAGGACTGGGGTAATTTATGGAAGAGAGTATTTAAATTCAAAAGATAAAATAAAAAAATTAAAAGTTGGAGATAAAATTTTTGTAAAAATCACCAATTTAGATAATGAAGATGGTTTTGTGGAATTGTCGTTGAAAGGAGCTGAAAGAGAAATGTTAATTAAGAAATTTGAAAAAATGAAAGAAGAAGGAGAAATATTAAAAGTAAAATTTCAAAAATTCAATAGAGGAGGACTTCTAACAAAAATTTCCGGGATTTCTGCATTTTTGCCAGTTTCCCAACTTTCAGAAAAGGTAGAGCCTGAAAGATTGAGAGAGTATATCGGAAAAGAAATGGAGGTTAAAATCTTGAGTGTTTTAAATTCAGGACAATTAATTTTGTCTCAAAAATTAGCTCAAGAAGAAAGAGAAGTTGAAAAATTAAAAGTTGGAGAAATCGTTGAAGGTGAAGTTACAGGAATTACAGATTTTGGAATTTTTCTAAAATTCAAAGAGAGGGAAGGATTAATTCCTGCTTCTGAAATTGAAAAAAATACTAATCTGAAATTGGGAGAAAAAGTAAAAGCAAGAATAACTGAAATCACAAAGGGGAAGGTTTTCCTTTCTTTAGAAACTAAGATAGAATAATAAGAATGAAACAATCTACAAAAAATTTAATCCTTATTATTTTGTTTTTTTTATTGATTGCTTTTTTGTTTGGATTTTTCTCAGGAGAGATCGCGGAAAAAAAGGAAATTCCCTTTTCTCAATTGGTAAAAGAGATTAAAGAAGGAAAAGTAAAAGAAATTGTGATCTTTGGAGATGAGATTTTAGTTACTTTAAAAAACGGAGAAAAAGTTTTTTCGAGAAAAGAAAGTGGTATTCCTTTAACTGAAACTTT
>CAYUTJ010000037.1:0-2505 GCA_964447735.1 uncultured Candidatus Saccharibacteria bacterium | reverse complement strand
TAGAAGAAGCGAAAGAAGAACTTCAAGAAATAATTAATTTCTTAAAAAATCCAAAAAGATATTTAGAAATAGGAGCTAAAATTCCAAGAGGGGTTCTATTAATTGGCCCTCCTGGTACTGGAAAAACAATGTTAGCTAAAGCCGTTGCCAACGAAGCTGGAGTTCCTTTTTTCTCAATTTCAGGTTCAGAATTTATTGAACTTTTTGTGGGGGTGGGAGCGGCAAGAATTAGAAGTTTATTTTCACAAGCTAAAAAAGCAAGGAAAGCAATTATTTTTATCGATGAAATAGATTCAATCGGTAAGATAAGAGGAGTTGGAGTAACTGGAGGACACGAAGAAAGAGAACAAACTTTAAATCAATTATTAGCTGAAATGGATGGAATTTCAAGAGAAGAAGGGTTAATTATTTTAGCAGCTACTAACAGACCTGAACTTTTAGATCCCGCTCTGTTGAGACCTGGGCGTTTTGACAGAAGAATTGTTTTAGATTTGCCAGATGTTAAAGGAAGAGAAGAAATTTTAAAGATTCATTGTAGAGGAAAACCTTTAGCTTTGGGAGTTAATCTAAAAGAAATTGCTGAAAGAACTCCGGGTTTTTCAGGTGCTGATTTGGCTAATTTGGTAAATGAAGCAGCATTATTAGCTGCAAAAAGAGGGAAGAAAAAAATTTTCCAAGAAGAATTTCTAGAAGCAATTGAGAAAGTACTTTTGGGGCCTGAAAGAAAATCACATTTGTTAACAGAGAGGGAAAAGAAAATTGCAGCTTATCATGAGGCGGGACATGCTTTAGTTTCTGCCTTTTTGAAGAAAGAAGAACCAGTGAGAAAAATATCAATCGTTTCTAGGGGGCTGGCAGCAGGATATACTTTAAAAACTCCAAAGGAAGAAAGAAAAATCAAAACAAAATCTGAATTCCTAACCGAAATTTCAAGTCTCTTGGGAGGATATTTAGCAGAGAAATTGAAATTTGGAGAGATTACAACAGGAGCTGCAAACGATTTAAAGTTAGCTTCAAACTTGGCAAGGAAAATGGTTAAAGAATATGGAATGTCATCTCTGGGGCCAATAACTTTCGGAGAGAAAGAAGAACTTTTCTTTTTGGGAAGAGAATTTGAAGTAGCTAAAAATTATTCAGAAAAATTAGCTGAAAGAATTGACAAAGAAGTTAAAAAAATTATAAAAGAAGCTGAAAGAAAAGCTTTGAATGTTTTGAAAAGAAAAAGAAAAATTTTAGATAGATTAGCTAAAAGATTAATCGAAAAGGAAACAATAGAAAAAGAAGAATTTGAAAAAATAATTGGAAAGAAAAAGTAAAAGCCCCTGTAGCTCAACGGATAGAGCACCTGCCTTCTAAGCAGGGGATAGAGGTTCGATTCCTCTCAGGGGCACAATTTTTACCAATCTTCTATCATTAAAAATTCCTTTTTGTCTTTAAGAGGAAGTTTTTGATAGATTTCTTCAGTAATAAAAGGAACAAAAGGGTGCAGGAGTTTTAACAAAGAGAACAAAACAAAAAGTAAAACCTTTTGAGTAGTTTTTTTTGTCTTTTTGCGTTTTAATTGTTTTTTTGAAATTTCAATGTAAGAATCGCAGAATTTATGCCAGAAAAAGTGATAGAGAGATTCAGCTGCTTTTCCAAATTCAAAATTTTCTATTTGTTTTTGAATTTCTTTTTTCTTTTCTTTCAAACCCTTTAAAATTTCTTTATCCTCTTTTGTTAACGTTTTGCTTTTTTTAATTCTTTCTAATTCTTTTTTTGTAAAAGATTCATTTTCTAAAGAAATCAAAACAAATCTTGAGGCATTCCAAATTTTATTGCAAAATTTCTTTCCTGCTTGACAAAAACTTTCATCGAATCTTAAGTCTTGCCCTCCTTTAACTTGCCAAATCAAACCGAATCTTGTAGCATCAGCTCCGTACTTTTCAATCAATTCTAAAGGGTCGACTCCTGTTCCTAAAGATTTTGACATTCTTTTTCCTTCTTTAGTCAAAACTGTAGGATGAACAAAGATTCTTTTAAATGGAACTTCTTTCATAAACTCAAGCCCACAAAAAATCATTCTTGCTACCCAAAGATTGATAATATCTCTGGCAGTCGACAAAACATCGGTTGGATAAAACTCTTTTAGATCTTTTGTCTTTTTTGGCCAACCAAAAACTGCAAAAGGCCACAAGGCAGAGGAAAACCAAGTATCTAAAACATCTTTTTCCCCTTTTAACGGAATTTTATGTCCCCACCAAATTTGTCTTGAAATGCACCAATCTTTTGCAGATTTTAACCAATCAAAATAAATTTTTTCGAATTTCTTTGGAATAATTTTTACCTTTCCAGATTTCACAGCCAAAATTGCTTTTTTCGCCAAATTCTTCATTTTTAAATACCATTGCCAAGAAGGAATTACTTCTAAAACTTGATGGCAACGATAACAAGTTGGAAGAGAAATTAAATAATCTTCAACTTTTTCCAAAAGCCCTTCTTTTTTTAAATCTTCGATAATTTTTC
>CAYUTJ010000036.1:0-5469 GCA_964447735.1 uncultured Candidatus Saccharibacteria bacterium | reverse complement strand
AAAATTTTTAAAATTGTTTAAAGAAAATTTAAAATAAATCTTGACAAAATAAAAATTTTTTGCTATATTAATCTTAAAGAGGGAAAGGATTTTGGAATTAAGCGAAGAGAAATTATTTGTTCTTGGTGTGATCATCGTTCTAACTGTCTTAGCAATCGTATGCTGGTATTTCAAAGTTAGCGATTTTCGGCAACAAGTATTCCTTGGTGTAATAATAGCCATTTTTGTCTATGGATTATTGTTTCTATGGCCCTATGCAAAGACGATGGAAGGACATCTAGAGAGAGAATTTAATAATGCAATAATTTCTATTGCACCTTTCATATAATCTCCCTTTTTTTTTCGAACTCACAATTTTTGACTTTGTGGGTTCGAAAAAGTCTCGAACTATATTAAAGTTCGAGACAGCATTTTAAAATCCGATTTGGAAAGAGGGAAAAATAGTTGAAAATGAATCGTTGGATTGGGTATTTGATTGCTATTGCTACGGCGATTTTCACTTATAGCGTTTTCTATGGGGTAGCATTATTCTTTGGCGTTCCTAATCCTTACTTTATCGCTAGCGTTTTGATCGCTGCTATGATAATACACGAACTATGTCATTTGATAGCAATTGAAGCAAGTGGTATACCGGCTCAAATGTTCTTCTTAGTTGTTCTTGGAGGTGCAATGCCACTATTAGGTTATGAAAAGAAATATAAAGAATTATCATGGGAAAAGCAGGCAATAATTGCTTTAGTCGGCGTCGTTGGAAATTTCATTGCTATCCTAGCTGCCTTCTGCTTAGTTCAGACATCTTATTTGAAGTTCGATGATTTTTTAAAGATTGCAAACCTTAATGGTTCTTTAATTCTCTGGAATCTCTTTCCTTTATGGATTTTCGATGGTGGTCGTTTCACAAAATTGTTGTTCAATAGTATCAGCGAAGAGGAAGATGCAAAATATGAAATGATCCTATTAGCTTGCTTCGGTGTTGTAGTTATAGCGTTAATCTTTCTGGGCAAGCTTAGTTTTATACACCTCTGGCTTTTCTCCTGGGGACTCCATTGGCAGTCAACGCACGATGATCCACATGGTTCGGAGAATCCTAAAGCGATTTCGAAATCTCACTGCGTTTTGTTAGCAGCTATTTTCATTATTATGATTTCACTAGGAGCAATAATTTTAAGTACTACACCAAATTGGATTTAATTTCCCCCTTTTTCTCTTTTTTCTAGTCCATTGTGTGGGTTAGAAAAAGGAGAATTAATGCCTTCGATCGAAGGCATTTTTTCGTTTCAGTGTTTTTTGTTAAAATAAATTTAATTATGAAAAAAGTAGTTTTAGGAGGGACATTTGACATTTTGCATAGAGGACACGAAGCTCTGTTAAAGAAAGCTTTTGAGTTAGGAAAAGTAACTATTGGTTTAACTAGTGATAAATTCGCTCAAAAATTAAAAAAGAGAAAAATCACTCCTTTTAAAGAGAGAAAGAAGAATTTGGAAAATTTCATTAGGGAAAGATTTGGGAAAAAAGCAAAGATAGTTAAAATCAACGATATTTTCGGACCTACTTTAAAAGAAAATTTTGATTTCATCATTGTTTCAAAAGAAACTTTAAAAAATGCTTTGAAAATCAATCAAAAAAGAAAAAAGTTGAGAAAAGAATCAATTAAAATTGTAAAGATTGAAATGGTTTTGGCAGAAGATGGAAAACCAATTTCTTGTACAAGAATTAGAGAAGGCAAAATTGATAGAGAAGGAAAAGAATGTATCTTTTGTAAGATTGTCAAAGGAAAAATAAAGGCGTTAAAGATTTTCGAAAACAAAAAATTTTTGGCATTTTTGGATAAAAATCCAAGAAATCCAGGTCATACGTTAGTAATTCCTAAAAAACATTTTAGATATATTTGGGATATACCTTACCTTGACGAATTTTTCAAATTCGCAAAAAAAATTGTCAAAGCTCAAAGAAAGGCTTTTGATACTGACTGGATCATAGCTCCTGTTTTGGGAGATGAAATTTGGCACGCTCATTTGCATTTAATTCCAAGATTTAAAGGAGATGGTTTTCATTTTATTCCTCCAAAAATTAAAAAACTCTCTCAAAATCAAATGAGAAAAATTCAGCAAAAGATTAAAAAATCTTTCAAATCATGAAAGCAAGATGTCATGTTTTAATTTCAGGAAGAGTTCAGGGAGTATTTTTTAGACAGAATACTCTTGAAAGAGCAAAATTTTTGGGACTTTCTGGTTGGGTGAGAAATACTGAAGATGGGAAAGTAGAGGCTATTTTTGAAGGAGAAAAAGAAAATATTGAGAAAATTTTAGAATGGGCAAAAAGAGGGCCACCTTTAGCTAAGGTGGAAAAGGTTGAGGTAGAATGGGAAGATTTTAAAGGGGAATTTGAAGATTTTGAAATAAAATATGGCAAAATTTGAAATTTTATCTTTAGGTGGTTCTTTAGTTTGCCCTGACAAAATCGATACCAAATTTCTAAAAAGATTTAGGGATTTTATTTTAGATTGGATAAAAAAGGGAAAAAGATTTTTAATTTTTGTTGGAGGAGGAAAGACAGCAAGAAAATATCAGAAAGCAGCTAAAAAATTATCAGTTGAAAGTAAAGCTCAATTAGATTGGATCGGGATTTTGGCTACCTGGTTGAATGCATTTTTTGTGAAATCTCTTTTTGGAGATCTAGCCTTTCCTCAGGTTTTATCTGACCCTTCAAGAAAAATTGAAACTAAAAAGAAATTAATTTTTTTTGGAGGATGGAAACCAGGAAGAAGCACAGATTTTGATTGCGTTTTGGCTGCTAAAACATTTGGCATAAAAAGAGTAATTAATCTTTCAGACATAGATTATGTTTTCGATAAAAATCCAAAAAAATTTAAAAAAGCCAAACCTTTAAAGAAAATTTCTTTTGACGATTTTTTAAAAATTGTCGGAACTGAATGGACTCCTGGGGTCAATATTCCTTTTGATCCTGAAGCCATAAAATTAGCTAAAAAAGAAAAAATAAAGATTATAATTTTGAATGGAAGAAATTTTGGCAATTTAGAAAAAGTTTTAGAAGGTAGAAAATTCAAAGGAACAATTATTGAATAAGGGAAAATTAGTCTTAAAATTAAATTATGAATAAAATTTTGCTTGTTGAGGATGATAAACCTACAATCGAACTTTACGAAGAGGTTTTCAAAAGGGCAGGTTTTGAGATTGAAACCTTAGATTTTGGTTATAAAGCAATTGAAAGGATAAAGGAAATAAAAGAAGGGAAAAAAGAGAAGCCAGATTTAATTTTGTTAGATTTAATTTTACCCGATATGAATGGAATTTTGATTTTAGAAGAAGCGAAAAAATATCCAGAAACTCAAGATTTGAGATTTTTTGCTTTAACTAATTATTTAGATCCTGAACTGAATCAAGAATTGATCAAAAAAGGAATTGAAAAAATTTTACCCAAAACAAATTTTACTCCTTCACAATTAGTAGAGATTGTAAAATCTGCATTGAGGAAATGAAATTTTTTTTCAATTGAGAGCTCCATTTTTTATTATTAAAAAGTATTTACCAGAAAATTCTCAATAGTTTATTCTTTCACTTTCTGCTTTTATATTTTTTCAGTCTGAAAAAACTCTGAAAAAATTATAATATTTTACTTTTAATTTGAAATAAAATAAAATGAAGGTAGGTACACACGGGCTAAATAAATTAATATGGAAAAGAAAAGTGAATTCAATGGAGTAGTACTCCAACTTTTGAAGGAAATTGAAAAAGAAAATCCAAAATTTAAAGAATTTTTAATAAAAAAATATAAAGGTTTACCTTGCTATCCAAAATTAGAAGAAGCTGTGTATAATTATGGAATTACTCACAGCAAGATTTTTGCAGTAACTACTTCCAATCCCGGAACCTCTCTTCTTACTGAATTTCTTTACGAAGGTAAACCCCAATCTTTTCCTCTCGATCGTTATTTTTTAAATTGTAAGGGAGGCAAGGCAATAAAATCTCGTTTGATAACAATTGAAAAAAAACTCCCTTTCATCATTGAAGAATACCTGAAAAAAAAGAAAAAAATTGTAATAGGAAATTTAGGATCCGGACCCGGAAGGGATATAATTGATGTTCTAGCAAAATATTATAGAAATACTGATAAGATAAAAGCAATAAACATTGACAGAGATAAAACTTCTTTGGATAGAGGAAAAAGGTTAGCTCAAATTAAAGGTGTGGCTCATCTTATCGAATTTGTTCATGCTAATTTTTTACGATATAAACCAAAAGAAAAATTTGATATCGCCCTCCTAATCGGTGTACTCTGTCCTTTAAACGTTCCAACTTGCATTAAATATTTAAAGAGAATCAAAAAATTATTAAAAAGAGGAGGATGTGTTATAGTAAGCAACACTACCAGAAGAATGTTAGAAGAAGATCCTTTCACTTGTTTTTTAATGAAATGGGGTGCCAATTGGGAATTAGTCTATAAGGATGAGAAAGATTTGAAATATATTTTCGAAAAAGCTGGATATAAATGGAAAGAACATTTTTATGAACCTTATAGATTTCATATAATGGGCGTAGGATGTACTAAGTAAAAATCGCATTATAAATTCAAGATTTATGAACATTTGGATTTTCTTTAGTTTTATAAATGGAATTACTGCCTTGACTTTTGGTACTTTTGTTTATTTTAAAGGAAGAGAAAAGACTGTTAATAGATGTTTTCTACTAATGAATATTGGAGTAAGTATTTGGGCTTTTAGTTATTGTATCTGGCTTTATTCAACGAACGAAAGCGATGCTCTCTTTTGGTCGAAAATGCTTAATTTTGGAGCAACATTAATTCCTATTTTTTATCTCCATTGGGTATTGAGTTTTTTAAAAAAAGATAAAGAATATAAACCGATACTCTTTTTTGGATATTTAACGACTTTAATTTTCACCATTTTTAGTTTCCATCCAATTTATATCAAATCAGTCAAAAGAATTCTTAATTTTCCTTATTGGCCTCAGGCTGGACCTTTATATATTTGCTTTATTTTTATTAATTATATTGGTTTAATATCTTTCGCTCTCTATCAACTATTCAAAAATAGAAAAATTGTCTCCCACGAGAAGAAAGTTCAGATTGATTATATTATTTTAGGTACTATTTTAGGATTTGGCGGAGGAGCCACAAACTTCCCACTAATGATGGGAATTGAATTTTTGCCTCCTATTGGGCAACCTCTAGTGGCTTTTTATGTTTTTCTTTTTTCTTTCGCTATTACTAGATATCATCTTTTCGGAATAGAGGTCATTTTAACTGAAATTTTAGTATTTGTAATTGGCGTAGTAATACTAATTCAAATATTTACTGCCCCTAATTTAGTGTGGAAATTTATCAATGGAATTATTTTTCTTTTATTTTTAATTTTTGGCTATCTTTTGATTAGGGCAACTTATCGAGAAATTAAAAGGAAAGAAGAAGCAGAAAAGCTAGCACTTCAAG
>CAYUTJ010000035.1:0-5652 GCA_964447735.1 uncultured Candidatus Saccharibacteria bacterium | reverse complement strand
TTTTCAATTTTATTTGGCTGGTTTTTTGATAAATCATTTTGGTTGGGTGTCATTCCTGCTCTTTTCATGTCTTTTGGTGATGGAATAACAGGTATTGTTAGAAATCTTAAATATAAAAAAAGAGGGAAATTCTGGGAAGGATCTTTGGCAATGTTATTTGTTTGCGTTTTAATTGGTCTTAAAATGGGATGGGCTGGAATAATAGCAGCGATTTTTGCCACAATCTTTGAAAAAATAGAAGGAATAGATGATAACATTTCAATTCCAATAATTTCTTTCTTGATTTTATTATTCTTTTTCAAATTTTTTCCAAATTTATGCACCCTTTAGTAAAATTGGCAAAATCTGCTGTAAAAACTTACACTAAAGAAGGAAAAATAATTTCACCACCAAAAGATTTCCCAAAAGAGTTTTTAGAAAAAAGGGCTGGAACCTTTGTGACAATAACCAAGGAAGGAAAATTGAGAGGTTGTATTGGAACTTACTTACCCATTAGAGAAAATATCGCAAAAGAAGTAATTTTTAATGCGATTGCTGCAGCAACTGAGGATTGGAGGTTTGGACCAGTAAGAGAGGAAGAATTACCTTATCTTTCTTTTGTGGTTTATATTTTAAAAGAGCCTGAATTAGTAAGAGATATTTCAGAGTTGAATCCTAAAAAGTATGGAATCATTGTTAAAACCTTACCTATTTCTGAAAACGGAAAAATAATTTTAAATGGCAAATTTATTCCCAAAACTGGGCTTTTACTTCCTGATTTAGAAGGAGTAGATACTGTAGAAAAACAGATTTTAATTGCTTGCAAAAAAGCAGGGATAAATCCTGAAAAAGAAAAATTTTTAATTTATAAATTTTCTGTTGAAAAATTAAAATAAAAATGCGGCTTTGGCCGCAAAAAGGAACTTTGAAATTTTGATGGAATTATTTATTTTTTTGATTTTTTCTTCTTTTCTTTAAAATTCTTTTTATCTTCTTAGCCCTTTTCCTTTCCTTTTTCCTTTTTCTTACTTTTTCAATCACACTTTCTATATCATCTGTGACAATGATTGGTTTGTCATCCATTCTTATTACTCTGGGCATTTTTCTACCTCCTTTTTTTCTCCTTTTCTTTTTATTGAACAATCACAGAGTACAATGGGTTGAAAGCAATGAGGACAAAAGTGTGAACAACTTCCCATCCAAAATCCAATTGGGCAATTTTCAAAAGGCGCTCTTTCATCTCTCAGAATTTTTTCTTTCAAAATTAATCCCTCCTTCAAATTCTAAACGGGCGCCGAAACGTAATAAACTTTATGGCAGCGAGGACATCCATAGAGGGCTACCTTTTTGTTTAATTTCCCTAAGAATTCTAATTTAATTTCGCAATCAGAACAAAACTTTCTTTTCTTTTCCATTCCTATCACCTATATAAGTTCTAGAAAAATCATAAACAAATTTTTAAATTTTTTCAAGCTTTCCAACGATAAATTCTTCAACTAATTCTTTCGCTTTTTCATCTGAAAATTGAATTGGGGGGCGTTTCATTAAATAAGCTGAAGCTGAAATTATAGGTCCTCCAATTTTTCTATCTAAAGCCAGTTTTGCTAATCTTATCGCATCAATAGCAATTCCGGCTGAATTTGCTTTATCGTCGACTTCTAATCTTAACTCAATTGAAAAAGGAATATTGGCAAACATTCTTCCTTCAATTCTAATAAACGCTAATTTTGTATTCCCCAAAAAAGGAATAAAGTCTGAAGGTCCAATATAGATTGCTTCCGGATCAATTTTTTGTTTTAATTGACTGACTACTGCTTCGGTTTTACTAATTTTTTTGCTTTCCAATCTTGCCTGCTCTTTCATATTCAAAAAATCAGTATTCCCTCCAACATTTATCTGATAGGTTTTGTCTATCATTGCTCCTCTATCAGAACAAAGTTTTGCCAAAATTCTATGGACAATTGTTGCTCCAATTTGACTTTTAATATCATCTCCAATTATTGGGACTTGAGATTTTTTAAATTTCTTTGCCCAAGTTCTATCAGAAGCAATAAAAACAGGAATGCAATTGATAAAAGCACAACCTGTCTTTAGAGATATTTTTGCCCAAAATTCAGTTGCCTTTTGAGATCCGACTGGTAAATAATTTATTAAGACTTCAGTTTGAGTTTTCTTTATTTCTCTAATGATATCTTTTTCTAATTTTCTAATTGGCTTTCTATTTTTTATTGGATTGACTAAATTTTGGACCCAGATTCCGATTCCATCTAAAACCGGAGCTTCTTTAACAATAACGTTAATTTTGGGAAGCTTTGTCCAATTTACTTTATTGGGAAAAGCATAAACTGCTTTATCTAACCTCTCCCCTACTTTATTTTTCGCAACGTCAAAAGCACAGGTAAATTCGATGTCATCGAAATTATAATCTCCAATTTTTTCATGCATCAATCCAATAACTCTTTCTCTTGGATTTTTCCTATAATACTCAATTCCTTGAATTAAACCTGCAAAACAATTTCCAACTCCGATTACCCCAACTTTAATTTTTTTTCTCATTTTGTAAAATTTATTTAAAGAAATCGACCTTTCCTTACCATTATTTTACGTGCGTAAAATATATTGTCAAGTATGCTTCCTTTTGAAAGATTAAAAAGATCAAACACAATCGAGAATCTTTGGATTTGGATTCTTTTACTTTTGAAAGAAAAAGAAATTCATGCTTGGGATATTAAAAAAGAAATTGAAAGAAAATTTTCTTTCAAGCCAGGAAAAATTACACCTTATAGAGTTTTGTATAGATTAGAAAAACAAGGATTTGTAAAAAGTAAATTAAAAGAAAGGAGAAGAATCTATAAAATAACTAAAAAAGGAATTGAAGAATTAGAAAAAGCCAAAGAGTTTTATCAAGAAATTTTAAAAAAATTATGAAAAGAAACAAAAAAATAGCAAAGATTTTAAAACATATGGCAGAACTTTATGAAATAAATAGTGTCAGAGGAAAGCCTTTTGCTTATCGGAGAGCAGCTAAAAGAATATTAGAACTGAAAGAAGACGTAAAAAAAATCTATAAAGAAAAAGGAATTTTAGGTCTGGAGAATTTACCAGGAATTGGAAAAAGAATTGCAAAGAAAATCGAAGAATATTTAAAAACTGGAAAAATCAAAGATTATGAAAAATTAAAAGAAAAAACAAAAATTAGAGAAATTATTACTCACTATTTCAAAACAAAAGGAGTTTCTTTAGAAAAATTAAAAGAATCTGCAAAAAAAAGAAAAATAATTTATTCAAGATATACGAGACCTGCGAAACAACTTCTAGAACTTGCTGGTTCTGTTGAGAAAGCAAAAAAAGCGATTTCAAAAGTTGCCGAATGGGCAAAATCAAGAAATTTAGATTATGCCATTGAAACTGTTTTCAAAAAATGGTTAGAATTAGATAAGTTAAAGCCAAAAGAAATTGTTAAAAAACCCTACTACAAAGGAATGCCAATGGTGTGGTCTGAAACTAAGAAAAAATGGTATGTGATTTCTCCTGAGGGTGAATGGTTAGAGTTTGCGGGAAGGGAATCCGATATTGAATGGAAAATCGAAAAATAAAACTATGTTATCTTATTTTGAATTAAGAAAAGGAGTTAGATTCGTATTAGATGGGCAACCATACGAGGTTTTAGATTTTAGACAAGTCGGAAAAGCTCAAGATGTTGTAGTGGCTCGAGTGAAAGTGAAAAATTTGATCACAGGACAAGTTTTAGAAAAAACTTTTCATCAATCAGATACTTTTGAGGAAGCAGAAATTGAGAAAGTTCCTGTAAAATTTGTTTTTTCAAAAAGAGGAAAATATCATTTCTGCGAAGCTGAAAACCCAAGAATAAGATTCGAATTAGATGAGAGAAAGATTGGAGAAAATGTTAAATTTTTAAAGCCAGGCATGATCTTGGAAGGATTAAAATTTGAAGGAAAAATAATTAATGTTTCCTTGCCAATAAAAGTAAGATTGAAAGTAATTGAGGCTCCCCCTACTCTTAAAGGAGAAAGGGCTCAATCAGGAACAAAACAAGTGATTTTAGAAACAGGAGCCAAAATAAATGTGCCTGTTTTCATTGAAAGAGGAGATATTATCGAAATTAATACAGAAACTGGAGAATATGTAAGGAGAGTTGAAGAGGGAGATTAAATTTTCCAATATCTTTTAATTTTCTCTTTTAAATTTAAAATAACTCTTTTTGTTTCTTCTAAAGGTTCTCTGAAAAAAGAGGGCTTTTTTTCTTTTAATTTTATTTTTGCTCCTATCAATCCAGAAATTAAAGCTGTCCAACAGAATGGCAAAATCTTTAAATTATAACCTGAAGCTATTAAATCAATTTCCTTGCCATCACAAATTTTTGAAAGATTTCTTACTTTTTCTCCAATCATTTTGAAACCTTCAATTGTCAAACCAAGATTTGTTAATTGATCTGAAAAATGAGGGTCAGAGCCTCCATTTCTAATTATTATCTGAGGTTTGAATTTTTTAACGATAGGGTTTACAATCTCTTCAAAAACTAATTTATAACACTTATCCCCTGCATAAGGTGGCAAAGGAATATTTATGGTGTAACCCTCCCCCTTTCCAAAACCTATTTGATCAATAAAACCTGTTCCAGGATATAAAGTTTTTGGATCTTGATGCAAATCAATGAATAAAACTTTTTCTGAATCATAAAAATATTCCATCGTTCCATTTCCCGCATGAGCGTCTGTGTCTAAAATTAAAATTCTTTTTAAATTGTATTTTTCGATTAAATATTTAGCACAAAAGGCGACATCATTGTAAATACAAAATCCTTCCCCAAAATTATTTTTTGCATGATGCAACCCTCCTCCAATTGAAATTACTTTTTTAAATTTTTCTCCAATTACTAAATCAGCAGCTAATTTTGCCTGTCCTATAATGTATCTTGCAGCTTCTTCTATCTTTCCTGGTTTTCCGATTGGCAAATTATCTGCAGAATGGTATTGATAAAATCTTCCGTTAAAATCTTTTCCTAAGTTTTTAGCCTCGAAATATTTTTTCGTAAAATCGACGTAATCTTTTTCACAAATTAAAGATAAATCTTTTTCAGTTGCCTTTTTTGCTTTCAAAATTGGAAAATCAATTTTTATTTTTTCTTTAAAAAAATCTAAAAAATCCTCTCCTCTCCTTCCATGAAAGGGATGTCCCTCGCCAAAATCGTATTCATTTATTTCTTTTCTAAATAAAAACGCAAATTCTTTTGACATTCTGAACAAAATGTTGCTTCTTTATTATCAGTATCTAATAAACTATTTGAAAAATACATCACGCATTTTGGGTTTTTACAATGTCCTAAATAAAAGAGATGACCCAATTCATGAGTAGCCTCTTTTTTCATTCTTTCTAAAAACAAATTTTCATCTTTTGGAAGAGAATAAAATTCTTGTTTCAATCTCAAAGTTGAAATGATTGAAACTCCATAATTTAAATCAGCTTCACCAAAAACGAAATTTAAATTTTTGGCAAAAAGGTCAACATCAACGATAGCTAACCATTTTTCTTCAAAATTTTTTTTAAAATCTTTTAGTCTATCTAAAATTAAAGAAGCTAAATACTGATTTCTGTTTTTATCCAAAGCAAAATCTAAATTCATTTTTACTGGCAAAATTTCAATTTCTAAAT
>CAYUTJ010000034.1:0-5889 GCA_964447735.1 uncultured Candidatus Saccharibacteria bacterium | reverse complement strand
TGAAAGTAAACAAACTAAAACCAAAACAATAATTCCAATTTTTGTATCGATTTTCTTTTGCAATGAGAGTCTCATGAATTTATTATATCATTTTTTAACTCAAGTTGACAGCTCAATTTAAATTTTCGAATACCAGGTTTTTATTATTTCTATTGCTTTTTCGTTATCTCTGAAAGAAAATTCTAAATTCGACCAGCCCAAAAAGCAATATCCATCAACCTTTCCCCAAGTTTCTTGAAAAATTGTTTTGAAAATTTCAGCTTGCACATCCTTTGAAACCCTTGATCTTTCAGCTCCTAATTCTCCAAAGAAAAATCCTTTCAAACCATATTGTTGTTTTAAGTTATTTCCTTTTTCGATTGCTCTTTTTAAATGATCTCTTAATTCCTGATATCTTGCGTCTCCCCACATTATGTCAAAAGCTAAATAATCGTATCCGTTTATATTTTCAATCTTTTCCGGACCAATATCAGCAAATTTTAAAACTAAGTTTCCAAAAAACACAGATTTCAATTTTTGAGATTTCTCTATCCAGTTATTAACTAAATTTAAATTACCAAAAGTGGCATTAGGTTCATTCAAAGGAGAGTAAAACTCAACACTCTCTTTCTCTGCAATTTTTGCCCAATAAAAAGCAAGGTCATAAATTTTTTCAACAAAAATAGGATCTGTTAAATGCGGGAAACCACCAAATTCACCAGCTTTCGGTGGGCCGGCAAAATTAATTTCCAAAAAAACTGTCAAACCTGCTTGATGAGCTTTCTTAATTAAATTAACTATCAGAAATTCCGGTACATCTTCTTTTACATTTCCATCTGGCGAAACGCTATAAAGAGGACAAATTCTAATACCATTAATATTCAGTCCTTTCAATTCTTCTATTTCATCAGAATCCAAAAAATACATACAATTCTCGCTGGAAATGAATTTCAAAAAAGATATATTTTGTCTTTGATATTCTAAGGATTCACTCTTTATTTCTGATTCCCCTTTAGGTACTTCCGACGACTCTTCTTCAGGTTTAGGTAACTCCTGTCCTTCTGTTTTAGATGTTTCAGGGGATCTCTCAACTTTTCTCTCAGAAGGTTCAGATAGGGGTACGCTCTTTCTTGAAAAACCACCAAACTGGAATGTATTGGTAACCCAAAGATATAATATTCCAGTGAGTAAAATTATAATGCCAATACTAATAATTAAATGCGTAAGTGCAAAACCTCTTTGTTTTTTATTTAACCAAGTCGACATTTTCGTATTGGCTGATTTTATTCGTGGTTTATCAACTTTTGGCGAGTCTTTTATTTTAAATTCTTTCATAAACTTTTCTCATTTTCTCATGAAAAATCGGCTTTTTCAAACCAGCAAAACAAATTGATTTATTGATTATTTTTATTTTTTCTTTTTCTTTAAAATTTTTGGAAGAAAAATTGAACCAGCGATTAAAAGAGTAACAATCACTCCAATTATCCAATACAAACTCGAAATACCCTTTGGTTTTAAACAGTCAGGGTCAGCTTCCTTTTGACAATCAGGGTCACAAATTCCATCTTTTATTCCATCGCAATAACCATCGGCACTTCCTGAAGGACAATCTTTAGGACAAGTCTTATAATTTTCAGGGTCTGAACATACTTTATCTCCGCAAGTAGATTCATAAAAACTCAAATTCATAAGTTTTGTTACTTCAACTTCCTTTCCATCTTCTAAGACACAAACTGCGCATTTTGAACTAAAAACTGAAGCGCATTTTTGAGGATCCTGAACTGTTTTTATATCATATCCTTGCTTTTTACAAAAACTAAAATCTTGAGCTACCTCTCCTCTTAAAAATTGCCAAGCTGAAACTACTTTGCCATTTGGAAGTTTGCAAAGCCCTCTTTGCCCCTTTGGTGTATTTTCAATTAAATATTCATACCCCAAAGCTCTACAATAAACAGCAGATGGGTTTAAAAGAGAAAATGCTGAATTTTTAAAAAGAAAAAATCCAAAAAACAAAACAAAAAAGGCGAAAAGATAAATTTTAAATTTTAAAAATTTATTCTTCATGGAGAGATTATTCCCTTAACATAATAAGTACGCTCTACCCATGTCCTTTCGCTTCTCCAAGGATCTCTATATCTCACATAACCAAATCCCAAATCCTCCCAATCTATTCCCCAGCTATTTTTTATAATCCAACTCTCCACAGAATCATCCCAGCCAATAAGCACCACGCAATGGCCAGCTCCACAGACTTCCAAGGGTCCGTAACGCAAAAGAGCCTTCTTCCTATCGAGTCTGGCAAGATGAATTTCGGGCATTCCATAATCTAATATTCTCCACAATCTGTTTGTCCAATCTGAACAAAAATTGCAATCGCAGGGATTTGAACAACTTACCTCAGAACAGGAACAAGAATCTCTACAAACTACTCTTTTTAAATCACTATCATAAACATCACAGTCTCCTGATTGATAAGGAAAACAGTCTTCATCTACTATTCCATTTGTTTTGATAAATTCAAGAGTATCTAAGCCAGCTTCGACAGAAGCGTTTCTTCCGAAACAAGAAGCTGGAGGATAACAATTGGAAACTAAATTTTGCTCTGACAAATCAGGATTTAAAGCCCTTAAATTTTCTACATTGTAAACAGATTCCACCATACCTACAGTCGCAAATGCCCAACAAGAACCACAATCTGCTTGATCTTTTATGGGGCTTACTAATCCAAAATCTCTCCAGTCAAAACGACTTGGTAAATTTTCAAGATCCTCAAGTCCGCAAGGAACTCTATCTAAACTTCTTGATTCAATTAGAGAAATGAGGTCTTCAGGTTCAAAATGAAAATCTCTATTTTCCAATCTATCAGTTTCTACATTTAAAATATATCTTTCAGGGTCAAAACTTCCGTACCACTTGCATTTTTTTCTCTTGGCAAATAAACAGGTTCAATTAAATATCTACCAGAACAACCAACTTGAATTTGGTATTCAAAAATGTCGGGATCTGAACTTGTAGAAACCTCAATAAAACTTATTGTCGAGAAATCACACAAAGGAGTAGTTATTCCCTCAGTCGGAACTAATCTGCAAACTTTAATTCTTAAAGTATCAGTTCCGGAAGGGTAAAAATTGAAAACTTGTCCAGAGATTATTCTTAAACAGGTCCCAACTTCATGAGGAAACATTTCAATTTCCAAGGAAGAAACTTGAATTTCTTTTGTGAGAGAGATCCCAAAATTATCTTTGCCATCTAAAGCTTCTGCTCTAAAAGTTATTTTTCCTGCTGGAAAGGGTCCTTCTTCAAAAACACAAATAGCTTCTTTCTCTCCAATTTTTTTAAAATCTGAGCATTGAAAGATTGTTTTTTCTTTTAAAGAACATTTAGACTTACAAACTATCTTTTTTTCATCATTTATAAAAATTCTAATTTCTTTAATTCCAGAAGAATCTCTTGCTTTAGCTTCAAATTGAATTTTATCTAAAGTAGTAGGAGAAGTTGGTGAAACTACAATGTCAACTTCGGGTGGAATTTTATCTTCTGGTTCTGGAACTTCATCTGGACATCCATCATCATCTTGATATTGATTAAACGTCTCTGGCTCAAGAGGACATTTATCAATATTATCGGGAATTCCGTCTTTGTCTGAATCCTGAATTTCTGGGGCAACATTTAATGTGCAAGCATGCCATTCTTCAGGCCCTAATCTTTCTCCAGTTGCCAAAGACAAATGATAAGAAGGCCAAACCTTCCAGGTTCCGGCTTTGTCTAAAGTTTTTGAAACAGAAACTTTTATTGTTTCTCCAACTTCAAAAGTAGTATTTGCTCTTGTAAATCCAAAAGAGAGGTTTGAATTTTCAGGATCTTTTCCAGCAACAAAAATTCCTTTTAAGCCCAATTCTAAATTAGATTGTCCAAAGTTTTGAAGTTTGAAACTAACAGTTATTGCATCTCCAACTTTTAAATTTTCAGAACCTGAAACTACAAAATCAGTCAAACGGATTAAATCAGAAGAAAGATCAGGTCCTGCAAAACTACAAATTGTAGAGTTTTGAGCTTCGCTCAATGTAAAAATTAAAAAGGCGGTCGCAAAAATTCCGCCAAAAATTAAAAACTTAAATTTAAGAAAATTTCCCACCTTCCTTAATTTTAATTGCCAAAAAAAATCAATGTCAAGAAATTTAACCAATTTCATTCAGCCAGAGTCCACCTTTTCTGGAGCATTTCCTCAACAGCAGTATTTTTTCCAAAATGGTCTGGTTCTGAAGCCCAATGACTGATAAAAACGCCAGTAAAATTGTGCTTCTTTAAAATATCTAACCCAAAACTAGTTGCCTGAGCAACAATTTCAGCATCAGGAACAGGCTTTTTAAGATGGCTTTCTTTCCAATAATCCAATCCCATAGGAACAGCAAGTTTACATTGAATATGGTACTTTTCAGAAAGCATATCAATAACTTTGGCCTCTTTTTCTACATATTCTTTGTAGTCATCAAAACTTCTAATATCGCTAACGCCATTATATTCTTTTCTTGGAAAGAAAGTGAAACCTAAACAATCATAGCCTGCAAAAGCTTGAGCTTCATCTAAAATCTTCCATTTTTCCACATCATAATGCTCAGCTGTGGTAACAATACCAAAATAAACTTCTCTAATTTTAGGTAAAATTTCTTTGAACCACTCCCCTACTTCAGATTCATTCAAAATAATATTCATTTCTACTCCTGGAGCGAACATCTCAACATTATTTTCTTGAGCAAATTTAGCCCATTTCAGTACTGTTTTTGTCCAAACATCTTTTGAAAGCCACCACTTTTTATTAACCCAATATTCTCTTGATTCAACATAAGGAACTAATAAAATTTTAAAACCTGCCTTATGAGCCTGCTCAATAGCTCCTTTGAGAACTTTTTTTGCTTTTTCTTCATTGCCAACTAAACCTCCTTGATCGTTTCCATTATAAAAAGCACGTACCAAAAGAAAGTTACCCCCTGCTTTCTTAGCTTTTCTTAGAAAGCGCCAGTTAGCCAACCAATTATATCCTTGTTGATAAATTGAGTCATTATAATAGTAAGAAAAAGTTCGCCAAGTAAGCCCTTGAATTTCAAACTCTTTTTTGATTTTCAGAGATTTTCCTTTTGGGAAAACAAAGGCAACAAGAACGATAACAAGGATTAATACGCCTGAAATTAACAAAAAACTTATTTTTTTATTTATCATTTCTATAGATTTAAGTGATTCTAATTTAATTTTTACCTAAAGTCAATTTCTATTAAAAAACCCGCAAAAAATAGTGCGGGTAAAGAACTTTTTATTTACCAATCTCTCCCTCGAGGATCATTGTAAACATCTTTTGGATCAAAAGGCGGAGAAGAAATGCAAAGAAAAACAAGTTTTCCAAAAAATCTCTTTGGTCTTGCAGCATGCAAAGTTCCAGGAGGAATTATCACTCTTTCCCCTTCTGAAAAATCGAAGGTTTCACCATCAAGAAAAATTTCTCCGTCGCCTTTGAGACAGACATAAGTTTCTTCTGCAATTTCGTGTTTATGGAGAAAATCTGGTCCCCAAAGAGTTACTTTAACAATGTTTGCTTTTTCTGCCCCCAATTCTCTTGAAGTAATTTCTTCAACCTCTCCAAACACTTCTTTTTCATCTTCAAGCTCTACAATCTTTGGTCTTTCTCCAATAACTTTATAATTTGCCAAAGAACCACCTCCTTTTTATGCTTTTTATCTTATTAAATTTTTTTGAAAAATCAAGCCTTTTAAAAACAAAATTTTAATTATTTTAAACACTACTTCGTCTTTCCCCTACTCTCTGTATAAATTTTTGCTCGTTTATTTTATTAAAGCATTACTAAAAGACAAAAATAAAAGGGGATTATTTTCCGAAATACCCCTTTTTAAAAATAGC
>CAYUTJ010000033.1:0-6353 GCA_964447735.1 uncultured Candidatus Saccharibacteria bacterium | reverse complement strand
ATTTTAAACTTTTGCATACTGGAAAAATAATTCCAGTTTATCCTGAAACAAAAGGCATTACTTCAAGATGGATAAGAGAAAAACTCTCTTTAATAATCAAAAAAGAAATTTGGAGGGCAAAAGAATTTTTGCCCAAAAAAATTCTTGAAAAATTAAATCTCTTGCCACTAAAAGAAGCAATTTTAAAGATTCATTTTCCAGAAAAACAAGAAGATATTGAAATTTCAAGATTCAGATTTGCTTTTGAAGAATTATTTTTGTTAGAACTTGAAGTTTTAAGAGAAAAATTGAAAGTTAAAACGAAAAAAGCATATCCTCTTAAAATTCACTTGGAAACCATAAAAAAATTTATTGAATCTTTGCCCTTTAAATTGACAAAATCTCAAAAAAAAGAAACTTGGCGAATGTTAAAAGAAATGGAAAGAGAAAAACCAATGAATAGATTGTTGCAAGGAGATGTTGGATCTGGAAAAACTTTAGTGGCTACGATTTTGGCTTTAAATTGTGCAAAAAACAATTATCAAACAGCAATTGTAGTACCTACTGAGATTTTAGCTGCCCAGCACTACAAAAGAATCCTTCAAATGTTAGAAAAATTTGAAGAAAATGTCGGAATTTTAACTAAAGGATACATAGAATTTTCAGCAAGAAAATTAAAAAAAGAAACGATGCTAAAAAAGATAAAAGAAGGAGAAGTTAAAATTTTAATTGGAACTCATTCTCTTTTTGAAGAAAAAATTGAATTTAAAAAATTGGCTTTTTTAGTTTTTGATGAACAACACAGATTTGGAGTCAAACAAAGGAGAAAACTTTTGGAAAAACAAAAGGTATTGCCTCATTTTTTATCAATGACTGCAACCCCAATTCCAAGAACTTTAGCTTTGACTTTGTTTGGAGACTTGGACATTTCAATTTTGGAAGAATTGCCCTGCGGAAAGAGAAATTTGGAAATTAAAGTCTTTTTACCAAAAGAGCAAAAAATAGTTTTTGATTTTTTGAAAGAAAAGATTGAAAAAGGAGAACAAGCTTTTTTTGTCTGTCCCAGAATTGAATTTAAAGAAAAGGGGAAACTTTTTTCTGAAGTAAGAACAATTAAAGAAGAGCATTCTCGTTTACAAAAAATTTTTCCTCAATTTAAAATTGGAATTTTACACGGAAGAATGAAAACAAAAGAAAAAGAAATAGTGTTGAAACAATTTGAAGAAAAAATGCTAGATATTTTAATAGCCACTAACGTTATTGAGGAAGGAATTGATCTGCCAGAAGTTAATATCTTAGTTATTGAAAATGCAGAAAGATTTGGGTTATCACAACTTTATCAGCTAACAGGAAGAATCGGGAGAACTGGAAAGAAGGCCTTTTGCTTTTTAATTTCTCATTTACCAACTAAAAAATCAGCTCAAAGAATTAAAGCTTTATTAACTTCAGAAAATGCTTTTGAGTTAGCCGAAAAAGATTTGGAAATTCGGGGACCCGGAGAATTACTTGGAGAAAAACAAACTGGGAAATTGAATTTAAAGATAGCTAAATTGACAGATTTGAGATTAATAGAATTGGCAAGACAAAAAGCAAAGGAAATTTTAAAAAGAGATTTTAAATTAAAAAATTTCCCAAAATTGAAAGAACAATTGAAAACAAGCAGAAAAATTTATTTTGTTTAATCTGTCGATTCAAACATCGACAGCGACTCCGGGAACAATAATTCCCCATTTTAAAGAACTATATCTAACACAAGGAGTGTTCGATAATATACAGGAAATATTTTTTGCTGTTTTGGTTTTTAACGGCAGCCGCAGGTTACATTCACACTTGCACAAAGGTATTGAGGCATAACCCCACACTTTGTATCACCACATGGGGCTTCTTGGCAATAATATTTAGTCCAACTCGTACCACAATCCTTAGTCACGATATTAGTCACAGTACAAGTTGCATATCCCTCAGCCATAGCCAGGATACATCGCTTAAGAAAAGAATCCCACACCATACAAGTAGGAATGCCACTTAACGAACAATCACTACTATCTAAACCACCGCTGCAATCGGCATTTTTTGAAATATTTGAATCACAATCATAATCCCAACTTCCGCAGGCATTTACTGAAGTGGCATAGGAAGTTTGTCCTGGATGAGTATTAGCATCTGAATCGCAACAATCATCACCTGGAGTATCAGAATAACCTAAAGGGCAAGAATCACCTGCACAAATACTTAAACCAGTATTACTATAATAGGTATCACCATCTGAATCTGGATAACAATTTACAATTTGCCATTTAGTTGAATCTGAATCATCGCAATCATCACCTGGAGTATCAGAATAACCTAAAGGGCAAGAATCACCTGCACAAATACTTAAACCAGTATTACTATAATAGGTATCACCATCTGAATCTGGATAACAATTTACAATTTGCCATTTAGTTGAATCTGAATCATCGCAATCATCTGTTCCTATTTTGAAGCTATCAACTAACCAACTGAAGTTTCCATTTGCATCTTTATAATATTTTGTTTTACCCTGTATTTTTAGGCCATCTCCTACACAACGAATTGCTGGAGGACTACTTGTATAATAATCTTGATCCTTATCTAAAGAGAGATTAGCTACTTCTTGATAAACGTACGCGTTTTCGTCATTACAGTCAGGAGAATCTAAAGAGCTTAAAGTGTATCTTCTAACTGCCCCGCTCATTGGAGGATTGGTAGGATCGGTATGAATGTAATAATTGTAGAAAGTATCTGAATCTGAATCTCCTACCCAAATATAGGCCTTCCTTATCTGGCCTTCATAGCCTGGGGTTTTGTTCAAAGCTATCGAACCATCGATAGTGATTGAGTAGCCAGGGTTAAAAACAATAGTTTGTTGTTTCCCTACGCTTCCTCCCCCAATTGTTAAAGTGACTCCTTCTGGAATGATAATATTTCCCTTTTCGACCCCATTGACACTCCAGAAGAAAATGCAAGAAGTAGCGACAGTATAATCTTGCCCATCTGTCGGGGTAGGACAAGAAGAGCCAAAACTTATGGTAACTTTATCCTCTCCTTTAATGTTTTTTGTAAAAATTTTAATTTGATAGTTTTTCTCAAAAGTGCATTCCTTTTCTCTCTCCCAGATTCCTTGCCAAGTAGTAATTAATTCTTCCTTTCCTTCTACTTTCTTTAACTTTAAAGGAAATTCAATTTCTTTTTGATCGCAAATTGCTTTTCCCAAAACGAAATCTTCAGCCCTTACTGAATCTGCTTTTGTTTTAATTTTTGCTGTTACAGTTTGAGTTTTTCCAAATTCAACATCTAAAGGGTCAACTTCAACTTCAATTATCTGAGGATCTTTAGGCTTATCAGTGATTATTTCATAAGTGTGTTTTCCAGGAGCTAATTTAGCTTCAGTTGGAATTTTTTCAATTTTTTTCTTTTTCAATGGAACTTCCTTTACGATTCCAAATTTTTGATAAGTTTTTGCAAGATAAAGTAAAAAATAAGTCGCTAGACCAGAAATTAAAAGAACAATTCCTATCAAAATCAAGATTCCTTTTTTTCTCATTTTAATTTAAAAGTTTACAACCTTTATTTTCCAATTTAATTTTAAAGTTTTGCCTATTTGAAAGTCAAGGTAACTTCAGAAGTTCCGCTTTCACTTTGAGCTTGAATTTTTAACTGGTAATTTTGACAGATTGAATCTGTTAATGTCCAAGAGCCTTGCCAAACTCCATCGGTTTCGGTTCCAGAAATTAGATTTAAATTAAAATTAGTACTTTTTTCGTCAGTAATTGCTGTCCCTGAAACTGAAGTTATCGGATTTCCGTTAGTATCTCTGATATAAGCTTTTACGGCCTGGGAAGATAAATATTCAACATCTAAGGGATCAACGATTATTTTATAGATTTTGGGAACTGATTTCGTTGTCACAGAATAGGTTTGAGCTCCTGAGGCATA
Source organism: uncultured Candidatus Saccharibacteria bacterium (assembly GCA_964447735.1). Lineage (GTDB taxonomy): Bacteria > Patescibacteriota > Minisyncoccia > Minisyncoccales > GBS-2 > CAYSYN01. The sequence continues at coordinate 2,417 of CAYUTJ010000033.1, read as the reverse complement.
TTGATCTTGGCATGAAGGAGGTTGAGAGGATGAAGGGGGAGGAGGAGAAGGATGAGATGGTTGCGAAATTGGAGGAGTTTCAACGTTAATTTCTATTTTTGCTTCAGCTTGTAAACTTCCTCTTTCAACAATAACTTTGGCAGAATAAAGACCAGCTTCCGAATAACTGCAACAATTAACAGCAGTATAAGTGGTTTCGGCAATTCCTTCTACTTTTCTACACCAACCTTCAGTAATCTCAGTACTTTCATCAGCACGATTACAATAAAAAGTATAATTTATAGTACCAGTAGCAGTGCCTGAAACATTGGCTGTCAAATCAACTCCAGTTAAAGGAGCAAATCCCGAAGAAGGACTTGCTGAGAGAGAAACTGAAAGCGTAGAAGTTGAAATTTGAGGAGTTGTCGTTGAAATTGAAGGAATTGTCGTTGTAGATTCAGGAAAAACAGAAATTTCAGAAATTGTAGAAGTTGAAGTTTCTATTTTAGGAATTTTGAGTTCATCTCCAGCAAAAATTAAGTCAGGGTTTTTAATTTGGGGATTTAAAGCTAACAAAATGTCAATCGTAGTATTGTATTTTTTTGCCAATTGAGATAGGGTATCTCCTGGCAAAATTACAATTTTTGTTGTCGATGCTGGAACTTTTAAAAAATCTCCTGCAAAAATCAAATCAGGGTTTTTAATTTTTGGATTCAATCTAAGTAAAGTAGGGACATCTGTCTGATATTCAATCGCTATTCCAGAAAGACACACTCCTTGAGGAATGATGATTTCTAAAATTCCTTGTGCTGAAACTTTAAATGAGATTGAAAGAAAAATTAAAATGAAAATTAGAAAAATTTTTCTCATTTTTTATTCTACCTCATTGGTTTCATTAATTGAAGTTTCTGTGTTTTGGTTTGTTTGAATGTTTGAATTTTGAGAATTTTGTTGATTTTCTGTTTGTTGAGTTGTTGTTTCATCTGTGCTCTCTGAATTTTCACCTTCTGTCGTTTGAGAAGATTGATCTTGAGTAATTTCATCTTGAGCAATTGATTCTTGTTCTTCAGAGCTCTCTTGGGAAATTTCTGTTTCTTGTTGAGTTGTAGTTTCAGCATCTTCGTTTGTCGAACTAACATTTTGTAAATTTTCTGAATTTTCGCTGGATGTGGCAATCGTATTTTCTGTAGTAGTTGGATTTTCTATTGTATTGGTAGTAGATGCTGTAGTGGTTGGTTGATCTGAAGTAGTTGAGGTAGAAGAACTTTCTGGTTGTTCTGGAATTGGGGGTGAAATTGGCAAAGCATTATTTTTTGATAAAATCTTTTTTAGGGTTTCCTCATCAATGCAAGTTTGACCAATACAAAGTTGATCGGTCACAATAATATTTGCTGTGAGTTTTTCAGTGATAATTTCTTTTATTTTGGCTATGCCATTTTCGATAAAGAGACCGAGTTTTTCAAAAACTTCCTTAATTTTTTCTAAAATTCCCTCTTCGTTATTCTCTTCTGCAAATTGATAAATTGTGCTACTTGAAACTAGAGAACCATCTTCTTCAATTTTCATTCCTCCTTCTCCTTCTCCCAAATAATTTTTCCATTTTTCAAAATCAAATCTTGGAGCAGTCAACCTATAAGAAATTACAGTTTCTCTGTCTGCGAAAAAGTAAAGTTTGAAATTTTCTGGATCTACTTGATACCAAACCTTGGCCCTTTTAGCTGGCGTTAACAAAACCGCTAACTTATCGAGATTCTTTTTCAAATTAGTAATTTTTGAAAAGAGCCACAAATCAGATCCTTCCTCAAGAGTATTGAAATCAATTTCAGCAAAATAGTAATCTTTCCCCTCTAATTTTTGAGAAACTTTTATTATTCCTGTTGTTTCTTCTTTCACTCCCGTCATTGAAGGAACATAAGTTGCGAAAATCTTCCCCCCAATGTTGTATTGAGGGTCAATAGTGCCTGAAGTTAATTTTCCAGAACCTCCTCCTACAAGCACTGTTGAAGAAGCAGTTGCTCCCAGCCTAATTGTAATATCATCTCCATAAACATCTAAAAGGTAAGATGGTGTAGAGGTATTAATTCCCACATTCCCATTACTTGCCACCCTTAATACTTCCCCTCCGCTATTAGCTAAAACCACATCTGTAGCTGAAAGATACATTATACCTGTATCTCTTACTTGCAAATATCCTTTCAAGCTTCCTGTCTCATCCAAAAAGTCAATTTCATTATAAGCTAGGGCTGATGTACTAAGATACTTTAAAATTAATTTTGTTGCAGAGACAGTCGAAGCTGCTTGGAATAGTGCTACATTTGAAGAAGAAGAAAGAACATGCAATGCAGTTTGTGGTGTCGTCGTCCCGATGCCGACATTCCCATCTGCTCTTACATACAATCTTGAAGTTCCTCCAGATTGAACATTAAGAGCAAAATAAG
>CAYUTJ010000032.1:0-6544 GCA_964447735.1 uncultured Candidatus Saccharibacteria bacterium | reverse complement strand
TCTCCTCCAGCAATGGCAATCATGATATCATAATTTTCTTTTATCCTATGAATTTCGTGATAGGGAATTTCTGACTCTGGATTAAATCTTTCCTCATCTACTCCTCTATGTAAAATGACAACTTTTGGTAATTTTTTTAATTTTCTCAAAACTTCTAAAGGATATTTTACGTTCATCATATCGACCATCGCATCTAATCCATATTTTTCACAAGCTTCAATAAAAGCATTTATAGTTTCTACTGGAGCTTGGCCTAAAACAACAGCGCCGCTTGCTCCTCCCATTTTTGCAATTTGAACTTCTCTTTCTCCTCTATCCATGCATTTTAAATCAGCAACAATGTAAGGAGAAAGAGGAATTTGTTTCTCTTTTGGGAAAATTTCTTTTTCTTTTGCCTTTTTTGCCATTTCCTTTATTAACTTTTCTAACCAAGAGCTTTGATATTCTATTTGAGGTCCAAAAATTCTTTCTTCCCAAAATCTTTTTATAGTTTCAATTGCTTTTGTTCCATAATTCTTTATTAGAGGAGTTCCTGCTTCCAAAATTATTCTTTCATCTAAGGGAATTTGAGAAATTATAGCTTTGGCCTCTTCTAAAGTGCTGTTTAGGGCAATTTGCAGATATTTTTGTTTTTTGTCGAGCATCAATTTTAAAATTATTTTAATTTTTGAATCTCTTTTTTAATTTCTGGAATTTCTTTCCACCATTGATCAATTTTTGTTTTCTCTATCATTTTTAAAATTTTTCTTGCTGATTTTGTTTTTAATTTTGAACTCCAATGTTTAATCCATATTTTCAGCAATCTATTTCCTTGTGCCATATAAAATTTAGCCTGAATTGCTCCTTCCAAAAGATCAGCATCTCTGGCTATAATTGCTTCTTTTGTTTTTTGTTCTTTCCATTCTTTAAAGAATTGTTGAATTTCCTTTTTGCCCGGTAATTTTTTAACTTGATCTAAAAAAGCTTTTTCTTCTCCTTTTTCGCTTTTTAAATATAATTTTCCTACCAAATCTATATCTCCAATTCTTGCTTCTCCGTTATCATGAAAGAGAGCAATTAACGCTGCTTTTGAAGCGTTAGCTTTTTCCATTTTTGCTAAAATATAGGCAATTTGGGCTGTAGAAAATACATGTTCTGCTATTGAATCTGGATTTTCAATTCCAACTCTTTTCCAACCTGCTCTTTTAATTTTCTTTAAGGTTTCAATTTCAAAAAGAAAATTAACAACTTTATCAAGCATTGCTTCTTTTTACTAATTTTTGGCTTTTATTTCAAGATTTTCAAAAAAATAAATCCCAAAATTGAAAAAAGAGAAATTAAAGGCAAAGCTGGAATTGGTCTTCTTTCTTTTTGAGAAAAAAGAAAAACAAAGTTTAGAAAAAGACCAATTAAAGAAAAAAGAAAAATTAAAAAAGATTGAAAAATTCCATTTTTAATCAAAGAAACAGAAAGCATTAAAGGAAATAAAATATCGCCTCCTCCCAAGACAACGAAATTTTCTCCAGGTTTTGCCATTTCCAGTTTTGTTTTAAAATCTGAAAAATTCTGAGGAATAACAATTCCTAAAATGGCTTTGTGCTCTATCATTTCTTTTGCGATTTTAACCATGTGTTTTGTTTTATAAACTGCTATAAAATCATAAATTGAAAATGCTATTAGGAGAAAAATAACAGCTTCTGGTTTCAACCTCAAACCCAAAACGCATCCCACTCCAGCTATTCCTAAAGAAATTAATAAATTTTGATTTAAAACGTTAGGATCTTTTAACCACCAGATTATAAAGAGAGAAATAAAAATTAAAGGAGTGGGCTCTGGTATCCAGATTTCCAACAACATCACTCCTCCCAAAAATACAGAAATTAAAAAAATTGCTTTAAAAACTTTTCCCTTTGTTTCTTTTTTCTTAAAAAACCAAATAACAAATAATAAAAAAACAGTGGCAAAAAAAATGTTAAGAGAAAACTCTAAAACTGAGATTTGAGGAGGAGGGGGAATTTTCTGAGCTTTAAAAACCCTCTCTACCCTTTTTGTTGAGAAAATAGCTAAAGAAAAGATTAAAAGATATAAAAAGGATTCAAAAAAGAATAAAAAAAGAAGCTTTTTACTTTTGAGATTCATCCAATTTTAAAATGTTTTCTATCGGATAATGGGGAGCGATTCTTAATATTTTCTCAATTATTCTCTCTTTCTCTTTTTTTGTCTTTGCCTTTAAGTATTTTGCTTTTAATTTTTTAATCTTTTGTCTTCTTTTTTGTTTTTGTCTTATTTTAAATCTTCTTCTTTTTGGAGTCTCTTTTGCTGCAACCATAGTCTTTGTTTTGCTTTTTCTTTTTCTTTTAAAGAAATTTTAGAAATTTCAATGCCCTTTTCAATTATTTCTATTGTTTTATCAAATGTAATTTTATCGACCTTGTAGGGAGTTCCATCTTTCCCGCCATGAGCAAAAGAATATCTTGCCGGATCTTCAAAAGAAGGTTTTGCTCCATAAATTATTTCTGAAACAAGAGAGAGTGCCCTGATCGTTTTGGGTCCCACTCCTTCTGTCATTAAAAGTTTCTCAAAATTTTCAGGTTTTAAAAAATGGGCTTTTTCAACAATTTTTTTCAATCTTTTCAAATTGAATTTTTCTTTAATTACTGGATGGTAATGAAATTCTTTGTCTTCCAATTCCATCTGGCAAAAATTCGGTAACCTTTTTTGCTTGATCAAGGAATGAGATTTTTCCGAAATTAGCTGAATGTCTTTTAAAAATGTTTTCGGTTCTTCTCTCACTAATTCCAGAGAAATTTCTTTATTTTTTCTACTCTTTCTTGATACTAAATTTAAAGGTCTTAATTTTAAATCTGAAATTATTCCTGAATGGGGTTCTTCAGTGAAATTTTTTATTCTTGGAGAAAACCAGTGATACCTTCTTGCTTTCTGAAAATTTACATTCATTCCTTGCTGGACTACCGTAAATTTCCCATCCTTTGTGAATATAATATTATGGTGGTAGATCTGAAATCCGTCTTGAATCAAGCAAGAATCTACTTTTGCTGTAATTTTTGAAACGAAAATTAATTTCTCGTAAAAATTAAAACCCCTTGTCAAACCTACCATTCTAATTTCATTTGGTGTTCTCCTTGAAGTCTTTCCTTTACCTCCGCAAATATAAATTCCTAAATCATCTTCCAATCCTCTTAATCCTTCTTTCAAAGCTCCTAAAGTCGTTGTAGTTAACCCTGAAGAATTCCAATCAAAACCGATAACGCATCCTAAGGATTGAAACCAAATTGGATCTGAAAGACGTTTTAAAAATTCCTCTGGGCCAAATTCTTCAACAATAGCTAAAGTAATTCCTTTAGCTAACCTTTTCATTCTTTCAAACAACCATTTAGGACATTTTCCGTAATCTAAAGGAACTGTTGCAATACCAGTTCTCATTTATTTGTTACGAGAAACTCTAATTAATCCTGAACAAGGAATAATCTCAATTCCTCTTTTTTCTAATTCGTCTAAAAAAAGATTTACTCCTAAAGAATCTGAACTCATGTGACCAGCGATAACGACATTGATATGGGCTGCTTCGGCTTCTTTTTTGTGCTCTTCTGAAATATGCATTCCGACAACCGTTCCAATACCAGCAATAGCCATTTTTTCATAGAGTTTTGGAGAGCCTTCAGTTCCCCCTGTAATTTCAGTGATAGCAATCTTTCCACATCTTCTTTCTTTTTCTCCTACAAAAATTTTGGGACCTGGTAAACCCAGCTCAATTGCTTTTTTGTATTCTGGAATTTCTTTCAAAAGTTCTATCAAATCTTCTAATCTCATTAAATGATTCTCTTTTTCGATTTTTTCTTTCAAAAATTTAGCTGCTAAGTTATCGCAGACAGTATGTAAACACATTAAATTAAATCCTAAAATTTTGGCACAATCTACTGTTCTTTGATGGTTCAACCTATTTACTCCCCTAGCAACTTCTGAAATCCTTTCTTTCATTAATCCTTCAGCAACATTTATTGGGACTCCATATAAGTTCAAAATGTCACATTGCATTTCCATAACATCGTGCAAATGAGCTAAAGCCTTTCCTAAAGGATGATGAGAAATTATCAAATCAATATTTCCAATCTCTTTTGCCAACAAAATTTCAGCAGGTTCAATGTCAATCCCTACTAACACCCTTTTTATCTCTTTATCTTTAGCAATGTTCAAAATCCGAGAATCTAAATAAGGATTTTCTAAAGCTTCTTTATCGAATTCTTCTTTTTCTTTTTCCGACAATCTCTCATATTTCTTTCTTTTTCTCTCTAAAATTCTTTCTACTTCTTTTTTTCCTCTTAAATCAGCCTCCATTCCCATTTTTATTGCTAGGTTAAAAATTTCTTTTATTTTCATATTGTTTTTTAAATTTCTGATAAAGTTCTTTGATCAACCTTTCTTGTTCTTTCAAATCTAAAACTTCTCTGCGAATTCTCGCTTTTTCTTTTCTGATAAACTTTCTGACAGATTTGGGAAGTCTGCTCTTTGCCATAATTTTCCAAAGCGAAAAAATTTTTTCCCATCTCAATTTGAAATTTAAAATTTAAAATCTTAAATTTTCTCATTCCCCTTTAATAACTGCCAAAGGAATTAATTTTGCTACTTTCTTTGAAAGACCTGCCTTATGAACTACTTGAACAACTTCATCTACATCTTTATAAGCTTGAGGAGCTTCTTCTGCAACCCCTCTTAAAGAATAACATTTTACCATTATTCCTTTTTTCTCTAATTCTCTAATTATTTGATTTCCAGATAAAGTTCTAATAGCAGCTCTTCGAGACATCCTCCTCCCTGCACCATGACAAGTTGAATAGAAAGCCTCTTTACCTTCTTTGGTACCGACTAATATATAAGAAGCGGTTCCCATTGATCCTGGAATGATCACAGGCTGACCCACTTCTCGATATTTTTGGGGAATTTCAAAGTAGCCTGGAGGAAAAGCTCTGGTTGCTCCTTTTCTATGAACCGCAACCTCTATTTCTTTATCATTTATCTTGTACTTTTCTTTTTTAATAATGTTGTGAGCTACATCATAAAGCAAAGCTAAATTTCCACTGCTTTTTCCCAAAACACTCTTCCAGGCTTTTCTTACAAAATGGGTTATCATCTGTCTATTTGCCCAAGCATAATTTGCGGCAGCTCCTGAAGCTGCAAAAGCTCTTTTTCCTTCAGGCGAATCGAAAGGAACGCAGGCAAATTCTCTATCTGGTACTTTTATTTTATATTTGTTGTACATTAAAGGGATAAATTCTCTCAAATAGTCAGAACAAACTTGATGACCCAAGCCTCTTGAACCACAATGAATCATAATCACAACTTGTTCTTTAAAAAGTCCAAATTTTTCGGCAACTTCTTCGTTAAAAATCTCAGCTACTTTTTGAATTTCTAAAAAGTGATTTCCAGAACCTAAAGTTCCCACTTGATCTCGACCTCTTTCTTTTGCTCTTCTAGAAACAGCTGTAAAATCTGCCCAAGGCAATTTCCCATTTCCTTCACAATTTTCTATATCTTCTTTCTCACCATATCCTTTTTCTACCAAATAAGGAACTCCTCCTTCTAAAATCTTGTTTAGCTCTTCAATTGAAAATTTAAGCTTTCTTCCCTTTCCAAGACCAGACGGCACTTCTTTGTAGATTTCATTCGCTAATTTTTCCAAATAAGGTTTCAAATCTCTTTCTTGCCACTCAGAAAGTAAAACTCTTACTCCACAGTTAATGTCATAACCTTGCATTCCAGGAGAAATTATACCTTCTTTAATATCGATTGCCGCCACTCCTCCAATCGGTGAAGAATAACCTTCGTGCATATCTGGCATAGCTAGAGCATATTTTTGAATTCCAGGTAAAGTGGCAACGTTGATTAACTGCTCAATCGATCTATCTCTAAATGCTTCTTCCAACATTTTTTCTGAAAGATAGATTCTAGCTGGAACTCTCATATCTTTCCTAAAATCTTTCGGAATTTCCCACAAATAATCTGAAATTTTTCTAAAATCTTTTTTCGAAATCATAAACTCATTTTACTTTAATTTTTCGAAATTGTAAATAAAAATGGGACAAAAATGCCCTAAAAAAGAAATATTAGTTGCTGAAATCTGAAATTTTGTTTCTAAGTCAAAAAATTTCTTTTAAATGTCAAATAAAATTTCAGCTTGCCAAATATTTTTTTCTTTACGGATATTTAAATCGTGAAAGGTTACCCCTTTAACCTGAACTCCAATTCTCTTTAAAGGAGAGCCAATTAAAGTAGTTTCAATTTCAGTTTCAGTAAATTTTTGAAATTCAACTTTCTCAAAGACTAATTTTTTTGTTTCAACTAAATATAAAATTTCACTTAAAAAATCAACCAAAAGAGAAGATAAATCAGCTGACTTTATTTTAATTTTAACTTTTATCTCTCGATGTTTAACATCGACAGATTTTTCGTATTTTGCTCCTTCAAACATTCCCAACATTGCATTCTCAAAAAGTTCTTTTTTTGTTCTTCCAAAAACTCTAATTTTTAAATCTGATATATGTTCTAA
>CAYUTJ010000031.1:0-6633 GCA_964447735.1 uncultured Candidatus Saccharibacteria bacterium | reverse complement strand
CTCACAATTACAGGTTTTGGCCAAAAAGCTGCAGCAATCTGAGCTATTCCTTCTGCTAATTCATCAATGAAAAATTGCTTTTTGTCTTTATAGTGGGAGGTGATTTTCTCAATTTCTCTTTTAATCTTTTTATCTTTCAATCTCTCGAAATGGTAGAGAGCTAAAGGATGAATTCTAATTTTTTCTGCTAAAATAAATTCAATTCTAGCTAAACCCACTCCATCATTTGGTAAAAATGAGGTTCTGAAAGCAATTTCTGGAGCTCCAATATTTATCATTATTTTAGTTCTCAGTCTTGGAATTTTTTTCAGATCGTATCTTTTTAATTTGAAAGGAACTTTACCCAAAAATATTCTTCCTGTTTTTTGAGTACAATCTACAGTAATCTCTTGACCCGTTTTTAAAATTTTTGTAGCCTTTCCCGTTCCGACGATTGCCGGAACTCCTAATTCTCTACTCACTATTGCCGCATGACAAGTTCTTCCCCCTTCATCAGTCACGATAGCTGAAGCGATTCTCATTAGAGGTACCCAATCAGGGTCTGTCATTTTAGTGACTAGAACTTCTCCCTTTTTGAAAAGCGAAAATTGAGAAAGAGAAGAAATCACTTTTACTTTCCCCTGTCCAACTTTGTTTCCAACAGCAATACCAGTTAGAATGGGTTTTTTAGAAGTTTTAATTTCATATTCCTCAAAGAATTTTGCTTCTTTGGGGGCAAAAACTGTCTCTGGCCTTGATTGAACGATAAACAATTTTCCTGTTTTTCCGTCCTTTGCCCATTCAATATCTTGAGGTCTTCCATAGTGTTCTTCAATAATTACAGCCCATCTTGCTAAAGTTAAAACTTCATTATCAGTTAGAGAAAATTTCAATTGATCTTTCTTTGAAACCTTAACTTCTTTGAGACCTCCTTTCTTTGAGAAAATGTATTTTCTCGTTTTTCTTCCCAAATTTTTAACAATAATTGATTTATATCCTTTCTTTAAGGTAGGTTTGAAAACCAAAAATTCATCTGGAGTCACTCTTCCTTTAACAATCATCTCCCCCACTCCATAAATTGAATTAATCAAAACAACATTCTTAAATCCTGTCTCTGTATCTAAAGTAAACATTACTCCAGAAGAAGCCAAATCAGATCTTACCATTTTCTGAATTCCAACAGATAAAGCGAATCTCAAATGATCAACTTTTTTCTCTTCTCTGTAAGCTATTACTCTATCATTGAAAGCTGAAGCTAAACATTTTTTGATCGCTCTCAACAAATTCTTTTCACCTGAAATATTTAAGAAAGTTTCAAATTGACCAGCAAAGCTCATTGTGGGAGCATCTTCTGCCACTCCAGAAGATCTAACCGCTACTTCAACATTTCTTTGTTTGTATTTCTTAGAAAGTTGTTGATAAGATCTGATTATCTTTTCTTTCAACTCTTTCGGGAATTTGGATCTTAAAATTAAACCCCTTGCCTTTCTTCCAGTTTCTTTCAAACTCTTGATACTTTTTGGATTAAACTTTTTAAAAATTTCCCTTAATTTTTTATCTAAATGATTTTCTTTGACAAAATGCCAATAAGCTTGAGTAGTCAAAGCAAAACCGTCTGGAACATTCACTCCTTTTTTACTTAATTGAGAAATCATCTCTCCCAAAGAAGCATTTTTTCCACCAACCAATGAAACATCCTTTTTGGTAATTTCTTTAAAAGGAAGAATAAATTTTTCTTTCATAATATTTGATTTAAAATTAAATTCACAGATTTTAGACCTATTTTTCTAATTTGTTTCTCATAAATTTCAATGGCCTTTTTAAAACTTTTATTTCCTAGTTTGAATTCATTTAAAGCATAAATCAATCCTTCTAATTTGTCAGCAGCTTCTATAATTTTTCCTTCGATTCTCTTTTCATCTTTAGCTTTCTCCCAGAGTTCAACATATTTTTTAGAAATTTCTGAAGGCAAATTTTTCATTAAATCTTCAAAGAATTTTTTACTTATTTTTCGAATTTCAACAGCAAATTTTTTATTAGTATGCTTGAAACCATAAATAATATCTCCTGTTCGACATTCTTCCAAATCATGGAGAATGGCTGTCTTTAAAAGTTTTTCTTTGTCCACTTTATTTTTAAAAAATTTCTCCTCCAAATCAGCTATAATCATTGAATAAAGCGCTACATGAAAAGAATGCTCAGCTACCGATTCATCTTTTATTCGAGTATGAGCTGAAAATCTAATTATTGTATTTAAATGTCTCTCCTCTTCAATAAATTTTTTAAAATCAAACTTCTTTCTCATTCATTTAACTCCAATAATCTTTTTAATTCTTTCTACGCTTTCTGGATTAGCTAAGGTTGATAAATCTCCTAAGTTCTCACCAGTAAAGAGTCTTCTTAAAATTCTTCGCATTATTTTCCCTGATCTTGTTTTTGGTAAATCTTTAACAATAAAAACTTTTTTAGGTAAAGCAATGGGACCGATTGCTTTTCTAATGAGTTTTATTACATCTTCTTTCAATCTTTCTGGTTTTTTTCCAACTTTTGGAACAACAAAAATCACTGGCACCTGGCCTTTTATTTCATCTGGAATTCCAACGACTGCAGATTCAACAATATCAGGATGCATTGCGACTGCATTTTCCAATTCCCCAGTAGTTACCCTATGGCCTGCAACCTTAATCACGTCATCGACTCTTCCCACAATTCTGATTAAACCATTTTTATCTCTGTAGGCTGCGTCTGAAGTGAAATAAATTTTTGTCCCGTATTCTAACCAATAAGTTTTTAAGTATTTTTTGGGATTTTTATAAACTCCTCTTAACAAAGAAGGGGCAAATGGGGGCAACAAAACCAAATTTCCAGTTTGTCCTATTTTGCATTTTTTTCCTTTGCTGTCTAAAATTTCAACCCTAATTCCAGGAAGAGGAATTCCAGTAAAAGCAGGTTTAAAGGGTCCAATTCCTGGCAAAGAAGTGATTAAAACTCCACCTGTTTCTGTCTGCCACCAAGTATCAACAATTGGACATCTTTTCTTTCCAATGTTCTTGAAAAACCAAAACCAAGCATCTTCATCGATTGGTTCTCCAACAGAACCTAAAATTTTTAAAGTTTTAAATTTATACTTTTGAGCAATCTTTCCATCTAATTTCTCAAACATTCTAATTGCTGTCGGAGCTGTATAGAAAATTGTCACATCATGTTTTTCAATTATTTGGGCCCATCTCTCTGGAGTAGGATAAATTGGAAGTCCTTCAAAAATTAAAGTAGTTATTCCGTTTAGTAAAGGAGAATAGACAGTATAAGTGTGCCCTGTAATCCAGCCGATATCGGCAGTCGACCACAAAATATCATCTTCATGAAAGTCAAAAATCCACCTACCTGTCCAGAAAGCCTGAACTATATAACCTCCGCAAGCATGTTCGCATCCTTTCGGTTTTCCAGTAGAACCTGAAGTGTAAAGGATAAAAATTCTATCTTCTGAATTCATCACCCTCGGTTCGCAAAAATCCTTTTCGCCTTCAATCAACTCATGAAACCATAAATCTCTTTTCTTTCTCCAAGGCACTTTAATATTCGCTCTTTTGACAACAATTACTTTTTTGACATTTGTTTGTTTTATCCCTTCGTCTGCTGCTTCTTTTAAATGAATGATTTTTCCTTTTCTGTAATATCCATCTGCTGTGATTAAAATTTTAGCTTGGGTATCTTGAAGTCTAATCCTTAAAGCTTGAGGAGAAAAGGCAGAAAAAACAACAGAATGAATTGCTCCAATTCTAGCACAAGCTAGCATCGAAATTACAGCTTCTGGAATCATTGGCAAATAAATTCCTACTTTATCTCCCTTTCTAACTCCCAATTTCTTTAAAGCGTTAGCAAACTGACAAACCTTTTTGAAAAGCTGATTGTAGGTGAAAATTTTAGGTTCCTCTTCTATAGGTTCTGGTTCCCAAATTAAAGCTACTTTATTTTTAATTTTTTCCCAACCTGCTTTATTTTTCTCAAAAATATTCGTGGTAATGTTTATCTTTCCCCCAATGAACCATTGAAAATAAGGAGGTTTATGAACAAATACTTTTCTCCATTTTTTATACCAAAAGAGTTCTTTAGCTAAACCTTCCCAAAACTTTACCGGATTTTTTAAAGCTTCCTTATAAACCTTTTTATTATTTAACCAGGCTCTTTTTTTAATTTCTGGAGAAGGATAATATAAATTTCCTTTTTTAATCATAGTTTTTAAAAAAATTTTCAACCTTTATTTTTCTATTAAATAGTATAACTGAAAAGAAAAGCCGGAGCAAACCCCGACTATTGTGGAAAAGTGAAAAAAATAATTTAAAGAGTTTCTTTTCTTTTTTTTGTTTTCCAATATGTTACTCCTACGCTTAAAATTAACAAAACAAATTCAATCACAATTAGTTTTAAACATTTCTTAGCAAAAATATAGAACAAAATGAAAGCTATTAAGATAATGAGAAGTATTAATTTCTTTATTTTTGTCTTTTTCTCTGTAAGTAAATAGAGAGCAATTAAGATAAGGATACTGAAAAAGAAAAACCAGCAGGAATTTTCAAAATTAAAGAAATTACCTATAGCTGCCAACATTAAGTCCAAAAATCTCTCAAAAGTTCCTTTTTCAAAAGAGGGGAAAATTTCTTCAGGCATAGTTTCTGGAGTTGAAGTTTCTTGAGCTGCAACTTCGGGTATCAATTTTTCTGGGAGAGAGCTTATAAATTCTTCAACTGAGGAAAGAGGGGTCTCTTTTTGTTTTTCCTTTAATTCTTCTTCCTCTTTTTTTATTTCCTCTTCTATCTCTTCTCCGGGCAATTTCACTTCGAAAGTAGTTGAAGCTAAGGAAGAAGAAATTGAACCTCTTTTATGATCGGAACCATTAGCTTCTGCAACGTTAGTATAAATTCCAGGCAAGGCTTCAGAACCAAGGGCTACCGTATATTCTATATTTATTTCTTCATGAGGAAGAACTTTTCCAAGTTCCCAACTAAAGGTTTTAATTGCTTCGTTCTCATAAAAAAGAATGTCAGAAACTACAACGTCGTAGGCTGGGCTTTCGCTGTTGTTATATAAAACTATTTTAAAGTCAATATTATCCCCTGGATAAATAAAACTTTCTAGATTATGAGTTTTTGTGATTTCTAATTTTGGTAAAGAAGGATTCCAAACAACGGGAGAGGTTGGAAAGGGTCTGCTAATTTGAATGGAAATCACATCAATGTTATTCTCACTGTCCCAATCTTCTTCAAAACTGGAAATTGTACTGGTAGAGAAAATAGTGGTAATACCATAAGGTATTTCCTGTTTAACAACAGCAGAAAAGGAAACAAAACTTGAACTTGCAACTGGAAGTTCACCAATTTCCCATTGAATCTCTCCCGGATTATCGATAATCACACCACCTCCTGCATCGACAATTTCAAGATATCTCTCATCATAATCAGAAATAATTCTCACCTGAGTAGCATCAGCATCTCCAATGTTCATGAAAGTCAAAGTAAAAGTAATGGTATCCCCAGGTTGGGCTGGATGGTGAGGAGTTATGGCTTTCATTCCAATCCAAAGGTTAGGTCTTCCAAAGGCAATATCTCCTTCCCAATTTCCGAAAATGTTAATTGATCCAGAAAGAATATTGCTCTGAACAATGTTTGAATTTAAAACATTAATGATATTAGCCAAAACATTAGCATCCCCAGTCTCTATAATTACAGAACCTGTACTAGAAGTAGCTGAATTTTTTCCAGTTAAGACATTGATAATAATGTTATTTTCGATATTCCCGCTATTTTGATTTTCAATTTCTGATGAGTTGTTGCTCAAATTTCCAGATGAGTTTTTAACCTCTTCAAGATCAAGGTTGAAAATCTTAACTCCTTGAATATCTTCTGTCATTTCTAAAGAAGGGGACAAACTAAATACATATCCTTTCCAATTGCCAAAATTATTGATAGCTACAAAAAATAAATTCTGATTGATTAAATTAGTATTGACAATGTTTGAAATATCAACTTTTGCAGCAGCATCTCCAGTTTCTATGGTGCTTGAGGCTCCTTTAGCTTTATTTTCACCTGTATTAGCTTCGACAAAAACCTTACTCTCAATTTGACCTTCGTTTTGATTAGAAATTAAAGTCTGACAGGTATCTTCGCATTTGTCGTTTTGGGTATTTAAGAATTCTTCCATCTTTTCTTTTCCGGGAAAAATTAAATCCCCCATCCAATTATCAAATACATTGATAATGAACTGAGTCCAGTTAGAATCAACGAGATTTGTATTGAGTAAATTAAAAATGTTAGCAGAAACATTAGCATCTCCGGTTTTAATGAACACATTTTCAGTACAACTAGCTTCATTTTCACCGGTTGTAGCTTCAATCAAAATGTTATTTTCAATTTCACCTTGATTTTGATTTAAATTAGAAAGGTTAACACAACACTCTGTAGAAGTTGAGCAAACTTCTTTTGTAAAAGTAGCACAATTGCTTTGTGATGAAGTTGAAATTTCATCTGAGAGATCAATATTCTCTTTTAATTGGTCAAAAATATTGAACAAAAGTTGAGAAACATCAGAATCAACAATATTACTATTAACATTGTTTAAAAGTCCTACAACTACATTTGCGTCACCGGTCTCAATCGT
>CAYUTJ010000030.1:2736-8076 GCA_964447735.1 uncultured Candidatus Saccharibacteria bacterium | reverse complement strand
AGAGCAATAATTCATCAACCCAAAATTTTATTTTTAGATGAACCAACTTTAGGATTAGATGCTCAAACAAGAAGAAAAATTTGGGAATATATCAGAATGTTAAATAAAGAGAAAGGAGTAACAATTATTTTAACAACCCATTACATGGAAGAAGCTGATTTTTTATCAAATAGAGTAGCAATTATTGATTTGGGAAGAATCGTTGCCTTAGATACTCCTGAAAATTTAAAAAACATTTTGGGAGGCGATGTAATTTCAGTAGAAGTTGATTATCCAGAGAATGCTGAAAAAATTTTTAAACAACTAAATTGGGTTAAAAAAGTAAAAAAAGAGAATGGACTTTTTCATTTACAAGTTGAAAAAGGAGAAGAAAAAATCCCCCTTTTAATTCAGATTGATCAGAAAGATGCAGGCTTTGAAATTAAATCAATAAATCTAAGAAAGCCGACTCTAGAAGATGTTTTCTTATATTTTACAGGGAAAACAATCAGAGAAAGAGAAGTTTCTCAAAGAGAAAAATTAAAAGAAAGGATAAGAAAACATAGGAGATAAAATTTATGAAAATTAGTTTTACAGCAATTTATGTCTTATGGCTGAGAGAAATGAAAAGATTTTTAAGATCTTGGTCAAGAATAGTTTCTGCCTTAATGATGCCACTTTTCTTTTTGATATTTTTAGGTTTAGGTTTTAAAGGAATTATGATTCCTGGAATTGGAGGAGACAAAGAATACGTTCATTTTCTAGTTCCAGGAATTATTGGAATGACTTTGATTTCAACATCAACAATTGCTGGAATTTCAGTTTTGTGGGATAGGGAATTTGGATTTTTAAAAGAAATACTGGTAGCCCCAGTAAGTAGAATCTCTATTGTCTTTGGAAGAATTATTGGAGGAGCAACTACTTCTTTGATCCAGGCAGTCTTGGTTTTATTAATTTCAGTTGGAATGGGATTTAAGATTCATTCTATGATTTCATTTTTTTTGGCAATTTTCTTTATGATTTTAATTTCTTTTGGATTTATTGGCTTGGGTTTAATTTTTGCATCGATAATGAAAGATATTCAAGGTTTTGGTTTAATAATGCAGTTTATAATTATGCCCCTCTTTTTCTTGTCTGGAGCCATTTTTCCTTTGGATAATCTTCCAAAATTTTTGAAGTACTTTTCTTATTTGGATCCTCTAACATATGGAGTTGACGCTTTAAGAGCCTCTTTGATTGGTAGTTCAATTTTTCCTCTTTCAATCAATTTTTTAGTTTTATCTTTCTTTTCAATTGCAATGATTTTTTTAGGTGCTTTTTTATTTGAAAAATCTGAGATATAATGAGAGATGTAAAATAATGATGAGAATTTCAAAACAAATTTTCCCAAGGGTCGTAGCTTTAATTTGTTCAACTGACGGAAAGAAAGACAATGTCATGGCAGCATCTTTTTTAATGCCAGTCTCTTTTGAACCAAAATATGTTGCAATTTCAATTTCCCCTCAAAGATATACTTTTTCCAATTTGAAGAAAATTCCAGAATTTACTTTAAATATTCTAGAAGAAAAAATGAAAAAAGTAGCTTTAATTTGTGGAACCTTTAGCGGAAGAAATACTGACAAATTTGAGAAAGCAAAATTAGAAAAAGAAAAATCAAAGAAAGTAAAACCCCCAATGATAAAAAATTGTCCAATTTCTTTTGAATGCGAAGTTGAATTGATGGAGGAAGCCGGAGACCATTATCTAATTTTGGCAAAGGTTGTTTCAGAAACTCAAAGAAAGAGAAATTTCAAGCCCCTTTTGCATAAAACAGGAGATATTTTTCCAAAAATAAAATGAAGAAAAAACACATAATTTATTTATTTTTAGTCTTGATTTTAGTTTCATTTCTATTTTGGTTTTTTAAACTTAAAGGAAAAAAAGAAAAAGTTTCTTTTTTTGAAGTGAAAAGAGGAACTGTTGAAAAAGTCGTTTCTGAATCTGGTACTCTAAAAAAGGGTGACTTAATTAATCTTTCTTTTGAAATTTCAGGAAAGATTGAGAAAATTTTTGTTAAAGAAGGAGATAAAGTAAAAAAAGGTGATATTTTGGCAAAATTAGATAGTTCAGAGCTTGAAATTCAATTAAAAAAAGCCGAAATTCAACTAAAAGAAGCTAAAGCTACTTTGGAAAAATTGTTGTCAGGTCCTAAAGAAGAAGAAATTGAGGCAGCTGAAGTTAATCTTCAAAAAGCAAAAGAAGATTTTGAAAATTTCCCCTCCCAAGTTTCTTCCTCTTTCGATTACTTTTATGTGAAGTTAAAAGAAGTGAAAGATCAATTACAAATTTTGAAAGATTTTTACTTTTCAGATCCTCTTTCTTATTCTCAAAATTTTAGAAAAGAGAAAGAAAAAATTGAAAGAGAAATTAAAGAATTGGAAACTGAAAAAGAAAATGTTTCTCTTTCAAATGTGAAAGAAAAGATTGAAAGGGTAAAAGAAATTTTAGATTTTATTTCTTCCTCTTTGACTGAGATGAGAAAGATTATGGAAGATACAAAGGATATGAAAAATATTAGCCAAGAAAATATCACCTTGTTGGATACTCAAAAGGAAATAGTTAATTCCTTGATATCTCAAAATCTTTCTTTGGAGACAAATTACAATCTCTTAAAATCGACTCTTGATTCAGCTCAAAAAAATCTCGACCTTCTATTGTCTAAACCCAAAAAAGAAGATATCGAAATTTATGAAGCCAAAGTCAAAGAAGCTGAAACTCAAATTTTGCTTTTAGAAAAGAATTTAGAAAAGACAAAATTAAAGAGTTCTGTTTCTGGAGTTTTAGCTAGAGTTTTTAAAGAAGAAGGAGAAAGGGTAGAGACTATGATGGGAGATATCGTTTTTCAAATTTTACCTGAAAAAAACTTTGAGATAGAAGTTGATATTTATGAAGAAGATATTACCAAAATTAAAATTGGAGATCCTGTAGAAATTACATTTCCTGCTATTGAAGATAAAGTTTTTTCAGGAAAAGTTTCTTTCATAGATCCTGTAGAAAAAATTAAAGATGGAGTAGTTTATTATGGAATAAAGATTTTACCTGAAAATTTACCAGAGAATGTTTTGCCTGGAATGAGTTGCGATGTGAGAATAATCGTAGCAAAAAAGGAAAACGTTTTAATAGTTCCTGAAAATATTGTAAGGAAAAAAGGGAGCGAGTATTTTGTTGAAATTTTTGAAAAAGGAAAGATTTTAGAAAGAAAAATTAAGGTTGGAATTTGGGGAGAAGATTTTGTTGAGGTTTTAGAAGGACTAAGGGAAGGAGAGAAAGTAGTTTTACCTTAAAATGGAGACGGTAATCAAACTTGAAAATGTTTGGAAAGTTTATTGTTTGGGCAAAGTTGAAGTTTGGGCTTTGAGAGGAATTTCGCTTGAAATTAAAAAAGGGACTTTTTTATCAATTATCGGACCTTCTGGTTCTGGTAAATCAACTCTCTTGAATATTATAGGTTGTCTTGATTTTCCAACAAAAGGAAAAGTTTTTTTAGATGGAAGGGATATTCAGAAACTTTCCTCTGATGAATTGTCAAGAATTAGGGGAAAGAAAATTGGCTTTATTTTCCAACAATTCAATCTTTTGCCAAATTTAACTGCAATAGAAAACGTTGCCTTACCGATGATATTTCAAGGAGTTAAAGAAAAAGAAAGGTTAAAAAGAGCAAGGGAACTTTTAGAATTAGTTGGTTTGAAAGAAAGAATCTCTCACCGCCCACAAGAGTTATCAGGAGGAGAACAACAAAGAGTAGCTATTGCCAGAGCTTTAGCTAACGATCCTGAAATTGTGATTGCAGATGAACCTACAGGAAATTTAGATTCAAAATCTGGAGAAAAAATTATGGAGATTTTAAAAAAATTACACAAAGAACAAAAAAGAACAATTTTAGTTGTTACTCATGACCCTCAGATTGCTTCTTACAGTGAAGAAATTTTAAAAATTAAAGATGGAAAAATAATGGGGGAGATTTCAGAAAAAGAAATTTTGTGGAGAAAATGAAAGAATATATAAAATTAGCAATTAAAAATTTGAGAGCAAGAAGATTGAGAAGTTATCTGACGGTTTTGGGTATTTTAATTGGTGTTTTTTTAATTATTACTCTATTGTCTTTGGGAGAGGGCTTAAAAGAAACTGTAATGCGTGAGTTAAGAATGATGGGAAAAGAGATTCTCTATGTTTTTCCTGGAGAACTTTCAGATATAATGACGATATTCTTTGGTAAAGCTCAAATTGAGCAAAAAGCAATAGATGAAGTCAAAAAAGTTGAAGGAGTAGAACTGGTAGTGCCAATGAACTATAAAGCAGAAACTGTAAGGTTTAAGGGTAAAGCAAAAATGGTTTTGCTTTTTTCTTATCCCAGAAAAGAAGCTCAAGAACTTTTTAAAACTGACATGGGTTGGAAATTAAAAGAGGGGGAGTGGCCAAACATTTATAAAGAAGAAGAAGTAATTCTAGGAAAATTGGTTCCAGAAGATATTTTTCCCGGTTTAAAACCTGGAGATAAAATCGAGATTGGAGGAAGAAAATTTGTAGTAAAAGGGATTTTGCAATCTATAGGTTCAAAACAAGATGATTCAATGATAGGTTTGGATGAAAAAATTTACAAAAGGATTACTGGACAGAGAGAAGGAGCTCAATTTTTATTGGTGAAAATAAAATCAGGACTGGATCCAGAAAGAATGGCCCAAAAAATAAAAAAAGCTTTAACTACAATCCAGAAAAGAAAAAAAGGACAAGAAATTCAATATTCTGTTTTAACAAATGAGAAAGCAGGTTCTATTGCAGGAAGCATTTTAACTGTTATTCAAGTTATAGTTTTTGCTTTCGCCTCGATTGCTATTGTTGTAGGAGGGATTGGAATCATGAATACAATGTTTACTTCAGTCAGGGAAAGGACAAGAGAAATTGGGTTAATGAAAGCAGTAGGAGCTAAAGATTTTGAAATTTTGTTAATTTTTCTTTTTGAAGCTTCAATTATGGGATTTTTGGGGGGAATTTTAGGCACTTTTTTAGGAATAATTTTTGCAAAGATTATTGAAAGTTATGGTCAAGTCCATCCAATTTTTTATTTCAAAGCTTCGATTACTCCAGGATTGGTTTTGTTTGGCTTTTTCTTTTCATTTTTTGTAGGTTTAATTTCAGGCTATTTTCCAGCAAAGAGAGCAGCAACTTTAAAACCTGCAGAAGCTTTAAGATATTTTGAATAAAAAATGGAAAAAGAAAAGTCAAAATTTAATTTAGTTTATATAACTTTTCTAAACAAATTGAAAAAGGAGATAAAAAATTTTTAAGTTGGACTGAAAAATTAACTTGAAATAACTAAAAATT
>CAYUTJ010000030.1:0-2636 GCA_964447735.1 uncultured Candidatus Saccharibacteria bacterium | reverse complement strand
AAAAATTAACTTGAAATAACTAAAAATTTTAGTTAATTTAGATTTATGGAAAAGATCACGAACAAAACTACTTTGGCTGAAATCTTGAAGATTCCTGGGGCAGAAAAGATTTTAGAAAAATACAGATTGCCCTGCCTTTCTTGTCCTTTTGCTAAAATGGAAATTGACAATTTGAAACTCGGCGATGTTTGTAGAATTTATGACATCGACGAGGAAAGGTTGATAAAAGAATTAAACGAAAAAATAAAATGCGAGAAAATTTAACTAAAAAAATTCTGATCGGATTTTTTACGGTTTTGGTCGTTTCAAGCTTGGTAGGAACTTTGTCAATGATTTTTCCTAGAAGATCAACTTCTAAAAGTGCAAACGAAACAATCCAAAAAGCAATAGATTATATTAACAAACTTTTAGCTTCTCAAGGCCAAAAAGCAGAATTAATGTCTTGGAAAGAAGAATCAGGATTATATAAAATTCATATAAAAATAGGGGAGAGAGAATACGATAGTTTTGTTTCTAAAGATGGAAAATTTTTGTTTCCGATGGCTTACGATTTGACCCAAAAAATTGAAACTCCTAAAACTCAACAACAAACTCAAGAAGTTAAAAAAACAGAGAAACCAGATGTTAAGCTTTTTGTCATGTCTTATTGTCCCTTTGGACTTCAAATGGAAAAGGCACTTTTACCCGTTTGGCAATTGTTAAAAGATAAAGCCAACATTAGAATTTATTTCGTAGATTATATAATGCACGGTAGAAAAGAGATGGAAGAGAATTTAAGACAATATTGTATTGAAAAAGAACAAAAAGAAAAATACTTAGCTTATTTGAGTTGTTTTGTTAAAGATGGAAACTCTGAGGATTGTTTAAGAAAAGCTGAAATCGATGAAAGAAAGCTTTCTTCTTGCGTTCAAAATACAGATAAAGAATTTAAAATTTCAGAAAACTTCAAAGAACAAGGCTATCCTCCTTTTGATGTTCACAAAGATTTGAACGAAAAATACGGAGTCAGAGGTTCTCCGACTCTTGTTATCAATGATGCTCTAGTCCAGGTTGAAAGATCTCCAGAAAAAGTCAAAGAAGCAATTTGTAATGCCTTTTCAAATCCTCCTTCAGAATGCGAAAAACAACTTTCTGCTACCCCAACCTCTCCTGGTTTTGGATTAAGTGAAGGGTCTTCAAATAGTAATGGATCTTGTCAATAGTATGCCAAAAGTTAAAGTGTATTCAACTCCTATTTGTCCTTTTTGTCGTATGGCAAAGGAATTTTTGAAAGAGAAGGGAATCGAATTTGAGGATATTGATGTTTCAAAAGATCAAAAAGCAGCTCAAGAAATGATTGAGAAATCAGGACAAATGGGAGTTCCTGTGATTGAAATTGATGGGAAGATTGTCGTCGGTTTTGATAAAGAGAAAATAGAAAAACTTTTAGGATTAAAATAAAGGTCAAAAAATTAAAAGATTTTATGGCAATTAAAATTGCAATTAACGGTTTTGGAAGAATAGGAAGACCAGTTTTTAGAAGAATTATCGAGCATCATCCAGATTTGGAATTAGTTGCTATTAACGATCTCACAAATCCAAAAACTTTGGCCCATCTTTTAAAGTACGATTCAGTTTACGGTATTTATTCAAAATCAGTAAAGGCTACTGAAAATTCAATTATCGTTGACGGAAAAGAATTTAGAATTTTAGCTGAACCTGACCCTGAAAAATTACCTTGGAAGGAATTAGATGTTGATATTGTTTTAGAATGCACCGGAAGATTTAGAGAATATGAGAAAGCAAGAAAACATTTGATAGCTGGAGCTAAAAAAGTGATAATTTCTGCTCCCTCAAAAAACCCTGAAAAAATTCCAGAATTTGTCTTAGGAGTTAATGAAGACAAATGCGACCCCTCAAAGTGGGAAATTTGTGATATGGGTTCTTGTACTACAAATTGTTTAGCTCCAGTAGCTAAAGTTTTACATGAAAATTTTAGAATAATCAAAGGATTTATGACCACAGTTCATTCTTATACTAACGACCAAAGGCTCTTGGATTTACCCCATAGAGATTTAAGAAGAGCAAGAGCAGCAGCTTTGAACATTATTCCTACGACAACTGGAGCTGCAAAAGCGATCGGGAACGTTTTACCTGAATTGAAGGGAAAATTAGATGGAATGGCAATTAGGGTTCCTACTCCAACTGTTTCAATAGTGGATTTAGTATGCCAAGTTGAGAAAGAAACAACACCAGAAGAAGTAAATTATGCTTTCAAAAAAGCTTCTCAAGAAGAGAGATTGAAGGGAATTTTGGGAATCGAAGATCAGGCTTTGGTCTCTTCAGATTATAAAGGAAATTCTTTCTCAGCCATTATCGATGCTCTCTCAACAAGAGTGATCGGAAATTTAGTTAAGGTTTTAGCTTGGTATGACAACGAATGGGCTTACTCTTGCAGATTGGCAGAGTTTGCAGAGTTTGTGGGAAAGAAATTGTAATTTAGTTTTTGGAAATTCTAATTAAAAATGGGGGTCCTTTGGCCCCTATTTTTTGAATATGGCAAAGATCTTTCCGCAATCTCTGCATTCTTCTGAGTAATATTGATTCTCCCCAATCTTTTTAAAAGGCATTATGACTTTTATTGGATGATGACATCT
>CAYUTJ010000029.1:3645-8364 GCA_964447735.1 uncultured Candidatus Saccharibacteria bacterium | reverse complement strand
TCCCAAAACTTGCAAAACTCTCATTGCTGCTGGCACAATTTGTCTTTCAATATAATAGTTGCTGTCTATTTTTTCTAGTTTTGCAAATTCAATGGGTTGGGCTTTTTCTGAAATAGAACCTGTACCTTCTTCAATGACAAACATAATCACTTGTCCTTCTCCCACTTCAATTCCTCTTTCTTTCAATTTTTTAGCTGCCATTACATGAGGGGAAATTAGTTTGTATTTTTCAATTGGTTTTGTTAATTCTTCATAGATTATCAAATCTCTCAGAGCTACTTTCTTTTCTTTCAAATTTTTAATTATCTTTTTTACAAAATTTTTAGCTTTCTTAACATCATTTTCTCTCAAAACAAATTCCAAAACCTTTCTTTGAACTTCTTTTGCTAAATTGCACCAATCTCTTCTTACTGTTTCCAAACCTCTAATTAACAACTCTCCTTTTTTATCAATTAAAGCATATCTTTTTTTAGCTGTACCATAAGTTCCCCTGGGAATGAAAATTCCCCTTTCGTATATTCCTTGAAGGTCTAATTCTAAAATACCAGGAAAATTTTTGTTTATTTTTTCTAAAAATTCTCTCACTTTTTTCTCTATTTCTTTTCCTTCTTTCAAAAATAAAGAATCTGTATCCCCATAAACGACGACAAAGCCTTCCTTTTGAGCCTCTTTTATTGCCTTTTTTATCCAATGTCTTCCAAAAGCAGCACAACTTTCTGCACATTCTTTGCAATACCATTTTGAAGCTGGAAAGGCAAAATAGCCATAAGTGGCGTTAGCAATCGTTTTTAAAGCAAATTGTCTGTTGTACAAAGTTTCATACTCTAAAGAATCTTTTTTCAATTTTTTCAGTTTCTTTTTAATTTTTGCTCTTTTTTCAATCAATTCTTTCAAAATCGAAGAAACAAATCCTTTTTTCTTTTTGCAAAACCAATGTTTCAATTCTGGAACTTTAAAACCATCTTTTTTGCAACAATCGCAATTTAAAGTTTCAGGAGAGATATTAAAAGAAACAATGATTGAAGGGTACAAAGATCTAAAGTCAATGACAGCAATGTTTTCGTGAATTCCAGCTATAGGTTCTTTAACATAGCCTCCAACATATGTTTCTTTTTTCCTTTTTAAAATTTCTTCAAATTTCGGCTGATTGGGAATGATTTCTTTTTCTTCTCCTGCTTTCTTTGACAAGTACCACTCAACCAACTGACTATAAGTCATTCTGGAAACATCAAATAAAATTTGCCCCACCAATCTTGAAAGTTCAAAAATTTGGGGAAGCAAAATTTGAGATAACCTAAAAGTTAATTCAGAATCTTTCAAACAATATTCAGCCAATTTCCTCAAATTTTTCTTTTCTCTCCAACTTTCTAACAATTCTTGATAATCTAGTTCAATTTTTTTGTCTTTTAAAATTTCACTAGAAACAGCATCCAAAGTTAAAACCTCAGTTTGCAAAGTAGCAGAGAGAATGTTTTGAATGAAATTGAAAAGATCTACATGAACAATGCCAGAAATTCTTGCTGCTGAAATTCTTGCCCTTCTTGAAAACTTTAATTCTCTGTTATCTCTTGAAAGAATGAATTTTACTTTGTTTTCTTGGCATCTTTCAGAAAGCACTTGAAAATCAAAAGAATCACCGTAATAAGAAAGAATAATGTCAGGATCTTGTTTTTGAAAAATCTCTATCATTCTTTCTAAAATTTCTTTTTCATTTTTTACAACTTCAACCCAATCTGGGAAATTTCCTTTCTTGTCTGTAATCACTTTTTTGAAATTTTTCCCAAAAAAAGAAACTATGATTACTTCTTTTTTTCCTCCTTTTTCTATTGTCTCAATATCAAAAGCTAAAATCTTAAGGTTTGGAAGATCATTTTTTTCTAAAACTTTAAAATTCCTGACGTTAATGGCAAAATCAACTTTTAAATCAGTTTTTATTTTTTCACCTTCAACTTCTAACCAGCAACAACCTGAAATTTTTTTATCAATTAAAAATTTTCGATAAAAATTAATCGCGTACTCATACTCTTCAATTACAGAACCTTTTCCTCCTCTTTTTTCTTCCAAAGTTTTAATGATATCTCTAACATTTTGAGTATCTGCAGGCTTTGAGCAAACAATCTTTAAGAAATCTTTCTCTTTGCCATTTAATTTCATTTTCACTTTCTCAATTTTCTTTACTTTAATTTTCTTTTTATCTAACAACTTTTTAATATCTGAAAGAGCTTTTTTAAAATCTTTCGGTAAAACAAAAAAGTAAGGATCTTCCTTAAAAAATAAAACCGCGTTTTTTCCTTCTTCTGTTTTTCCCCAAAGCCTAATTTTCGTTTCTCCTCCTTCTACAAAATAATCTGCATCCAAAAGGAAAAATTTTATTTTCATTCTTTTATTTTAAATAAAAAAGCTGGCTTTCAAAAGCCAGTTGTTTATTAAAAAACTAATTTTTGCTTTTAAATTTCTTTTTGCATTCAGGACACATTGGTTCTCCACTTTCTCTATCTATTTTGTCTGGAGGGAAGGGACGTTTGCAATAAAAACAAATCACGAATATATTGTTAGGTGCCAATCTATCCACCTATTATGAATTCTAAATTTATTTTACAATTAGTCAACTAGAGAATTTTAATTGCCAAATCCCTGGCTGTCTTTATTTCTTTTTCAAAATCAAAAATTGCTATCGTCCTTTCACGGCTGTAAGCAGAGGAGGTAAAAATAGTTAAACATTTATCGTCGAACATAAACGAAGGAGAATCAGGTTGGTGCGATCTAATTAATACCTTCTTTTTGAATCTTTTCATTAATTTAAAAAAATAATCTCTTCCAAAACGAGGTCTTCCTGTGAAAATATCAATTCCCAAATTCTCTCCTGCCATATCATAAAAATCACCCCAACAAATTCTAAACCAATTTTCATCTCCATTCTCAATTTTTTCAAAATCTTCAAGATTTTTTAAATCTGGTAAAACTCCATGAAGAGCAATAATATCTTTAACAACAACTGCTAAAGGAAATTTTTCAACAATTTGAGAGTATTTTTGAAAATCTTCAGAATTCAAACTTTCCCAAAATTCAGCAGGAGAAAATTTAAAAAATTTGTATCCTTCATGATTCCCTTGAAGTAGAAAAATTTGCTCTGGGTTTTCTTTTTTTATTTTCAATAAAAAATCTAAATTCTCTTTTGAAAAAGGACCCCTATCTACATAATCTCCCAAAAAGACAATTTTATTTTTCGGTTTTAAATAATCTTTTATTACTTTTTGAGAAGCTTCTAAATCTCCGTGAGTGTCACCAACAAAAATTACTTTTTTTGCTTTTTTAATTTCAATTAATTTTTTCATTTAGATTTTAATTTCTAAACCATCATAAGCTGCTATAGTATTTTTGAAAATTTTCTTTGCCACTCTTTCAGCTTCTTTTCTTTCTTTCAAAGTTTTATAAAGGTGGGCTCCAAAATGAGTCAAAACTAATTTTTTAACTTTTTCTTCTTTGGCAATTTTTGCAGCAGTTTCAGGATTCAAATGAGGCCAGCCTGTAAATTTCTGTCTCGGTTTCCAACCACATTCTGAAATAAGTAGATCTACTTCTTTGGCTAATTTTCTTAAATTTTTACAATCTCCAGTATCTGTACAATAAGCAATTTTCTTTTTTTCAATTTCAAATCTATATCCAAAAACTGGTGAAGCATGAATTAAAGGTCTTGCCTCAATTAAAAATGGAATAAAGTGTGTTCCTGCTGAAAGTTCTTTTATTTTTACTTTAAAAGGCAAATCTTTTATAGGCATTGTAAAAGGTTGATTAATTAATAATTTCAATAATTTTTTCGTTCCTTTCTGAGTAAAAATTTGTAACCCTTTTTTAAACTTTAATTTTGCTAAAATATGAAACCCAAAAGTATGATCTAGATGAAGATGGCTTAAAAATAAAAAAGCGGGTTTTTCCCAATCAATATATTTCTCTAACTTATAAATTCCATTCCCTGCATCCAGAATAATTGAGTATTTTTTTGTATCAATCAAAACAGATACTGTATCTCCAGTCTTTGTATCATACCACCCATTTGTCCCAAGAAAAATTATTTTCATTTTTTTATTTTAGCCATTTTTTGAACCAATCTATTGTTAATTTAATTGCCTTTTCTTGAGCGTTAGGATTGTAATCAGTAGTAAAATCCTCGTTCTTGAAAGCATGGCAAACTTGAGGTATTCTTTCAAGTTTTTTAGAACAATTTAAAAGATTCAACAATCTTTCTGAATGAGAAAATGGGACTACACTATCTTTTTCTCCATGAATAATAAGAGTGGGGGAGGAGATTTTTTTCAAATAAGGAATAACATTTAGATTTTTTAAATCTTCCACAAATTCTTTACCAACTTTATATTCTCTACCATCTGACTTTTTTCCTTTAATAAAACCCGTTTTTCTCAATTCTTCTTCAGCTTCTTTTGATAAAAATCTTTTTCCCAAATCAGTTTCTTTCTGGAAAACAGCAGGATACCACAAAACCAAACATTTTATTTTTTCATTATAAGATAGAACAGAAATTAATCCTCCCATGCTTTCTCCTACAATTCCTATTTTTCCAAATTTTTTTGACATTTCATCAATGATTACTTTTAAATCACCCGCTTCTCCTCTTATTGACATTTTGTGAAATTCTCTAAAATCTTCTGTTGTGTATCTAAAATTAAATCTTAAAACAGCAAAATCTTGTGAAACTAGTTT
>CAYUTJ010000029.1:0-3545 GCA_964447735.1 uncultured Candidatus Saccharibacteria bacterium | reverse complement strand
GGTAAATATTCTTTTATCTCGTAGGGAGAAACTTTTTTTTCATATTTTGGACCTACTGCCTTTTTATATTTTTGCCATTCAATTTCTTTGTTTTGAATTATTTTTCGGAAAATGTGTTCCCCTAGAGTTTGCCTTACCAATTTACTTTTTTTGAAATATTCTAGAGCTTCTTTTAAATTTTTAGAAAGAGTTTCGATTTTTCTTTTTCTCATTTCAGATTTTGTCATTTTGAAGATATCTTTTTCTTGGGGTGGTAAAAGTCTCAAATTTTCTTTTATTCCCTGAACACCTGCTGCTTGAATGATAGCTAAAGCCAAATAAATGTTGCAAGCAGGATCAGGAGAACGTATTTCGATTCGAGTGGCAGTCTTTGCTTTTGCTAAATGAGTTTCAGGTACTCTCACATAAGCTGACCTGTTTTTTCTTCCCCAAGCCAAATAAACCGGAGCCTCATAACCTGGAATTAATCTTTTGTAAGAATTAACCCATTGATTTAAAACTAACTGAATTTCTTTTCCGTATTTAATCAATCCCATTATGTATTTTTTTGCCAAATCAGAAAGAGAATCTAACTTATTTTTAAAGAATAAATTCCTTTTGTTTTTCCACAAACTTAAATGCAAATGCATTCCAGATCCATTAACAGTGGTGATTGGTTTTGGCATAAAAGAAACGAAAAGTCCCAATTTTCTGGCTATTCTCTTTAAGACATATTTTGCCAAAATTACAGAATCAGCGATTGTTAGAGCATCAGAATAATCCAAATCAATTTCGTGTTGACTTGGAGCTACTTCGTGATGATCGTAATCTGAATCAATTCCCATTTCTTTCAAATAAAGTTGGGCTAATTTTCGAATTTCTCCCCATCTTCCGCCATGAAAATAACCTCCATGATCTAAGAATTCAGGTTTTCTTTCTGATTCAAAAATAAAAAATTCTAATTCTGGCCCTACAAAAAGTTGACCAAATTTTTTAGTCTTTTCTAAAGTTTTCTTTAAAATGTATCTTGAATCTCCTTCAAAATGATCACCTTTTGGAGTAAAAATATCACCAAAAACAACTGCTTCTTTCCAAACTACACCCTCTAATTCATAATGCCAGGGTAAAACTTTAAAAGTTTTTGGATCAGGTAAAAAAATTAAATCAGATTCTTCAATACGAGCGAACCCTTCAACTGAACTTCCATCGAATCCAGCTCCCATTTCAAATGCAGATTTCATCTTTTCTGTTGGTAAACAAAAACTCATTTCTCTTCCTAAAACATCAGGAAAAATTAATCTTACAAATTTAACAATTTTATTCACTTTTAAAAAATCTAAAACCTCTTTTTTGTCTCTGAAATTAAATTTCATGAAATTTTGCAAAAATATTTTTTATAACCTTTATTCAAATTAATAAAACAAAGCAATCGCTAATAAAATTATGTTAATCAAAGTAAAATAATTTTCTGATATTCCCTTAATGTTCTTTTCTTTTATTCTTTTTGCCCACCTTTTTGAATTCTCCGACTTTTTAAATAAATCATCTGGAAAGAAAATTCCAATTCCTTCTTTTTTCTTAAATTTTGAAAAGGGAGCTAAGGGATAGGTTTCAAAAATGCATAAATAATCTAAAAATATATGAGAACCATAAGGCACTAATATCAAAATCCAAAATATTTTGTCTAAAAAACTTAAAACAAAGGCTAATGGCAAACCAATAAAAATAAAGCCAAAAGGTTCTTCTCGCCACATTCTTCTAGAATACCAAGGAATTCCTTTTCTTTCAGCTTCTAAAATTGAGGGGTGTTTTAAAATTATCTCATTAACCAAAATTGTAAAAACTACAACTAGAAAGAAGTTAAAAAGATTAAAAGCTCTTAAATATTTTAGAGAAAAAATTCCTAAGATTATCGAAAATAACCAATGATTTAATCTATTCATCACCTCAAAATCAAATCTAATTTAGTGCCACATTTTGGGCATTTTCCTTCTTTATCGTAGCGATGAATGCTGTAATTAATTCTATTAATTACTAATTCGCCACAATTTGGACAATATGTATTTTCTGCTTTGTGCCCAGGAATGTTTCCAATATAAACATATTTTAAGCCTGCTTTTTTACCAATTTCTATTGCTTTCTCTAAAGTTTCAAGAGGAGTATCTGGAATGTGCTGCAATTTCCAAGAGATTGCTCCACAAAATTGAGAAACATGCCAAGGGGTTTCAGGACCCAATTCTTTAACAATCCAGTTTGCAATTTTTTTAAAGTTTTCTTCTGAGTCAGATAAAGTAGGAATAACTAAAGTTGTAATTTCCACCCAAACTCCAGATTTTTTCATTAATTTTGCAGTTTCTAAAACAGGTTCTAATCTGCCATCACAATTTTCTTGATAAAATTTCTCATCAAAACTTTTAATGTCAATATTGTTAGCATCTAAATAAGGAATGACTAATTTTGCAGATTCAGGAGACATGAAACCATTTGAAACAAAATTGTTTTTTAATCCGGCTTCTTTTGCCAATTTCATTGTGTCTAAAGCATATTCCAAAAAGATTGTAGGTTCAGTATAAGTGTAAGAGATTGAAGGGACTTTATATTTTAAGGCAGTTTCAACAATTTCTCTGGGAGAAATTTTTTCTCCTGGAATATTTTTTGCTCCTTTGAAAGATTGAGAAATTTCCCAATTTTGACAATTTTTGCAAGCAAAATTGCAACCTACAGTAGCAATCGAAAGAGAATGAGTTCCGGGTAAAAAATGATAAAATGGCTTTTTCTCAATGGGATCAATATTGATTGCAATTGCTTTTTCATAATTTAAAGCATACAATTTTCCATCAATATTTTCTCTTACCCCGCATTTTCCCCTTTCACCAGGTGCCAAAACGCAAAAGTGAGCACAATTTCTGCATTGAACCTTTTTGTCTGGAAGTTTCTTGTACAAATAGGCCTCCTTTAACATTCTTTCATTATAATCTTTTTAAAAATTTTCACAAAATAAAAAGGGCAAAAAACGCGCCCCTAAATTAATGAATTAATGACTAATCACTGAAAGAACTAAGCCACATTTTTTACAAGAATAAATGGCACCTCGTTCTGGATCATTTCCTATAAATTCCAGAAATCCTTTACAGTGCAAATTTATACATTCAAACTTTGATTTCAGCCTTATCTTCTCTGTCAAGTTTTATACCTCTTTTCAAATTAAATACTCTGGCATATTTTGATAGCACAACACTCGCAAGTATTTGTGCCTCTTTCTTTACATTTTTCGCAAACAAATTCTTCTCTTTCTTTCTCATTCATTCTTCTAACTCCTCCAAAAGCTTTCTTACTTTTTCTTGAATTTTAAGCGTTGAAAGTTTAAGAATCTCTCTTAACGTTTCTATAAGACTTTTTTTAGAAACCCATTCCATATCTAAGTCCTCTGCATACTCATTCATGATTTCCTTAACAGTTTTAATTTCCAACTTTCTTTCCATCTTTCACCTCCTCCTTTCTATTTTTAGTTTTCGAGAAATTTTCATCAAACTATTTAAAAATAGCAAAAATAAATTTTTTGTCAA
>CAYUTJ010000028.1:6630-8698 GCA_964447735.1 uncultured Candidatus Saccharibacteria bacterium | reverse complement strand
GAAAATCGATACAAAAATTGGAATTATTGTTTTGGTTTTAGTTTGTTTACTTTCAATTTTGGTTTTGTGGGGAAGTTCTAAAATTTGCAAAATTGAAGTTTCTACAATTCCTTTTGTTTCAAAACCTTCCCAAAAACCTTCAGCCCCATCTGTTTTAGCAGAAACTATCCAAAAATTCTCTTCTGAAGAGGAATTTAAAAATTATTTAACTCAAGCAGAAGAAGTCAGCGGGTATTTTGGTATTGGATATTTTGCTGGGAGAGGAGGTTGGGAAGAAGCTGGAATTGGAATGCCAAGTCCCCTTTTAGCTGAAGAAGGTGGCGTCCCAAAAGCGCCAGAAAGAGTTTCTGAAACTACAGTTCAGGTTCCGGGAATTGACGAGCCCGATGTTGTTAAAACTGATGGAAAAGAAATTTATTTTTCTCCAAGGAGATCTTGGCCAATCTGGAGAGAACCGGTAATAGTAGAGAGAGTGCCACCTTATCCTTATCAGAAACCGAAAATAAAAATTGTTAAAGCCTTTCCTCCAACAGAGTTGGCTTTAGATTCAGAAATTGAAAAATCTGGAGATTTGCTTTTGATAAAAGACAAAAAGATTTTGGTAATTTTTGCCCAAAAAGAAATTTTAGGTTTTGATGTTTCAGATCCTAAAAATCCTAAAAAGAAATGGGAAATGAAATTAGATGAGAAAAATCAGATAGTAACTTCAAGACTTTATAAAGGAAAAATTTATTTAGTGACTAAAAATTTAATCGATAAAATTCATCCCTGCCCGATAAAACCTTTAATTGTTGAAGGGAAAGAAATTGAAATTAAATGTCAGGAAATTTATCATCCTGTATTTCCTGTTCCAGTAGATGTCACTTTCTTGGCAATGATTTTAAATCCTTTATCTGGTGAAATTGAAAAGAAAATTTCTTTTGTTGGGTCTTCAGGAAAATCTGTAGTTTATATGTCAGAAAATTCTCTTTATATTACTTATACTTTTTATGAGAGCATCATTAAAATTTTCTCAAAATTTTTAAAACAAAATGGCAAAGATTTGTTTCCTGAGTGGGTTAGAGAAAAAATTGAAAAATTAGAGACTTACGACATTTCAGAGCAAGCTAAGATGTTAGAGTGGCAGATTATTTTGGAAAAATACAGAAATTCTTTAGATAAAGATGAAAGATTGAAATTTGATAATGAATTTCAAAATAGATTTTCAGATTTTGTGAAAAAAGAAATGAGAGGAATTGAAAAGACAGGAATTGCAAAGATCGATTTGGAAAAATTTGAAATTGTAGCTTCGGGTGAGGTTCCAGGTTTTCCTCTTAATCAATTTGCTTTGGATGAATATCAAGGAAATTTAAGGATTGCTGTGACAGTGGGGGAGAGATCTTGGTGGTGGGGATTTGGTTGGCAAAGAGAATCTGCTAACGATGTTTATGTTTTAGATAAAAATTTAACAATTATTGGTAAAATTCAAGATTTGGGTTTGACTGAAAGAATTTATTCTGCAAGGTTTATTCAAGATAAAGGATATTTAGTTACTTTCCGCCAAACCGATCCTTTCTATGTCTTAGATTTATCAGATCCTAAAAATCCTCAGTTGAAAGGGCAATTGAAAATTCCAGGTTATTCTTCTTATTTGCATCCAATAACGAAAGACAAAATTTTAGGGATTGGAAAAGAAGGATGGAAAGTGAAAATTTCTTTGTTTGATGTAAAAGATGCAGAAAATCCTAAAGAATTGGATAAATACATTTTAGATGAAAGTTGGTCAGATATTTTAAATACACATCATGCTTTTCTTTTGGATGAAAAACATCAAATCTTTTTCTTGCCTGGATCTAAGGGAGGATATATTTTCTCTTATTCAGGAGATAAACTTAAATTAGTAAAAGCAGTCAGTCAAATTTCTGCGAGAAGAGCAATTTACATTGGAGATTTCTTGTACATTATCAGTGACACTAAAATTACGGTTTTGAATGAAAATACTTGGGAGAAAGTAAAAGAGTTTGAAATTCAATAAAAATTTAGCTTAAAATTCTGGCTTTTAAGAATATAAAAGCCTTTTTATTTTCTG
>CAYUTJ010000028.1:0-6530 GCA_964447735.1 uncultured Candidatus Saccharibacteria bacterium | reverse complement strand
TGGGAATGAAAAAGAGAGGTTTTGGTCAAGGGAGGTGGAATGGGTTTGGAGGAAAGGTTATAGAGGGAGAGACAATAGAAGAAGCAGCAAAAAGAGAATTAAAGGAAGAAGTTGGAATTTTAGCTAAAAAATTGGAAAGGAGAGGAATTTTGAGATTTACTTTTGATAACTCACCAAATGAATTGTTAGAAGTTCACGTCTTTTTAGTTTCTGAATTTGAGGGAAAACCTCTTGAATCTGAGGAAATGAAACCTCAATGGTTTAAAATTTCAGAAATTCCTTTTAATCAAATGTGGCCAGACGATAAATATTGGTTACCCTTATTTTTAAAAAACAAAAAATTTGAAGGAAGTTTTCATTTTAGAAATCATGATGTTCTCACAAGTTATACACTTTTTGAGATCTTGGAAGCTTAGATTTTAAAGAGAATGAGGAATAAAAAAATCAGCCTTTTAGAAATTCTCGACACTTTCTCTGTGATAATTGCTCTCATAGTATTTGTTTTTTCTTTGGATATTATACTCTCGCGATGGATCTCACCTAATGTTTTAGCCCCAATAGATGCTATTATTTTGATTTTGGGGACGATGCTTCTCGCCTTGTATTCTCCTTATAAAATAAAATGGATAGGAATTAGTGGAGGGTGGAGAAAAACAAATCAAGAAATAGAAAATAAAGTTAGAGAAATTGTGAGAAAAATTATGAAAAGAGGAGATGGAATTGTTTCTGGCGGAGCTTTAGGAGTTGATTTTATCGCTTTAGATGAGGCACTAAAATATGATCTGAAAGCAGAAAGAATTAAAATTTTCCTTCCCACAACTCTTGAAAAATACGCTGAACATTTAAAAAGAAAAGCAAGGGAGGGAGTTGTGAAATCTGAAAAAGTTAAAGCCCTTTTGAATCAATTGAGAAAACTAAAAGAAATTAATCCCAAAGCCCTAATAGAAAATCCAGATACTAATTTTACAGAAGAAACAAAAAAGAAAATGTATTACCAAAGAAATACAAAAATTGTCGAAGCTTCAGATGAGTTAATTGCTTTTAGAATAAAAACAAAAGAAAGCGAAGGTTTAGGTACTTTAGATACAATAAACAAAGCAAAAGAAAAAGGAATCCCAGTTAAAGTTTTTGAATTTATTTTAGATTAGATAAAATTTGAAGAACCTTCTATAATTTACGTATGGATGTTATTTTTTTTATTTTTATTTTCTTAACCTATATTTTAGGGTCGATAAATTTTGCTGAGATTTTTACTTCTCGCAAGCTTGGTATAGACATTCGTTCGCTCGGAGATGGGAACCCTGGAGCAACCAATGTATTTTACAATGTTGATAGAAAATTAGGTTTAATAGTTTTAATTTTAGATATTTTGAAAGGATTCATACCTATTTTTATTGCGTATAACTACGAAATTACTGGCAATTCATTAGCACTTATTGGACTATTTTCAATCATTGGACATCAGTATCCAGTTTTCCACAAGTTTAAAGGAGGAACCGGCATTGCCACAACAATCGGAGTGATGATGTTTCTTACTCCGAAAATAACTTTCTATACTATTATTTTCTCTTTAATTATCATAGCAGTTATTAATCACTATAAGAGACGCATTCGAGTTAAACTCCCACCATTGGAGATAGGAGAGGCTGTTGGATTCATCTTGCTTCTTTCTTACTCGTTTTTTTCAGCAATGATAATAAAAATTTTCATGATTTTTGATCTCATTCTTATTATGTTGAAGCGAACTTCGAGAGTTCGGGAATTTTTACATGAGAGCCTATATTTTCTCAAATGAGGTATTAGTAAAAAATCTTAAATAATTATTACAAGAGGAAACAATAATTTTTCTTACTTTTTAAAAATAGCTCTATCCATTTTTTAGTATTCCTCGCATTTTATCTGATAAAAAGATTTCAGATGGGAACAAGAGGGGCAAACTTCTGGTGGTTCTTTACCAAAATGTACATATCCACACTCTCTACAAACCCACCAAACCTCCTTTTCTTTTTTGAAGACAGTACCTTTTTCTACTTCTTTTAATAGCTTTTTATATCTTTCTTCATGGTGCTGTTCAGCAACAGCGATTGCTCTTAATCTCTTTGCAATTTCTGGAAAACCTTCTTTTTCAGCGATATCAGCAAATTCAGGATACATTTTTGTGTATTCGTAATTTTCTCCTGCAATGGCAGATTTTAAATTTTCTATTGTATTTCCCAAGATCGTTGGAGTTGTAGCTTCAACTTTTATTTCATCCAAATTTTCATTACTTTTTTTCTTTAATTCATTGATTAATTTGAACAACCAAGAAGCATGCTCTTTTTCATTCTCTGCAGTAATTCTAAAAATTTCAGCTATTTGTTCATAACCCTCTTTTTTGGCCACTTTTGCATAAAAAGTATATCTATTTCTAGCTTGACTTTCTCCAATAAAAGCCTTGACTAAATTCTCAATTGTTTTTTTCATAATTTTTTTAAATTTTTACTGACCTTTTCTTTTGCGCTTTGAGCAAAAGATTTTTTTAGTTTGCCATTCTTTTTTATGAGTAAGAATAATTCTTATTTTGAGTTTATTCTTAATAAATTTTATATCAAGAAGCATTTTGGGGAAAACTTTCAATTTTAGTTTTTATTTACTTTTGGTATTTTTAAAAATTTGTTTATAATTTATTGTATGTGGAGGTTGGGAATAAATGGCAATAAGCCAAATTGGTTTTGAAGATAAAGTAGGTACTTTAACAATTAATGAGGATCCTCAAGATAGTGAAGATTTGTTGGAAATAGTATACGCTGCAATGAAATATTTCCCTAAAGGCATATGGGGTCAAATAGAGTATTTTGGAAATATCAAAATCAAACATAATTTTCAGATAAAACTACAAGAAAGAGTTTTTGGAGTTTTAATTTTTGAAGAGATAGTGCAAAAATTGAAAAAAATAAAAAACACTCTAAGATTCAAAGGGCTTTTACTGGCTTTAACTCACGATCCACTCATTAGAATAAATTATTTTTTTGAGAAAGGTACATTCAGACGAGTTGTTCTCTTGATTCATGATTATGTGACAAAAGCTATAGGTATAGTTTCTTTTTTTCAGATAGAGGGAGAAATTACGAAAATGATTACAGCTCATGGATTAGGTCACAATCAAGGATTGGTACATCATTCAGAACCCATTGATTTAATGTATGCTGGTTTGCTGGGAGGTGAGCCCCTTAAAAAAATTGGTTTTTGCAAAAATTGCAAACAGCAGCTAGAAAAAAGAGCAAAATTATAATTTTTAGGCGCTCCAGAAATTCTGAGCGCCATTTTTTAATTGTTATTCTGATAATTTTTGTGCCAGATTGACCACAGTGAAAAATTAAAATAAAATCAGCTAATAAGTTTTTTTAAAAAGACAGAAAAGAAGATTGTATGGTAGAAACTAAGTTAGGTAAATTTTCAATTTTGTTTGTGGCTTTAATGTTTTTGTTGTTTTTTATGGGATCTTTTTTGGCAAAATCTTTTTACAAATCAACATCTGCTGGAAAAACAATTTTAGAAGATATTTTTAAGAGGCCACTTCTTTCTATTACAATGCTTTCTGGGTTTGCTTGCGGAATTGGAGGATTTATCACTGGGGTTTTCGCCATTTTTAGAAAAAAAGAACGTTCAGTTTTAGTTTACATGGCGACTTTAATAGGAATGTTACTTGTGTTTTTTCTTTTTGGTGAAATATTATTTCCACATTAAAAGATGATTAAATTTGAAGATTTTCAAAAAATTGATTTAAGAGTGGGGGAGATAATAAAAGTTGAAGAAATAGAAAATTCTGAGAAACTTTTAAAATTGATTGTGGATTTGGGAAAAGAGAAAAAGCAAATTGTTGCTGGAATTAAAAAAGAATATAAAAAGGAAGAACTTTTAGGAAAGAAAATCGTGATCGTTACTAATTTAAAACCTAAAAAATTGATGGGAATTGAAAGTCAAGGAATGCTATTGGCAGTAGACGTTGAAGGAAAACCTGTTTTAATAATTCCAGAGAAAGATGTTCCCTCAGGCTCAAAAGTTAAATAAAATTTCAAAATTTGTAAAAAGAAACAAAACTGTTTTGATGATTTTGTTTCTCTTTTTAATTTGCCTTTTTTGGTGGGGATGGGACAAATACAAAGAAGAAATGAAATGTCATTTGCCAGATGAGGTTTTAGTTACGAAGGTGATCGATGGAGATACAATTGTTGTTGAGGGAGGAAGAGAAATCAGACTTTTGGGAATTGATGCCGATGAGAAAGATTACCCTTGTTATGAAAGTGCAAAAATTTTTTTAGAAAAATTAGTTTTGAACAAAAGAGTAAAACTTGAAAAAGATGAACAAAACGTTGATCAATATGGCAGATGTTTAAGATATTTGATTTTGGATAACAAAAACATCAATCTTGAATTGGTAAAAGAAGGAGAAGCTGTCTGTAGATTTTTAAAGCCTAATTTAAAGTACAAAGAAGTTTGTGAAAAATTAGAAAAAGAGGCAATAAAAAAGAAAATAGGATGCAAATGGAAAAAAGAAATAAAAGGGGAATATCAAACCATTTCAGCCTGTAAAGCAAAAAATTATATTGGAGAAATAGCCTTTGTTGAAGGAAACGTAGTTTCAACTTATAGGTCAGCAAAAAACAATATCTTTTTGAATTTTGAGAGACCTTATCCTAATCAATGTTTTTCTGCTGTAATTTTTAGTTCAAATTTATCCAAATTTCCAGAAAACCCAGAAAAAATTTATGATAAAAAGAAAGTGAGAGTTTTTGGAAAAATTAAAGAATACAGAGGAAAACCTGAAATTATTTTAGAAAGTCAAAATCAGATTGAGATTTTAGAATAATTTTTTGTTAAAATATAAAAAAGTCAATTTGAAAACAAAAAGATGAAAAAACCCTTATTTTTTCTTTTAATTTTTATTCTTTTATATTCAATTTTTGTTTTCAAGGTAAAACTTTTTATTAAAGAGTATTCTGAAATAATTGTTGCTTCTGCCTTCTTTTTTTCCTTCTTTACAGGATTTTTCATTGCCAGACAAAGCTCACGCTACTCTCAAATTTTAGAAATAATTTCAGCAACCGATGGAGAATTTTCATTTCTTTATCGAGTCTCAGGATTAATTCCTCGAATTCAACCTAAAGTAAGGGAAATAATCAGGGCTCATTATCAGAAAATTAAAGAAAGTAAAAACTGGGCTCATCATGTTCTCAATCCTTCTGTGACGATAACGATGTTAACAAAGACTTTTGGAAGCGCAACAATCGAAGAATCTTCACCATCTCCGATCTCTGCTGCTTTCACAAATATCTGGGGGGCTTTGCAACACCTTCAAGAATTGAGAAAAAAGACGATTTTGTTTTACCATCAAAAAATGCTACCTTTTCAATGGGCTTTAATTTATGTTTCAGCTTTTTTGACAGTTTTTTCATTGAATCTTCTTCCCAGCGATAGCATTTTAATGGACATATTAAAAATTATTTTTGGAACGATAGTTATTATAGCAGTGATTTTACTCAAACAATTGGACGATTTGACAATTTTTGGGAAAGATTTTGCTGAAAAAACAGCTCACGATATCTTTAGGATTTTAGATGAAAAAGATATAGAGGAATTAACTAAAATTAAAAAAATTGAATAAAATGAGAGTTTATCAAGCAATTTTAAAGAGGAGGACGATAAGACTTTTTAAAGATAAAAGAATCTCAAAAAGAATTTTGAAAAAATTAGTTAACGCAGCGAGATTAGCTCCTTCTGCCAAAAACTTACAACCCTTAGAATATTTAGTTGTTAATGATAAAAAACTTTGTGAGAAAATTTTTGAGAATGTTTATTTTGGAGGAGAAACTGAAAGATTGAGAACAGAGAAAAATAAACCAGTAGCTTACATTCTTGTCTT
Organism: uncultured Candidatus Saccharibacteria bacterium; assembly: GCA_964447735.1. Lineage (GTDB taxonomy): Bacteria > Patescibacteriota > Minisyncoccia > Minisyncoccales > GBS-2 > CAYSYN01. The sequence continues at coordinate 628 of CAYUTJ010000028.1, read as the reverse complement.
AACAAACAAGAAAGTTGCTCAAAAATTTTCTAAGTACGATGCTGGTTTAGCAGTAGAAAATATTGTTTTAACAGCTTTAGAAGAAGGAATTGGATGTTGTATTATGGGTGCAATAAAAAGAGAAAAACTGAAGAAAATTTGTAAAATACCTTCAAATTATCATTTAGATTTAGTTTTGGCTTTTGGATATCCAGCTGAAAAACCAGTTTTAGAAAAAGGTCATAGAAAATATTGGCGAGATAAAAGAGGAATTTTACATGTGCCTAAAAGGTCTCTGAAGGAAATTTTACATTGGAACAAATTTTAAGATGAAAATTGAAGAGAAAGTTGAGGGTTTGATAAAAAAGATAATTGAAAATTTAGGTTATGAATTAAAAAAAATTGAAATAAAACAAAAGGGAAGAGCAAAAGAGTTAATAATTACGATAGATAAAAAAGGTGGAGTAACAGTTGAAGATTGTGCTAGAGTTTCAAGAGAAATAGATCCAATTTTAAAAGAAGATTTATTTGAAAGAAGATGGTATTTAACAGTTTCTTCCCCGGGAATAGAATAAATAAACCTTGAAAGAACTAAAAATTTTTAAAATTGTTTAAAGAAAATTTAAAATAAATCTTGACAAAATAAAAA
>CAYUTJ010000027.1:0-8838 GCA_964447735.1 uncultured Candidatus Saccharibacteria bacterium | reverse complement strand
TCAAAGGAGAACAAAAGACAAGTTTTTTGGCAAAATTGTTCTCCACTCATCCTCCGATTGAGGAAAGAATCAAAGCTTTAAGAGAAATATCAATTTAATTTGCCCCTCTTTTATTTAAAGGTTAAAATAAAATTGTAAAAATCATGAAGGAAAAAATTTTAATTGTAGAAGACGATAAATTCTTAGGAGAATTTCTTTTAAAGAGATTGAAAGAAGAAGGGTTTGAAGTTTTTTTAGCTACAAATGGAGAAGAAGGATTTAATTTGGCTTGTGAAAAAAGACCAGAACTAATAATTTTAGATTTAATTTTGCCAGAAAAAAATGGATACGAAGTTTTGGAAGATTTAAAAAGGAATCCCTTGACTTCAAATATTCCTGTTTTGATTTTGTCAAATCTCGGTCAGAAAGAAGAAGTAGAAGAAGCACTCAGAAAGGGAGCAGAGGATTTTTTAATAAAGGCTTATTATAGTTTAGATGATATTACTTTAAGAGTGAGACTTCATTTAAAAAAATCTAAAAAATGAAAAAGAAAAAGAAGGTATTTTTTGAAGCAACTTCAATCGCTGCTCATCAATTAAAAAACCCAATTTCGATCATTAAAAACTATCTTGAAGTTTTGAGTTCGGAAGAAATTGGAAAGTTGAATGAAAAACAAAAGGAATATCTTTCTGATATAGCAGAAATTTTGGAAAAAATGAGAAGAATAGTTGAATATTTGTTAGAAATTTCAAGAATTGAAGAAGGAAAATATAAATTGAAAAAAGAAAAATTTTCTTTAGAAGATTTAACAGAAAATGTAATAAAAGATTTTAAAATATGGGCTCAGGCTACAAACACCGAAATTTTTTTTAAAAGAGAAAAAAATTTACCAAAAGTTTTTTCTGATCCAATAAGAATTCGCCATGTGATCGAAAATTTCATTTCAAATGCCATAAAATATAAAAAACCAGAGAAAAAAGGCAAAATTATTATTTCAATTAAAAAAAGAGGGAAATTTCTTTTATTTTCCTGCAAAGATAATGGAATTGGAATTCCAAAGAAAGATTTTAAGAAAGTCTTTACAAAATTTTATCGCTCAGAGAAAGCTACTCAACTGGATCCTCAAGGAACAGGCCTCGGTCTTTTTATCGATAAGGCAACAATTGAAGAATCTGGTGGGAAAATTGGATTTAAAAAAAATAGAGGTTCAGGAATGACATTTTATTTTACTTTACCTTGCAGTAAATGATTCAAAAAAAGAAAAAAATATTATTTGTAGAAGACGATAAATTTTTAAGAAAAGTATATAAAGAGAAGTTTGAAAGAGCCGGTTTTGAATTTTTAGAAGCAATTACTGGCCAAGAAGGAATTCACAAAGCACTTATAGAGAAACCAGATTTAATTTTATTAGATTTGATGTTGCCCGGAAAAAATGGTTTTGAAGTATTGATTGATTTAAAATCTAATCCTAAAACAAAGAAGATACCAGTTATCATTCTTTCCAATTTAGGTCAAGAATCAGATAGAAAAAAGGGACTTTCTTTGGGAGCCTTAGATTACTTAGTAAAACCTGAGATTTCTCTTTCAGAAGTTGTAAATAAAGTAAAAGAATATTTTCTAAAACTTGAAAAATGAAAGTCACAAGAGATTTTTTAAAAAAAATTCTAGTTAATTCTGGAATTATTTCTGAAAAGGAATTTCTTTTATTAGAAAAAGAAGCAAAAAAGAAAGAAAGAAATTTAGAGGATTTATTAATTGAAAAAGATATCATCTCTGATGAACAATTAGGGGAATTGATAGCAGATGAAATTGGTTTTCCCTTTGTAAATTTAAGGAAGATAAATTTAGACCCGAAAGTATTGGAGATAGTTCCACAAATAGTAGCAGAAAAGAGAAAGATCATAATTTTTGAAAAAGCAAAAGACGGGTTAAAAGCTGCTATGGCAGATCCTGAAGATTTAGAAATTAGGGAATTTATTGAAAGAAAAACAGGAGATAAAGTAATTCCTTTTTTTGCCACTGAAAGATCAATCAAAGAAAGCTTAAAATTTTATGGGAGAGAAATTAAAGAAGAAATTGAAGAATTAATCAGAAAAAATATAGAAGAATTTAAGAGAAGGAGAGAAAAACCTTCTCTGCCAATCATAAAAATTTTAGATTTAATTTTAGAACATGCTTATAAAAACAGGGCTTCAGATATTCACATTGAACCTTATGCCAAAAAAACAATTTTGAGATACAGAATAGACGGAATTTTGTACGATATATTAAAATTTCCCAAAGAAATTCACGAACCTTTAGTTTCAAGAATTAAAATTTTATCAAATTTAAGGACTGATGTTTCAAATTTACCTCAAGAAGGCCACTTTGTTTTTAGAATGCCTCAAGAAAGAGTTGATATTAGAGTTTCGATAGTACCTATTGAAGAGGGTGAAAAGATAGCGTTGAGGGTTTTATCTGAAAAAATAAGAAGATTCAAACTTATAGAGTTAGGTTTTGAAAAAGAAGATCTCAAAATTTTAAAAAAAGCAATTCGAAAACCCTGGGGGATGATTCTAGTCGTAGGGCCTACAGGATCTGGAAAAACCACAACCTTATATTCGATTTTAGAAATTTTAAATAAAAGGGAAGTGAATATAATGACAATCGAAGATCCTATTGAGTACGATATCGAAGGAGTAAATCAAATGCAGGTTAACCCAAAAATAGGATTGACTTTTGCTTCGGGATTGAAGGCGATAATGCGACAAAATCCAGATATTATCATGGTTGGAGAAATTAGAGATAAAGAAACTGCGAAATTAGCAATCGATGCAGCAATGACCGGGCATTTGGTTTTATCAACCTTTCATGCTACGGATTCTGCTTCAGGTTTAACTAGACTTTTGGACATGGAAATTGAACCTTTCTTGGTTACTTCTTCAATTAATCTCGTTATAGCCCAAAGATTAGTAAGAAAAATTTGTCCAAATTGTATTCAAAGTTATGAAATTCCTTTTTCAGAGTTAAAGAGACTAATAGGAAAGGATTTAGCAGAAAAACTTCCCAAAACTAAAAGAGAGACTGTTTTAGTTTATCGAGGAAAGGGATGCTCTTTTTGTCAGAAAACAGGATATTTTGGAAGAATTGGGATTTTCGAAATTTTAGAGATGAGAGAGGAAATTAAAAAATTAATTATGAGAAAAGCCAATGCTTCAGAAATTAGAGAAAAGGCAAAAGAATTAGAGATGCATTCGATGTTGGAAGATGGTTTAAAAAAGGTCGAAATTGGTATTACGACAATTGAAGAAATAATAAGAGTCTTAAAATAATGGGAGTTTCAACTTTAGAAAAGATATTTTTTGCTGAACACCTTTCTTTAATGTTAAAGAGTGGAGTCTCCATTATCGAAGCTTTGGATACTTTAAAAGAAGAGGTAAAATCTAAAACGCTAAAAAAAGCAATTGGAAAAATCAGGGACGATATTTCGTCTGGTAGAAGTTTATCTGAGAGTTTAAAAAGATATCCTAAAATTTTTGATAATTTTTTTTGTAGTGTAGTTAAAATTGGAGAAAAAACAGGAAAGCTAGATGAGAACTTAAAATTCTTAGCTCAAAAATTAAATCAGGAAAATGAATTGAAAAGAAAACTAAGAGGCGCTATGATCTATCCAGCAATTTTGGTATTTGTGGCCACACTCGTTATCTTGCTTGTGATTTTTTTTCTTTTACCGAGAATAGTTCCTCTTTTTTCCATAATGAAAATTCAATTACCACTTCCTACAAGGATTTTGATTAAAGCACCTTCTTTTTTTAGACAATATGGAATTTTAATTTTAATTTCTCTGTTTTCGTTTTTTCTTTCAGTAAAATTTTTAAGAAAATTTAAAATTTTCAGATTTTATTTTGATAAAATTTTACTTTCCCTTCCTTTTTTAGGAAATTTTTTAAAAAATTTAAATTTAGCTCATTTTTCAAGGTCTTTTTTTATTCTCTTTAAAAGCGGACTTTCTCTAAGAGAGATATTAGAACTTTGTTCCGAAACTCTTCAAAACGAGATTTATAAAGAAAGTATGATTTTTTTGACATCTCAAATCGAAAGAGGAAAGAGAATTGGAGAAGCTTTAAAGAAATTAAAAAAATATTTTCCTTTATTTTTTTGTCAGATGGTTTTAACAGGAGAGAGGACAGGAAATTTAGAGGAATCTTTCTTTTATTTATCTCAATTTTACAATGAAAGAGTTTCTTCAGATTTAAAAAGATTTTCAACAATTATCGAACCTGCCTTAATAGTCTTTGTTGGAATTTTTGTTGGTTTTATTGCTTTTTCAGTTATTACCCCAATTTACAAGTTTTTAGGCCAATTTCGTTTTAGATGAAATCCTTTACTTTAATTGAAATTTTAATTTCAATTTTAATTTTTACCTTTTTAGTTAGTTTTTTAACAGTGGGAATTAATTTTTATAAAAGACAAGAACTTGAAAATCAGGCTCAAAATATAGTGGAAACCTTAAGAAAAGCTCAATTAAAAGCAATTTCTGGAGAATTAGATTCTTCTTTCGGCGTTCGTTTTGAAGAAAGTGATTACATTCTTTTTAAAGGAAATTCTTTTTTAGAAAGGGACCCAGATTTTGATGAAGTTTTTTATTTACCCCCTTTAATTAAATTAGAAGGTATTTCTGAAATTGTTTTTTTGAAAACCGAAGGGATGCCAAAAGAAACCGCTGCTCATTGTGGTGGAAGTTGTATTCCCTGTGGAAATTTTAATAATAGAAAAGATTGTTTAGCTCAAGATGGTTGTAGCTGGAACGCAAGAGATAAAATTTGTAGCGGAAATTGTACTCCTTGTCAAAATTATCAAAATCAAATAGATTGCGAAAATCAATCAGGTTGTACATGGTATTCAGAAACTAGGGGAGGAAATATTATTTTAAAAGCAAATGGTGAAAGTAAAACGATAAAAATTAATGAAGTTGGAACAATTACCATTCAATAAAAAGAAAGCAGAGATTTTATTGGAAATAATTTTAGTTTTAGCAATTTTTTTAGTTTCGATTTTAATTTTACTTCCTCTTTTTTTGGATAGTTTAAATTCTTCTGAATTTTCCAGAGAATTTTCTATTGCAAATCTTTTAGCCATTGAAGGATTGGAAGTCACAAGATCGATAAGAGACGATAACTGGGAGAATTTAACTTCAGGAAATCATGGGCTGGCAATTTCAGAGGGACATTTTGTTTTTCAAGGTGAGAGAGAAGATATTTCAGATCAATTAGAGAAAGGAGAAAGGCAAATTCGGATTGAAGATATTGACAGCAATAGAAAAAAAGTTACATCCAAAATTAGTTGGGAACATAAAGGAGAAAGAAAGGAAATAAAACTGGTAACTTTTCTTACAAATTGGCAGAAAATTTCTCAAATTGAAATTAGAAAACCAACTGCCCATACTGATTTCGCAGGCCAAACTGAAAATCCCGAATTAGCTTACGATTATCCAAACGGAAGCACTTTTGCAAAAATTTATTATGGAGTGACCGCTGACCCTTCAATTACTTTTCATGCTTTTGAGACTACAACAAAAAATTATACTAACTTAACATTGAAAGTTAAATATAGAGCAGATAAAGCAAGAGAGGATAAATATACCATAGCTTTTTCAACGACTACTTGCCAAGGAAATTTTGTTAATTTAGTTTCTCCGACTTCAACAGGAATTGAAGATACAATAGTTTCAGCAAATCTTTCTCCAGATCTTGATCTTTCTCAACTTTGTGTAAAAATTTACACCCAAGTTGTTAAGAAAGCAGACAGAAAGTATCTTTACATTTATGACATATTCGTTGAAGGTTATTATTTAGAATGAAAAAAGCATTTACTTTAATTGAACTTTTAATTTATATTTCAATTTTTTCTTTAATTTTGGTTTTTTTTCTTGGATTTTTTTGGGATACAATTTTTTCAGGAATTAGAAGAAATATTTTTCAGGACATTCAAGAACAAGGGTACTTCGCAATTTTCAAGATTCAAAGAGAGATCAAAAGGGCAAAATCAGTTAATTTTCCTTCTCAAGGAAGCTCTGGAAATTATTTATCTTTGGAAATGCCAGATCCAGATAAGAACCCTACAGTTTTTGATCTTCAAGAGGGAAAATTAAGAATTACTCAAGGAGAAAATCCCTCTTATTTTTTAACTTCAGACTCTGTAAAAGTTGATGACCTTTCTTTTTCAAACCTTTCTTTTTCTAATACTCCTGGCATAATTAAGATTGAAATTAGAATTTCTTCTTTAAACCCTTTTTATCAAAATTCAATTACTTTTAGATCATCATGCGCCCTTTTGCCAAACAAGTGAAAAATGGATTTATAGCCTTACTTTCTCTTTTAATTTTGTTTTTAATTTCTCTCTCAATTGGAATTGGTTTGAGTTTAAGGAGCATTTCAAGGTCAAAAACTATAATTTCAATTTTTCATTCATCGAAAGCATTTTATTTAGCTAATCTTTGTGCTGAGCAAGCTTTAATGAATTTAAAAGAAAATGTTAACTATTCAGGAAACGAAACAATTTCAATTGAAGAAGGGAGTTGTCAAATTCTCCCGATTGAGGGAAAATGGACGATAAAGGTTATTGGTAATTTTAAAAACAATAAAAAAAAGATTAAAATTATAGTGAATAAGGTGAATCCCGAGATTGAAATTCAATTGTGGCAAGAAATTTCAGATTTTTAACATGTTTTTCATTAAGAGACCTTTTGGCTTAAACATTTCAGATTTTTCGATTGAGTTAATTTTGCTTTCAGGTACTTTTGAAAATCCAAGACTTTTAGCTATGGGAAGGAAAGAATTGCCTAGTGGAATTGTTGAAAATGGAAAGATTAAAGACAAAGAAAAGTTAAAGAATTTTTTGAAAGAAGTAATTTTAAAACCTGAGTTTGGAAAAATAAATTCCAAAAGATTTATTTTCTCAATTTCTGAATTAAAAAGTTTTATTCACTCTTGTAAAAAACCAGATTCTGAAAACATTCTAGAATTTGTGAAAGGAAAAATAAAAGAGAATTTCCCCTTCCCTTTAAAAGAACTTTCTTTTGATTTTAAAATAGAAAATGAAAATATTTTGATCGTTGCTTTACCAAAAGAAATAATTCAAGATTATTTGGAGGTCTTTTCAGAGTGTAAAATTTTTCCTTTAGTTTTAGAAACAGAATCTTTAAGTTTGGGAAGAGCTTTAATTTCTGATAGAAAGGTTTCTTTGATTTCAGACATTGGATCGAAATATTCACATTTCTCTCTTTTCGATGAAAAAAAATTAAAATTGAGTGTTTCTCTCCCAATAGCTGGCAATACCTTTACACTTTCAATTTCTAAAAATTTAAAAATTTCATTTAATAAAGCTGAAAAATTGAAAAAAGAAATTGGGTTGAATCCAGAAGAAAAAGAGGGGAGAGTTTTTTTAGCTTTGCAAAAAGAAATTCAAAAATTAATAGCTCAAATTAGAGAAATTGAAGATTTTTATTTTAAAAGAAGTTCCAAGAGAATTGAAAAAATAATCTTGACAGGAGGTTCTGCGAATTTACCTTATTTGAAAGAGTATTTAAAAGAAAATTTGAAAAAAGAAATTTTAATTGGAGATCCTTGGGAGAAAATAGATATTAATATTTTAAGAAAAAAAGAATATTTAAAAAAAGCATTAAAAATTAATCCTTACATATATTCAGCGGCTATAGGTTCTGCTTTAAGAGGATTGGAAAAAAATTTTAAAGAGTCTGGAATAAATTTGTTAAAAGAGATAAAATAAATAAATGAAATCTTTTACTTTGATAGAACTATTAATAGTCATTGGAATTTTAGTCATTTTAATTGGGGTATTAGTTGTGGCTGTCAATCCTGCAAGACAATTTGCAAAAGCAAATAATACAAGGAGATGGTCAGATATTAGTTCGATTTTATCTGCCGTTTCTCAAAATATCGTTGATAATAAAGGAACTTGGAATTGTCCAGATTATCCCCAAATTACAACATCAACTGATGGAGCTTGGATTGCAAGCACTACTGCTGTTTCTCCTGTGGCTCCGATCTGCAATTGTTTAGTTCCAAGATATTTACCTGCTCTTCCTCAGGACCCTTCAATAGGGAACCCATTGACAAGTTGCCCCTCTGAATATAATACCGGATATAAGATTTTCCAGGATGCTACAACTAGTAGGGTAACAATTTTCGCTCCTTATGCGCAATCAGAAAACGGATCACCTCCTGATATTAAAGTTACAAGGTAAAGGTCGAAATAAATTAAAAATAAAAAAATGAAAGGTTTTACTCTATTAGAATTACTAATAGTGATTGGAATTATTGTTATTTTGATTGGAATAGCAATTGTTGCCGTTAATCCAGCAAGACAAATAGCAAAGAGTAATAATGCCACAAGATGGGCGAATGTTACTGCTATTGCTAATGCTGTTGCACAGAATATGGTAGAAAATGGTGGAACTTGGGTTTGTACAGGGTTTCCTGCTACTACCACTCCTCATGTTATAAGTTCAACCGATTATAATATTTGCTCTTGTTTGGTACCAACTTATCTTGGCTCTCTTCCAGTCGATCCCCAAACAGGCACTCCAGGTTCTGTTACAGATTGTACCGTAGCTTATGATACTCGTTACCAAATTGTTTGGAGCACTACTACTCCACCTTACAGAGTGACTATCACTGCTTTAGATTCTCAAATGGGTGAGACAATTTCAGTTACTCAATGAAAGAAAGAGTTTAAATATCCGCTTCGCTTTGCGAAGCGGAGAAAGGAGGGGTGCGCCGAATTGGCAAGGCACATGCCTGGAGAGCATGGCCCCATTTTGGGGATTGCGGGTTCGAGTCCCGCCCCCTCCGCATGGCA
>CAYUTJ010000026.1:0-9392 GCA_964447735.1 uncultured Candidatus Saccharibacteria bacterium | reverse complement strand
CCAATGAGAATGATATCCCCACCTTGCCCGCCAGCGTTGAAGGTACCAACTCCATTTCCACCTGTTCCACCTATTAATTTTACGCTCCCTCCTTTATATCCAATTGGATTCCCTGCTGACCCAGTTCCTCCTACTACATATAAAACTAAAGGAGCGTCAGAATTAGAAGGAGCATCAGCCCCTTGAATATACAATTTTGCCTCTGGAGTTATTGTTCCAATTCCTACATTACCATTTGCTCCTAAAACTAATTGATTTGTGGTACCGCTGGCATAGAAAGTTGTAGTTGCAGGAAAGAGTAAATTTCCGTTTTCTAAAATTCTAAGTTTTTCATTGGTTCCAGATAATTCAAAAACAATGTCATCAGCTCCAGTAGTGGAAGCAGTTCTAATATATAAGGTAGAAGTAGCACTGGTGTTATAAATTAACCAAGGATCAATAATCCCTGCGGTTAGCTTTCCTGAACCATCTGGACCAATATAAACTGTATCGTTAGCATCTGAAGGATTTAAAATTAAATAGCCAGTAGAGCTAGCAAAAAGATCAGCAAAGTTGCTTCCATCATATAAGAGGCGAAGTTGCGTGCTTGTATCAAGAATATTTAATTTTGCACTTAAAGTTGTCGTCCCAATACCTACTTTTCCTCCTGATTCATAAATTGCAGGGGAGTAAGTTAAACTATTTGTTCCTGACCATTTGGCAATGTAATTTTGGGTTCCAGTTCCAGTTACTCCTCCAATGTCTGTGATTGAAGACCAAGATAAAACTCCTGAACCGTTGTTTGTCAAAAGATAGTTTGCTCCTCCAGCTTGAGAAGAGGGCCAAGAATAGGAAACATTTTTGATTTTTATAATATCTCCTGAACTATTAACTTGAAATTCTCCCCCACTTCCAACTGTTAAGAGAGAGGGGGGAGTTGTTGTTCCAATTCCGACGTTACCAGTGTTTCCCTGTAAAAAAATTGTCAAATTGCCTCCAGCATATAAGCCTATTTGATCATTATTTTGAAAATCTATATAAGTGTCGAGATCATTAATTTTATATATTACACCCCCTAAACTTATATTGCCACTTATTTGCGCATTTCCAGCTACATCTAAAGTGTATTGCGGTGTCGAAGTACCTATCCCAACTCTTCCAGTAGAAGCTTCAGCAAATAAAGATGGGGAACCTCCTAACATGACATCCCCTGTGATAAAAGTATTACCAAATACATGCAATTTCCAATTTGATGAGGATATTGTTCCAATTCCAATATTACCATTTATTCCCAAAACTAATTGATTGGAATTGCCAGTAGTGAATAGTGTAGTGGTGGAAGAACCCTCAATTGTATTTGAACCAATAGTAATTGTTGAACCAATAGTTGCTGTAGCAGAATAAATATTTGCCCATTTATAAGTTTGAGAACCTAAGGTATAAGTGGTTGTTGTAGCAGGCAAAATGTTTCCTGCGACAGTTACTGTTCCATCGTTTGAAATTAAAAAGAGAGAACCAGTTGCATTTTTAAAATCAACGACATTTCCTGTCCCTGATTGAGTAATAGTTAAGGCAGGATTAGTAGAACTTACAGTAAGATAAGTAATTTCCTCAATATAAACTGGAGAGCCTACATTTCCGATTTCAATATCACCACTGCTAACTGTAATACTTCCAGCGGTTCCAGTATGAGTTAATTGAAGATAATCGGTACTTGTTGAATAGACACGGAAATAATTTTGAGTACTGCTGGTATTGAGAGAAAAAATACCGCTTGTAGGAGCAATAACTAAATCTCCACTTGAATTGACAAAAAAGTCAGTATAATCAGATCCAGAATAAGAAAGACGAAGTTGAGTGTTAGTATCAAAAATATTTAATTTTGCACTCAAAGTTGTTGTGCCTATACCAACTAATCCTCCTGATTCATATATCGCAGGAGAATAGGTTAATGAATTGGTTCCTGACCACTTTGCAATATAATTTTGAGTTCCAGTTCCAGTTGGAATTGAAAGAGAACTCAAATCTGACCAATAAGGAACTGTGCCATTTGAAGCTAAAATTTGACCTGAATTTCCAATAGAAAGTGTGTTTAAAGAAGATCCTCCAGATCCATAAAGTAAAGCACCAGAAGGAACAGAAGAAGTTCCAATACCTCCTGAAGAAACTTCCAAAGGAGTAGATAAAGTTAAAGAATATAAATTAGCAGAACCTGAAGAATCAATGTAATAGGTAGTTCCTCCAAAAAAGGTTTTGCCCATCAAAGTTGAAGTCGCAGAAACATAAAGATCGCCAATAACTGTTAGTTTATAAGAAGGAGTTGTTGTTCCAATTCCTAATCTTTGATTTGAAATATCCCAATAGAAATTGGCGTTGTCTTGTGAAATTTGACCTCCAGAACCTACAAATAAGACAGAACCTTGAGTTAAAAAAGAAAGAGTTAAAGAATTTGAAATAGTTGATGTTCCAGTAAAAAGGTTTTTCCATCTATAATTTGATAAGCCAAGAGAATAGGTTAAATCAGAATAGGGAATAATGTCAGACTTAACATAACTTGTGAAAATTGCAGGAGTTGAGGTTGCAGAACCTAACGTCGTTGTTGCTATTACTCTTAAATCTCCGTTTACATCTAATGTGTAGGAAGGTGTTGTCGTCCCGATGCCAATTTTGCCATTTAGTTCATAAACAACTGAAGTTGCTAAAGTTGAAGTTGCAGTAAATTTTGCCAAATAGTTTTGAGTTCCAGTGGCAGCAGCATAAGAATAATTTCCAGCACAGTTTCCAGAAGAATCACAGACAATATAAGTTGTTCCCCCTCTCAAAACTTGAACTAAATTGTCTGTCATTCCCAATCTCAATTCTTCAAAATTAGCTCCGATAATTTGACCTGAAGAAACTCCTAATTCTCCAGCAACAGTTAAAGTATAAGAAGGAGAAGTAGTTGCAACTCCCACATAACCTGAAAGAGTAGCCAAAGTAGTAGTAGCTGTGGTTTCGAATTGTCCAATGATTTTTGTAATTTCTTCAATGATTACTTTTCCCAAATCTAAATCATAATAGGTGTCAGCTCCCCAAATCAAACTTGCGACAATCAAACCTGCCAAAATTCCAATTAATATATGATTTTTATTTTCTAATGTTCGGTTTTGCATATTTTTTTAATTGAAATTTTTTTCACTTTAATCTCACTCCCCCTTTCAAACGAACTCCGCCTTTTAAAAAAATTTGTGGAAGGGTTTCTTCTGTTCCAAAATAAAGTAAATCATCTCTTCCAGTTTCGTAGGTGGCTTTAATCCAAGCTGGTGAGCGGGCTATGTTTGAGATGCGAACCTCGTCAATAACGCCGTCCAAAAAGTTAGACCACAACGTGCCAATCTTAACAGAATATATAGTGGTCGTGATGTTGCCTGCCTCTCTAATTAAATCTGTTTCAAGAACTCCATTGACGTATATTCGGGATTGACCGTCTGACGCTCGGTAGGACCCAACTACATGATACCATTTACCTGCCTCCAAAGCGGTGGTGCCGTCAACGTCTATGTCTCTTGTTTCACCTGAAATATGCAGATAAACTTGGTCACTAGTCACCCCAATGTAAAACCAATATGCCCATTCTTTGCTGACTATAGCGAAATGTCTAGTAGTCGAAGAGGGTGGAACGTCCAGTTTTATCCATGCTTCCAAGGTGATTCCAGTGGTGACGTCTAAACTATCATCATCAGGGATTTCCACAACATCGTTAGTTCCATCAAAGTCTTGTGCATCGTCTATCTTTCCATCTGATGTTACCATTGGTTCTCCAGCACCCTTTTTAGTCCCGTTGTTACCGTTTGAAGTGCTATCCCGAATGTGAGATGAATCGGGGTCATCTCTCATGTGAGTTACGAGTTTAAAGTTATCATCCCAAACGTTCTGGGCTGGAGTTTCACCGGGGTCGCCCACATAATCCGTATTATCTGGCTGGGTGTTGTCATAGTAAATATAGAGAATGGTGTCTTCAGTTGCGGATATACCTGGGACTTTAACCCACAGCCAAGCCTCCTTCGCTACGGCATCCCACTTCTCAACCTCGACGTAGCACTGAGTAACGCCGTCAGCGAGAGTAACAGCTATCTTCTTACGGTTAGAGCCGACCTCATCGAAAATGCTGGTTACGTCGGCGCCGTTGATGCCTGAGCTGGCGGAGAGATGAAGCAAAACAGGAAAGTCAGTTAGGTCTTCATTTATGTCATTATGGTCAATTGTGATTTTTACTCTTTTTGACCAACCGGAAAGCCAAGGATCATTATTTTCATCTGATTGAAGTAGAGAAATAATTTTTGACTCAGTATTCTGATTTATGAATTTTGATTCATTATTCTGATTGACAAAATTTCCAACAGAAAACACCAAACCTGCCACGATTAAACCTGGCAAAATTCCAATTAAAATTCTCTTTACTTTTTCTCTATCCATAAAATTTTTGGCGAATTAACGGAAATTTAAGTTAACTTAACCCTTGGCAATTTTATGCCTCAAAGATCTTTTCCCTAAAAATGGGAATTTAATTTTTTCACTATTTTTTATCCGTTAAATCGCCTTTCAATTACAAGATTTGATCGTAGGCTGCCAAGAAAATCTGATAAATCATAGTGTCGTTTGAAGAAGGGCTAACTCTTACCCACCAGTCATCAGTATCTGTGCCCTGAGACCAACCAGTACAAGAACCAGTTGGAGTCGGAATCGTTACTTGATAAGTGTAAACAGTGCCTGATGCTGTGCTATTTGTTGCAGGTACAGTAAAGGTAGCAACGGGACCGCCTGAAGTTGCTATTTCCCAAGTTGTGGTTCCCATAGATCCATATCTAATCACTAATTTATGAACTCTTGAAGTTCCTGCAGCACAAGAAGAAAATGGATAACTCTCAATTGTCCTTGAAATTGTCACTGTTCCTGAAGTTGCGGTTCTTACTGGCAAATCAAATCCCATAATTGGCGCCATTTCTTTTAAAACTTGAGTCCCTGTTTTTCCAATTTGATAACCAGAAGCTGTTTCGATCCAATCACTGCTTCCTAAAACAACTTTTCCAGTTGCAGGATCCAAAAGAATATCTTGATCTGAAATGATTGTTGTCGTCGCTCCAGAAGGACCAGTGAAAAGATTGGCAGTACTCGTTCCACTAACTGTTAAAGCGCCATTAATCGTTAAGGTATTAGTGGAAGTTGACCAAGTGAAATTGGAAGAACCTGTAATAGTATCTTGATCTACAAAGTAAGCTACTTGTCCTGCGCTAGGGGTTCCACTATAACTTACACCTCCAGCTCCTGAGACTGTAGTCCAGGTTAAATTCCCACTAGCGTCAGTTCTTAAAATATAAGTTTCAGTATCAGCATTTGTAGGAATCGAGGTAGGCCACCAGTAAAAAGTGGTTTCTGTCATCGATGAAGTCGCTCCAAAACCTAGATAATATCCAGAAGCATTCGAAGAATAAATCCTTAACTGTCCTCCATTACCGCCGGTACTCCCGATACTAAAAATCCTATTGCTAGCATCAAAACTTAAATTACTTCCTCCGGTGATCAATCCATTACTATCTGCATACAAAACTTGTCCTTGACTGAAAGGAAAAGAAGAAGCCAAAGTCAAATAATTAGTCCCAGAAACTGCAGGAAGAGTAAAAGTTGCATTAGCTGATAAACTTGCTATAGTCAAAGCTCCAGTGTAGCTTCCGCTATGAAACCAGAGAGTAGAACCTGTACCAGTAGCAGTAAAAGCTTCTCCGGATGTCACATTACCAACTGCTGAGATATCACCGACTAAACCTAATTCAGTTGCTGGTTTCCATTGAAGTTGATCTCCTGATTGCCAAGTCAAAACATAATCTGACTGTGGAGGACTTGTTCCATGTTGAGGTAGAATATAAACTTTAGTTGAGGTAATATTAGTGGGTGCTTTAAATCCAATATAGTAGTTAGTTCCTCCAGTAAATCTCAGTTCTTGGTTTGCAGTAATTAATTCAAGAGTGCCAGTAGCTATAGTGGTAGTTGCTAATTTTGTGCTTCCTACTACTTGGAAAGAATAACCTGATTCTGGATTTTGGGTAGCAGATCCTCCGACAATTAAACCTCCAGTAGCTCTGATTACTTGGGTTACTCTGTTTATTTGTTCCATTACAATCTCTCCAGTGTCGATGTTGTAGTAAATATTGGCAGCAATCAAAATTCCAGCAGCAATTATTACAGAAAGTCCAATGAACAAAAGAGAAGTCAATCTCGTTCCAGGAACTAGTTTAATTCTTGGCTTGAAAATTTTCTTTAATCTTTCTCTCATTTTTATTTGTTTTTATTTTCGACCTTTTTTAAATTTTTAATTTTGTTTCGACCTTTGTTTTGTTTATAAAAGTTTGTCAAAAACTAATAGCAAAATATTAAAAATTCTAATTTTATAACTTGCTGAAGGAACTGAAACCTTCAATCTCCAATCGTTGCTTGGCAAACTCATAAAGTTTGTTAAAACTGGTTTTCCTTCATCTAAAGAAGACATTCCGTGTCCTGCAATTGTGAAGGTAGCAAATGTTGTACTAGCTGTAACATCAAAAATCTGCCAAGTTGATGAAGAGGTTTGAGGAATATCATCTGCCATATTGATTAAAAAAGCGTATTCTCTTTGAGTGTTTTGTAATTGAGAAATTGGTGAGATTATTTCAGAAGGTGAAATTACTCTTGAAACTTCAACAAAACTTGTGGTTGCAGTTTCAGCTGGTAACGGATATTTGAAAATTGGTATCGCTTCTCTAAAAACATATTCACCGGGTGCTCTCACTGTTGCATCGTATGCTACAAAAGAAGAAGCAGAAATTACAGATGTAGTTGCTAAAATATGACCTGTTAAAGAATTGATGATTAAATCTTTTGGAGATGAAATTCTTGCAAAGTTTGAATCAATTTCTAAAAGAAACTGATCAGATCCTAATTGCAAAATTAATTGTGAGAGAGTTGGAGAATTGATTGTTAAAGAATTTTCAAAATATCCAGGGCCTGCAACTGCTAGAGTTGCTAAAGTCGAAGTCGAGGTTGTTCCAATTCCAATGAAATTTCCGGTGTTAAAAAGAAAATCATCAGCTATCCATTGAGTACCATTGTGTCTCAAAGTGTAACCAAAACTACCAGCAGGAAGCGTGCTCGTTCCAGTTGGAACTGGTCTCCAGGCAGCTAAACCTGAAGTACTAATTGCTGTTAGAACATATCCTACAGGAACAGAAGTAGTAGTTAATTGAAAAGAATTAGTACTCAAAAGGCCTGAAATATTTAAATCTCCAGTAAGATAAAGAGTATTTCCAGATTGTCTCAGAATTGAATTCCCTAACCTTGTTGAAGCTGTAAAAATAGGAAAATATCCTGGGGTTCCAGAACCTCCAATTCCTCCTCCTCCCCCGAATACTGCGGTAATTAATTGGCTTAAACATTTTCCTCCTTCAAGCTGGGTACAGACGTCTCCCGTAGCTTCAACCTCTCCTTCTACGAATAATCTTCCAGTAAAAATTGAATCTCCAAGGACATCTAATTTTGCTCTTGGAGATTCGGTTCCAATTCCGACATTTCCTGCTTCATCAATTGTGATTGAAACTCCAGCGAATTTATCAACAATAGAAGAATCTCCAATTCTGTTTGCGCCAATGAATTTCGAAATTCTGTTTTCTGTTCCCCCAGCTGTTAAAACTTCTCCAATAATTGCAACACAATTTCCAGTTGACAAACAAACAATTCCAGATTCATCGGGTAAAGTAAAAGTTCTGTCTGCTGTTAACTCTTCTGTTTCTAAAGTTCCTTTTCTTTCTCCTTTTTGAAAAATAAAAATCGGAGAACTTAAAAACTCTTCAGCCTTTAAAGAAGGTTTCACTAAAGTTTCTGCATTAATTGTTAAAAAGGGTTCTATAGAAGGTGGTGGTAAAACTTGAGCTCCAGCTTCTTTTGGTGCTTGGACTATTTTTGTCAAATTTGAGATTTGAGCTAAAAAGTTTGTTAAAATTTTTTGAGGTTTCATTTTTAAAAAATTATTTTTCAAAAAAATAGATAAAAATAAAATAATGATAAAAACTGAAATTGAAATTAAAATTTTTTTGAAGGCTTTAATTTCAAAACTTAATTTTCTTTCAAAAAATCTTTTTAAAAAATTTTCTTTTTTAAATGTTTCTTTAGATTCTGGAAAGATTTTTTGAAATTCTGTCTTTTCAATTTCTTTTTTGAACTCTTCTCTTCTCTCTTTCTTTAATTTTTCTTTTTCTAATTCTCTTTTAATTTGTTGGATCTTCTTTCCTTTTTTTAATTTTTTGTCGATCTCAATTAATGTTTTTAAAACTGTTTCTGGGTAAGCTCCAACAGGTTTTTTTCCATCAAAAGATTTTCTAACTGCATGTGGTAAAAGCCCAATTTTTGTGTAATATCTCAATCTATTTCTTGGATTTCCTTTTCCAAAATCAACTCCAAAAAATTTTGCTCTTTTAATTAGTTCATCTATTGATATAAATTTTTCCTGCATTGTGGAAATTTTGTCTAAAAAA
Organism: uncultured Candidatus Saccharibacteria bacterium; assembly: GCA_964447735.1. GTDB lineage: Bacteria > Patescibacteriota > Minisyncoccia > Minisyncoccales > GBS-2 > CAYSYN01. The sequence goes on along the minus strand of CAYUTJ010000026.1, from coordinate 873 downwards.
CTCTAACTTTTTTACCTGCGAAGATTTTTTGCAAAGTTCTTGACAAAATCTTTTAGTTTGCTAATTTTAAAAGTGAGGGCTCGCGCTTACCAGAATATAAATTTCTGGTAATTAAAAAGCGCCCATATTCACTGCCTGATTCTGGGATCGCTTACGCGAGCCCTCTTTTAATTTTTTGATTTTAAAGTTTTTTGACCTTTAAAGTTTCTTTGCAATTTTCCGTCAGAATTTTTAAAATTTCCCGTGACGGAAAATTGCTTTATATTTCATTATTCTCTCTTCAAAAAATCTTGTCAAGAGGTATTAGATGTGGAAAATTGCAATTGAAATTTAAATCGTTCGAATCTTTCTCTATTTCTTTAAATCCGATTTCAGTTTCTTTTTTGGTCTTCCCTTTAAATAAAAAACGGTTCAATTTATTTTTGATGCATCAAGCTCTCACATAAAGGTCAAGGAAAAATAATGTATTTTGAGATAGATTAAAAAGCAAAATAGAATCGGAATTTTAAAAAACGTTTTTTAAAAATCAAAAATAAGAAAAAATATTTTTGCCGTCACGGGAAAATTGCATTCCTGGAGGAAAAATTTAAAAAATAACTCAATATTCAGATTAATAACTTGGCTTTTTAAAACTTCTAATCATCATTTGGGAAATAATTACTTAAAGACATTCTAAAAACGCTATGCTCTATAGAAAAAGAAGTTGAATGTAAAAATATTACGCAGAAATTACTTCTTGTTGAATTCAGGTTAAAAATCTAAATAAAGTTTGAAAAATGAACCAATTATTGTATGATGTTTTAATGGAGATATTTTGCCCAAAATGCGGAAGAAATGAATTTTGGAAGACAAAAGACAATAGATTAAAATGTA
>CAYUTJ010000025.1:0-9659 GCA_964447735.1 uncultured Candidatus Saccharibacteria bacterium | reverse complement strand
ATTGGGCTTTTATTGATAATTCAAATTTTTAGTGCTCCGACTGTTTTGTGGAAAGCGATCAATGGTTCGATTTTTGTTTTGTTTTGTATTTTTGGCTATCTTTTGATTAGAGCAACTTATCGAGAAATTAAAAGGAAAGAAGAAGCAGAAAAGCTAGCACTTCAAGAAAGAGCGTTGAGAGAAGAAGCAGAAAGGTTATCTAGAGCAAAAGATCAATTTATTTTATCAATCCAACACCATTTGAGAACCCCTTTGACTCCAGTAATGGGATATTTATCGATGATATTAGAAGGAATTTTTGGTGAAATAAAAAACAAAAAGATAAAAGAAAAATTAATCGCAATGCAAAAGTCAGTTAATGTTTTGCATAAATTAATGGAAGATTTATTGGACATTAATCAATTAAGAGTTGGAAAGAAAATTTTAAGTTTAGAAAAAGTGAATTTAGAAGAAATAATTAAAGAAGTGATTGAAGAATTAGAACCTCAAGCAAAAGAGAAAGGGCTTTACATTAAATTTAAAAAAGAAATTTTACCTGAAATGAAATTAGATAGAATGAGAATAAAAGAAGCAATTTTTAATTTATTAGATAACGCAATAAAGTATACCCAAAAAGGAGGAGTGGAAATTAATTGTAAATTGGAAAATGCAAAATGCAAAATTGAGATAAAAGATACTGGAATAGGAATGACAAAAGAAGAAATTGAAAATTTTTTAAGGGGAACATTGTTTGAAAGGGGAAAAGAAGCTAAAAAGGCTTGGGGACCTGGAAGAGGAATTGGTTTAGCAATTGCAATCGAATTCATAAAAGCTCATGGTGGAAAGATAATAGCTCAATCTGAAGGAAGAAACAAAGGTACAACTTTTATCGTTGAATTACCACTTAAATAAAATTTCAAAATTTTTTCATGTCAATTTTAGAAATTATTAAAAAAAGAAGAAGCATTAGGAAATTTAAAAAAGACAAAATTTCCAAAGAAATTGTTGAAAAATTAAAAGAAGCTTTAATTTGGGCACCTTCTGCTGGAAATTTGCAAGCGAGAAAATTTTATTTTGTTTTTGACGAAGATGAAAAAGTAAGGTTGGCAAGAGCGGCTTTTGACCAAAATTTTATCATTGAGGCTCCTTTGGTCATTGTTGGATGTGCAGATATGGACAAAATATCTTGGTATGGAAAAAGGGGAGAAAATCTTTATGCCATTTGCGATGTCGCGGTAGCCATTGAAAATTTAATGTTAGTAGCTTGTGCTGAGGGTCTCGGTACTTGTTGGGTTGGGGCTTTTAAAGAAGGAGAGGTAGCTGATATTCTAAATTTGCCTCAAAACGAAAGACCAATTGTAATTTGTCCAGTTGGACTTCCAGCAGAAAACCCTTTTCCTCCAGAAAGAGAAGATAAAGAAAACTTAATCAAAGAAATAAAAAATGGCTGAATATTTTATTGGAATTGATCTTGGATTTGAAGAAAAGAAAACCTCTGCAATTTGTGTTTTGGAGAGAAAAAATTTTAAGATTTTTCCAAATGAAAATTGGTGCAAAAATTGCAAAGATATTAGAGGAAAAGATCTTTTCAAAAAATTAAAGCCTTTTTTGAAGGAAGCAAAAACAATTGCTGTAGATTCTCCGCTAACTAAGGGAAGAGGAAAAGGGAGAATGCGACTTTTTGAGAAATTCTTTTCAAGGAAACTCTTTAGAAATTCAAAAATTAATCCTGTTCCTCCAGCTTTGATTCCAAAAGTTTTAGAATTTGGATTAAAGCTTAGGAAAAGATTAGAGAAAGAAGGTTTTGTCTTAGATTTCAATTTAATTGAAACTTCCTCAAGAATTTCTGGAGCCTTTTTAGATTTTTCTCAAATTTCAAAATCCTTAAAAAGTTTAAAAGTTTTTTGTAAAACAAAAAATCAAAAGACAGCCTTCATAGCTGCAATAGTGGCTTTTTTGCATTCTAAATTTCAAACAAGATTTATAGGCTACAAAGATGGTTTTTTATTTTTGCCAAAAATTTCTCTTTGGAAAAAATCTTGGAGAAAAAAATTTTATTTTGCTTGGAAAGAAAGACCAAGATTGAAATATCGTTATTTAATTACCAATATTTTTGAAAAATGAAAATTCCACAAAAAATTATCAAAATATTAAAAAAAGGAGGAGTGGGAGTGATGCCAACTGATACAATTTATGGAATTTTGGGATCAGCTCTAAAAAAAGAGACAGTAGAGAGAATTTATAAAATAAGAAAAAGAGAAAAGACAAAACCATTTATCATTTTGATTTCAAAAGTTTCTGATTTGAAAATTTTTAAGATAAAACCAAAAGAATTTCAAAAAAAATTGATTAAAAAATTTTGGCCGGGCCCCTTCAGTTTAATTTTTAGTTCTCCTCACAAAGAGTTTTCTTTTTTGCATAGAGGGAAAAAGAGTTTAGCTTTTAGGATTCCAAAGCCAAAATGGTTAAGATTTCTTTTGGAAAAAACAGGACCCTTGGTGGCACCGAGTGCAAATTTGGCAGGGAGACCTTTTGCAAAGACAATAAAAGAAGCTGAAAAATATTTTGGCAAAAAAGTTGATTTTTATTTTGATGCTGGTAAAATTGACAAAAAGCCTTCTACCTTAATTGATATTCGAAAAAAGAAAATCAAAATTTTAAGAGAATGATTTTTTTTGATTTAAACGAGAAAATTTTCATTTTCATTAATAGAAATTTAGCAAATCCTATTTTGGATTTTTTAGTTTTATGGATTTTAATCCCTTTTTTCTCTCTTTTAGTTTTAGTTCCTTTTTATTTTCTTTTTTCAAAAGAAAAAGAAAAAAGGATTTTGGGATTTTATGCACTTTTTTGTGGCTTTTTTCTTTATTGGTTGGGGCATTCAATTTTGAAACCATTGTTTAATGTGCAACGTCCCTTCGTTCTTATTGAAGGAGTAAGGACTATTGGACCCTGGCATTCTAGTCCCTATTCCTTTCCATCAACAACGACAATGTTAGCTTTTGGATTGGCTTTACCAATTTTTTTGAGGAGAAAAAAAGTTGGAAAATGGCTTTTGATTTTGGCTTTTTTGGTTGGCTTTTCTGTCATTTATACTGGTTTTCATACTCCTTTCGATGTTTTAGCTGGAATTTTCTTTTCTTTCGTTTTTGTTTTTTTTGTTGATAAAATTTTAAAATGGAGAAAATTGGAATAGTTGGAGGACGTTTTTTGACTAAAACTAAAATTTGGAAAAAATCAAAGAAAAATACATTGAAAACTCCTTATGGGATTTTAAGATTTAGTAAATTTAAGAATTCTTTTTTAATTCCAAGACATGGATTAAAGGGAGAAATTCCACCTCAAAAAATTAATTACAAGGCTAACATATTTGCACTTAAAAAATTAGGTGTAAAATACGTTTTTGCCTTCAATTCTGTCGGTTCTTTAAAGCTGAAAATAAAACCTGGTCATTTTTTGACCCCAGATGATTATATAGATTTTAATCCCCCAACCTTTTTTGAAATCAAAGCTCAATATATAACTCCTAAATTGTCTGAAAAAGTAAGAAAAATTTTCATTAAAATTTTATCTCAATTGAATGTGAAATTTTGGAAAAAAGGAGTTTATTTCAATACAAAGGGGCCAAGGTTGGAGACAAAAGCTGAAATAAAAATGATGAAAAATTTTGCTGATGTTGTTGGAATGACGATGGCAAAAGAAGCGACTTTGTCACAGGAATTAGGTTTGGAATATGCTTCCTTGTGCGCAGTTGATAATTTCGCTCACGGAATTACAAAAAAGCCACTTTCTAAAGAAGATATTTTTAAAAATCAAGAAAAATCTGCAAAAATTTTTGAAAAGGTAATTGAAAAAATAATCAATGAGAATTTTAATTAAAAACATATTTTTGGGCAAAGAAAAGAAAGACATTTTTATTTTAGGAAATAAAATCAGAAAGATCGGAAAAAATTTAAATTTGAAAGCTGATGAAAAAATTGATGCCAAAGGAGAAAAAGCTGCTCTCCCTGGGTTAATAAATTCGCATACTCATTCAGCGATGATTCTTTTTAGGGGAATAGCTGAAGATTTGCCTTTGGAAAAATGGTTAAAAGAAAAAATTTGGCCGTTAGAACAAAAATTAACAGAAGACGATGTTTATTGGGGAACAAAATTGGCCTTGATTGAAATGATAAAGATGGGAATTACATCATTTAATGAAATGTATTGGTTCGAAACAGCTCAAATTGAAGCTGCAAGAGAGATGGGAATGAGAGCAAAAATCGGTTTGGTTTTACTCGATTTTTTACCTACGGGACAAAAGAAGCACATTGAGGAAATTCTTTCAAAATATTCTCGATTTTTAAAGAAAGATTCTCTCATTTCTTTTTCGATCGCCCCTCATGCAATTTATACAGTTTCAAGAGAAAATTTAATTTGGGCTAAAAAAATTGCAAAAAAACACAATTTGATTTTACACATGCATTTGTCTGAAACTGAAAAAGAAGTTAAAGAATGTAAAAAGAAATATAAACTAAGACCCGTTGAATACTTAGAAAAAATTGGTTTTTTAGATAAGAATTGTATTTTTGCTCATTCAATTTGGTTGTCTGAGAAAGAAATTCAAATTTTGAAAAAGAGAAACTGTAATTTAGTTTATAATCCCTGTTCTAACGCAAAATTGTGTTCGGGAATCTTTCCTTGGAAAAAAATTAAAAAAGAAAAAATAAGAGTTTCTCTTGGTACTGATGGTCCAGCTTCTAATAACTCTTTGGATTTATTTTCTGAAATGAAGTTTGGAGCTTTGTTGCAGAAAATTTCTTTTGGAGATCCGACAATAATTTCTGCAAAAGAAGTATTTCAAATGGCAACGAAAAATGCTGCTAAAGCATTAAAAATTAATGGAGGTGAAATTAAAGAAGGAAAACTAGCTGATATAATTTTGATTGATTTAAATAAAATTCATCTTTTTCCTCACCATGATTTAATTTCAAATTTGGTTTATTCAGCTGGGGGAAATTGCGTTTCAGATGTCATTTGTGATGGAAAAATTTTAATGAGAGATGGAAAAATAGAAGGAGAAGAAAAAATAAAAAGAGAGGCAAAAAAGAGAATAAAACTAATTTAAATGAAGATTTTGGGAATAGATTTAGCTGGGTCTGAAAAACAGAAAACCGGAATTTGTATTTTAGATAAAAAACTTGAAGCTCATTGTTTTTGTCTTTTTAAAGACAAAGAAATTTTAGAGTTGATTGAAAAAGAAAAGCCAGATTTAATTGCAATTGATGCTCCCTTGAGCTTACCAAAAGGAAGAAAAACTTTAAAGAGAAAATCAAAAATTCATTTTAGGAAAGCTGATAAAGCACTTTGGAAATTAAAAATTAAATTTTTCCCGATAACTTTAGGACCCATGAGAAAATTGACAGAAAGGGGAATAAGATTGAGACAAATTTTAGAGAAAAGATATAAGGTAATTGAAGTTTATCCTGGAGCTACCCAAGATATTTTAAAAATTCCCAGAAAGCAAAAAGGATTAAAAAAATTACAGAGAGGGCTTGAAAGATTGGGAATTGAGATTTTAAAGAAAAATCCAAACGGCGATGAATTAGATGCTATAACTTGTGCTTTTACTGGTTGGCTTTTTTTAAAAGGAAAATACCTTGCTATTGGAGACAAAAAAGAGGGCCAAATTATTATTCCTTCCCCTATTTTTTACGATCGTAAAAAAGAGGTGAAGTTTTTGGGTTGTAAAATTTTAATTTCAAAAGGAGTTTTCGAACCAAGGTCAGAAACAAAATTTTGGGTAAAGAAGGCAATCAAAGATTGCAAATTGGAAATTGAAAAATTGAAATTGAAAAAGCCTAAATTTTTGGATATTTTTGCAGGGACAGGTTTTATTGGAGTTGCAATTTTAAAGAATATTAAAAATTCTTTTGTTGATTTTGTTGATATAGATGAAAGAGCAATAGAACAAATCAAAGCTAATTTGAAGTTAAATAAAATTTCAAGAAAAAGATATCAAATTATAAAATCTAACATTTTTGAAAATTTAAAAAATAAAAAATACAATTTCATCTTTGCCAATCCTCCCTATGTAGCAAAAGAAAGAATCTTTTTAGTTCAAGAATCTGTCAAGAAATCAGAACCTGAAATTTGTTGGTATGGTGGAAAAGAAGGATTAAAATATATCAAAAGATTTTTAAAAGGAGCAAAAGAACATTTGAAGAAAAACGGAAAAATTTTTCTTGAAATTGATCCTTTTCAGAGAGAAAAAGTTGAGAAAATTTTAAAGCGAGAAAATTATAGGAAATTTGAATTTTTCAAGGATCAGTTTGGAAAAATTCGACTTGTCAAAATTTCAAAATGATGTTAAAATAAAATGATGAAGGTAGAAAAGTTTTTAGGTTGGATATTATTAATTTTTGGAGTTTTAATAATTTTTTGGAGTTTGTATAATTGCTATTTAGTCTTTACAAAAAAAGCTACCTTACCTGAATTTTTAAAAACTGAAAAAAAACTTTCTAAAACTTCTCAAAAAATTCCTCAAAATTTTCAAGAGCAGATCGAAAAGAAAATTGAAGAGAAATTAGAAGAAATTTTTCCATCAAAAGAAATTTTAAAATTTTTTAATTTCTTGTCTCTTTCTGTTTTTTATGGAGTTTTTATTTTTGGTGGAGGACAGATAGCATCATTGGGAGTTAAACTTTTAAAGAAATGATTGCAATTCTTACAATCTTTCCATATATTTTCTGGCATTTTGTAGAATTTCCAAAAGAGATCTCAAGAGCGATTTTAAATTTCTTAAAGTTTGGCGCAAGGTATTTTTCAATCCCTTTTCTTTTTAAAACTCTCTTTTCTCACTGGCATAGGTTCTCTTGGCAATATCCTAGGGGTTTTGACCCCTTTGTTTATTTTCAAGTTTTAGTTTCTAATTTAATCTCAAGAGGAATTGGTTTTATTTTAAGAACGGTTTTGATTTTAGCTGGAATTTTATTTGAAATTTTCATTTTCATTTTAGGAATTTTGGTTTTGATAATTTGGTATCTTTTACCATTAATTTCAATTTTTTTATTCTTTTATGGCCTCTCAATTTTATTCACAATTTAAGAAATCAAGGATATTTTCGGCTGTTAAAATCAAAAATTCTCTTTTGTTTAAATGGGTAAAATTTGAGAAAAAGATTTATTTTGCTTTCTTTGTTATTTTCCTTTTACTCTCTTTTTCGACGAAAAATTTATTAGGTTTGGCTTTAATATTTCTTTCTTTATTTCTCTTTGCCTTTTTGAGAGATCTTTTTTTCGAAACCCATATTAAAAATCCAAAAGGAAAAGGAGAAAATCTTTCAGATTTTTTGAGCTTTGAAGTCGCAAAGGCTTTATTTTTAGCTTCGAAAATTGCTAAGAAAAAGAAGCTTAAAGAACCCAACTCTTCAATTTTGACGATTTCTCTTTTAGAAATAGAAGATAAGAAAATAGATTTTATTTTTTCAAGACTCTTAATTTCAAAGAAAGAATTCAAGGAGATGTTTTTTGAAGACCTTGAAAAAAGAGAAGAAACCGAGGAACTTTTAAAAGAAGCCCTAAAGCTAGCCAAAGAAAAGAAAAAAGAAAAAATTGAAACACCAGATTTAATCTCAGTTTTGGCTGAAAGAAACAAAATTTTTAGAAAATTTTTAATTCAAAGAAAACTTAAGGTAGAAGATGTCAAAAATGTAGCTGACTGGGCAGATTATTTAGAAAAAGAATTTTTAGAAGCTAAAAAATTCTGGGAATGGAAAAATTTGATTAAATATGGAACTTTAGCTAGAGAATGGACTGCAGGATACACAATTTTGTTAGATAAGTTTTCTTTCGATGTTACAAAATCGATGAGATATCAAAGATTTAGAAGAATTTTTGCTCATGAAGATGAAGTTAGAGAAATGGAGAGTGTTCTCTCTTCACCTGAAAAAAATGATGTTTTAATTGTTGGAGAATCGGGATCGGGAAGAAGATCAATGATTGAAGCTTTAGCAAGGAAATGCGCTTTGGGAGAAAGTACACCTCAATTGAATTTCAAAAGAGTAGTCTATTTGGATATGCCAAAATTAATTTCTGTGACTGAAAAGATCGAAGAGATTGAGGGAATGCTAGATCAAATTTTCAGTGAAATCATTAAAGCAGGAAATGTAATTTTGGTAATTGATAACATCCATCATTACATTGGAGTAGAAACTGGAAGGAAAGCAGGAGAGGTTGAAATTTCAGGAATTTTATCTTCTTATTTAACTTCTCCTTATTTTCAGTTAGTAGCAATTACCACTCCCGAAGGTCTTCATAGAAATTTAGAATTGAGACCAGCTATCTTGGAATACTTTAGAAAAATTGAAATTCCAGAAGTGACAGAAGAAGAGACCCTTTTGATTTTAGAAGATAGAGCTTTGAGATTAGAATCGCAATACAATGTTTTCTTTTCTTTTCAATCTTTGAGAGAAATTGTTAAATGTTGCTCAAAATATTTACCTGCAATTCCCTTTCCAGAGAAGGCAATAGACGTTATTGATGAGCTTTCGCTTTTAGCAGTTCAAAGCAAGCAAAAAATTGTTTTACCAGAAGACGTTGACAAACTGGTGACTAAAAAATCTAAGATTCCTGTAGGTGAGTTAGAAAGAACTGAAAAAGAAAAACTTTTAAATTTAGAAAAACTTTTGCATCAAAGAGTTGTTGATCAAGATGAAGCAGTAGAAGAAATTGCTAAAGCCTTAAGAAGAGCAAGAGCAGAATTGAAGATAAGAAAAGGTCCCATGGGAACGTTTTTATTCTTGGGACCCACTGGTGTTGGGAAAACAGAAACTTCAAGGGCTTTAGCTGAAATTTATTTTGGATCTGAAGAAAGGATGATAAGGTTAGACATGTCAGAATTTCAAAACATAGAGGATATTCCTAGGTTAATAGGAGCTCCGGGCAAGGAAGGACTCTTGACGACTAAAGTGAGAGAAGCTCCCTTTTCTTTAATTTTGTTGGATGAGTTTGAAAAAGCCCATTCCAATATTTTAAATTTGTTTTTACAGGTTTTTGACGAAGGGCATATCACAGATGGTTTAGGGAGAAAAGTTGATTTCAAAAATACGATTATCATTGCTACTTCTAATGCAGGTTATCAATTAATTTTTAAAGCGGTTCAGGAAAAGAAAGATTGGCAAAAGCTAAAAGAGGAATTAATTAATTATTTAGTTGAAAATAGAATTTTTAGACCAGAATTATTAAACAGATTCGATGCTGTAGTTTTGTTCAAACCTTTGACTAAAGAAAATCTTTTAAAAATTGCAGAATTGATGCTAAAGAAAATTGGAAAGAATCTTAAAGAAAAAGATATCGAATTTATAATTACAGATGACTTAAAAGAAAAAATTGTTGAATTGAGTTTTGATCCAAGATTCGGAGCCAGAGAAATGCAAAGGGTAATTCAAGACAAAGTAGGCAATGTTCTGGCTGAAGGAATTTTAAGAGGAGTTTTAAAAAGGGGAAACAAAGTTGAAGTTTCAGCTCAAAACTTTGAATTAATTGTTAAATAAAATTTCTGAAGATTTTATTGTGGATTTTTTGTGTAAAAATCCACTTTTTTAAGTTAAAATTTTTTAGTTCTTTTTATTTGACTTTAAAAAGTTAAATGGTGTAAAGTGAAATTGAGTGGGAAATTGTGGAAAACATTGGGGAAAAGTG
>CAYUTJ010000024.1:0-9839 GCA_964447735.1 uncultured Candidatus Saccharibacteria bacterium | reverse complement strand
CCTTTTGTTTCAGGATAAACTGGAATTATTTTTCCAGTATGCAAAAGTTTAAAATAAGGAATCTTTGGAATTTTTTCATAAATTGGATGTTGCAAAAAAAGTTCTCTTTTTCTTTCGATTACTTTTCCTGAAAAAGAAAAACAATCTCCTTTTTTGAAAATATTTTTTAAAAAGGGTTGATTGTAAAAAATTGCCTTGATTTTTGAACTCCCATCTGAAATTTCAACCTCTGTTAAAAACCTTCTTTTCTTTAAAAATACATCTTTTATGTTTTCAATCTTTCCTTGAATTGTAACAAAAGTTTCAGGTTCCAAATCTGAAATTTTTGAAATTTTTGAAAAATCATAATATCTGTTTGGAAAATAATAAAAACAATCTTTGATTGTTTTAATTCCAAGTTTTTTCAACCTTGTAATATCTCTCTTTTTTAAATAATTTAAATCTTCGATTTTTTTATTTTTCATTTTTTTAGAATTTCTTTTTCTCTCAATTTTTTGTGATAGGAAATTGCAAATCTGTGAGCTTCATTGTCTAATCTTAAAATTAAATTAAAAATTTCTCTTGGTAAATTTTTTAATAAAAGAGGCTTCTTTTTCCCTTCAATAAACAATTTTTTTTCTTTTTTTGCTAAAGAAATTACTTTTATCAATTTCCAATCTTCAATCTTCAATTTACAATTTATAGCACAATTCAATTGAGCTTTACCTCCATCAATTAAAATCAAATCAGGAAATCCCCATTCAGAATGTGAAAATCTCCTTTCTAAAATTTCTTTTAGCATTGAAATATCGTCTGGCTTTTTTGTAAATTTTATTTTAAATCTTCTGTAAAAATTTTTATCAGGAACTCCTTCAATAAAAGTTATCATCGATCCTGTCGCCAATTTTCCCCGAATGTTTGAAACATCGAAAGCTTCGATTCTTGAAATTTTCTTTTTCACATTCAAGATTTTTCTCAATTCTTTTTCAATTTTTGGCCACTCTGGCAAAATTTTTCTTTCTTTTTCTTCAAAAATTCTTGCATGTTGGAAGATTTTTTCTAAAGCCAAAATCTGATCTCTCAATCTAGCAGCCTCTTCAAAATCTTTTCCTTTGGCTGCTTTTTTCATTTCTTTTTTTAATTCTTTTAAAATTGATTTTTTTCCTTTTTTCAAAATTTTGATTATTTTTTGAGCATTTTTTTGAGCAATTTTTTTGATTTTCAAAGAATTTGAAATTTCTTTCAAAAATTTTGATTTTAATGTGCAAGGAGCAGGACATCTTCTGAGATGGTACCAAAGACAAGGTCTTTTTGGAATTCTTTTGCAAGATCTAAAAGGAAAAACCTTTCTTAAAATTTTTAAAGTTTTTTTTAAAGCCTTTCCATCAACAAAAGGCCCTACATATTCTACTTTTTCCTTTTGTTTTATTTTTGTTTGATGGGTCCAGAAAATTCTTGGAAAATCTTCTTTTGTAGCTCCAACAAAAAAATAATTTTTATCATCTTTCCAAATAACGTTAAATTTTGGTTGAATCTTTTTTATTAATTTTGCCTCCAAAATTAAAGCCTCAATTTCAGAGCCTGTTTTAATGTATCCTATTTTTTCAATCTTATCTAAAAAAAGATAATCTTTATGAGTGGGTTTTCTAAAATGATTTTTTACTCTTTCTCTAATATTCGCTGCTTTTCCAATATACAAGATTTCTTTTTTATTTTTAAAACAATAAACTCCAGGTTCTTTTGGCAACCTATTTACATTCTCTTTCTGAATAAATTTGAACCTTTCCATTATTTTAAATTTTAACTTATTGAAAAATCTTGACAAAGGAGTTAAAATATAATTTATGCCTCAAGAATACATAAAAGTTCGAGGGGCAAGAGTTCATAATTTGAAAAACATTGATGTTGACATTCCCAAGGAAAAATTTGTGGTTGTTTCTGGAGTTTCAGGATCTGGAAAATCATCTTTAGCATTCGATACTCTTTATGCTGAAGGACAGAGAAGATATGTAGAATCCTTATCTGCTTATGCTCGACAATTTTTGGGAGTGATGGACAAACCAGATGTTGATAAAATTGAAGGAATTTCACCTGCAATTTCGATCGATCAGAGAAAAGCAGCGAAAAATCCAAGATCTACTGTTGGAACGATGACAGAAATTTATGACTATTTGAGATTATTGTATGCGAGAGTAGGAGTTCCTTATTGTCCAAAATGTGGTAGAAAAATCTCAAAACAGACAATAGATCAAATCGTAGATCAGATTTTAAAACTAAAAAAAGGAACCGAAATTTTGATTTTAGGTCCTGTGGTTAGAGGAAGAAAGGGAGAGTATCGAGGAACTTTACAAGAAATTCAGAGAATGGGATTTTTAAGAGTGAGAATTGATGGAATAGTTTATAGGATTGAGGAAGCTTTAGAGAAAAGGTTGGAAAGGTACAAAAGGCATGACATTGAAGTTGTTGTCGATAGATTGGAGATTGAAAAGAATTTGGACAGAATGAGGTTGGTTGATTCTTTGGAGATGGCTTTGAAAATCGGAAAGGGAATTGTCATTATTCACGATTTAAAAAAAGGAAAAGATTTAATTTTTTCCCAACTTTTTTCCTGTCCTGTTTGTGGGATTTCTTTGCCAGAAATTGAACCAAGGCTTTTTTCTTTTAATTCACCTTATGGAGCCTGTCCTTCTTGTCAGGGTTTAGGTGAAAAATTAATCATCGATCCAAAATTGGTCATTCCCAATAAAGATTTATCAATTGCAGAAGGTGCCATTTTTCCTTGGGCTCATGCTTCCCACAAGGTGGGAAGACAGAGATTCTTCTGGTACATGCTCGAAGATTTGGCAGAAAGACACAATATCGATCTTTACAAACCAACAAAAGAACTAAAAAAAGAAGAGTTAGATTTGATTTTGTACGGAGATGGGATTTTTGAAGGAGTGATTCCTTGGTTAGAGAGAAGATATCATGAGACAGATTCTGATTATACCAGAGAAGAAATTGAAAAATACATGGTAGAGAAAAAATGCGAAGTTTGTAAAGGAAAAAGGTTGAGAAAGGAAGCGTTGGCTGTAAAGTTTCTTGGAAAATCTATTGATCAATTAGTTGAAATGGAAATTTCAAAGTTGAAAGAATTTTTTGAGAAGATTATCAAAAACAGAAAAAAATTTTTAAAGAAAGCTCAATGGAAAATTGCCCAACCTATAATTAAAGAAATTTTAAACAGACTTTCTTTTTTAATTGATGTTGGTTTGGACTATTTAACTTTGGAGAGAAAAGCAGATACTTTAGCTGGAGGAGAAGAACAAAGAGTGAGATTAGCTACTCAAATTGGATCAAAATTATCTGGAGTTTTGTACATTTTAGATGAACCTTCAGTAGGCCTTCATGCCAGAGACCAAAAAAGATTGATTAATACCTTAAAAGAACTCAGAGATTTAGGAAACACAGTTTTGGTGGTAGAGCACGATCCTCAAACAATTCTAGCTGCTGATTGGATAATTGATATTGGACCGGGACCGGGAAAGCACGGGGGCAAAATTGTTTTTGAAGGCACTCCAAGAGCACTTTTAAGGTCAAAAACAATTACCGGGGAGTATTTATCAGGAAGAAAAAAAGTAGAGGTCAGAGAGAGAATTTTAGAAAAACCTGAAAAATTTTTAATCGTAAAAGGAGCCAGAGAACATAACCTAAAAAACATTACAGTTAAAATTCCTTTAGAGAGATTTGTTTGTATTACTGGAGTTTCAGGTTCAGGGAAGTCATCTTTGGTCAATGATATTTTAGCTAAAGCTTTGATGAGGAAATTTCACAATTCAAAAGAAGAACCAGGAGATCATGATGAAATTTTGGGTTTGGAGTACATTAATAAAGTAGTGATTGTCGACCAAAGTCCAATTGGAAGAACTCCAAGGTCAAATCCGGCAACTTATGTTGGGGCTTTCTCTTTCATTAGATATTTATTTTCTCAAACAAGAGAGGCAAAAATTAGAGGATACAAACCTGGAAGATTTTCTTTTAACGTTCCCGGAGGCAGATGCGAGCATTGCAAGGGACAAGGACAAATTAAGATTGAAATGTATTTTTTGCCAGATATATTTGTTCAGTGTCCAGAATGTAAAGGAAAAAGATTTAATAAAGAAACTCTGTCTATAGAATACAAAGGAAAAAACATTGCAGAAATTTTAGAAATGACTGTTGAAGAAGCTTTGGAATTTTTCAAAAACATTCCTCCTTTATACAAAAAACTAAAAACTCTTTATGATGTGGGTTTAGGTTATATCGAATTGGGACAACCTGCTCCTTCTCTTTCAGGAGGGGAAGCTCAAAGAGTAAAGCTGGCAGCTGAATTATCAAAGAAAGCTACCGGAAAAACTCTTTACATTTTGGACGAACCAACAACAGGTTTGCATCCTGATGATATCAAAAAACTATTGTATGTTTTAAGAGAATTAGTGAAAAGGAAAAATACTGTCTTGGTGGTAGAGCATAATTTAGATGTAATCAAAAACGCAGATTGGATAATAGATCTGGGGCCAGAAGGAGGAGAAAAGGGAGGCTATATTGTAGCTGAAGGGCCGGTAGAGAAGATAATTAAAAACAAAAAGAGTTTTACCGGAAAATTTTTAAAAGCTTATTTAAGATCTTGACACAAAGCTTTGGGCAAAATAAAATTGAAAAATAGATTATCACTCAAAGGTCGAGAGTGATAAAAAAATATGGCAAAAAAGGAAATTAAAATAAAACCTCTGGCAGATTACGTTCTTTTGGAACCAATAAAGGAGGAAGAAAAGACAAAATCTGGGATTTTACTCCCCCAGACAGCAGAGAAAGAAAGACCAGAACAAGGGAAAGTAATTGCCGTCGGGCCTGGCAAGAGAGACGAAAAAGGAAACTTGATTCCAGTTTCTGTAAAACCAGGCCAAAAGGTTTTATTCAAAAAATACGGACCTGACGAAATAAAGGTCGATGACAAAGAATATTTGATTTGCAAAGAAGAAGATATTGTTGCCATTATTGAAGAATAAAAATATGGCAGCAAAACAAATTCTATTTTCAGAAACAGCAAGAAAAAAACTTCTTTCCGGAATTAACAAATTAACAAACGCTGTCAAGGTCACTCTAGGACCCAAAGCAAGACTCGTTGTTTTAGACAAAGGATTTGGAGCTCCCGATATTTCAGATGATGGAGTTTCTATTGCAAAAGAATTTGAGTTGAAAGATAAGGTTGAAAATTTGGGAGTTGAAATCTTAAAAGAGGTTGCTGAAAAAACTTCAGATAAAGCTGGGGATGGGACGACAACCTCAATGATTTTAGCTCAGGCCATAGCTGCTGAAGGAATAAAGAATGTCGCTGCAGGAGCTCATCCTTTGATTTTGAAAAGGGGAATTGAAAAGGGACTCAAAAGGGTGATTGAGTTTTTGAAGAAAAATTCAAAACCAATTTCAAAGAAAGAAGAAATGGCTCATGTGGCTCAGATTGCAGCTTTAGACGAAGAAATTGGAAAAATTATTGCAGAGACCATTTCTGAAGTTGGAAAAGATGGAGTAATTACGGTTGAAGAATCAAAAAAATTTGGAATAGAAAGAGAAGTAGTAAAAGGATTGCAGTTTGATAGAGGTTACGTGTCACCCTATATGATTACTAACTTGGAAAGAATGGAAGCTGTTTTGGAAGAACCTTACATTCTAGTCACAGATAGAAAGATTTCGGCTTTGAATGAGATTTTACCAGTTTTGGAAAAAGTGGTTCAAACAGGAAAGAAAGATTTGTTGGTAATTGCTGATGAAATTGAGGGGGAAGCTTTAGCAACATTAGTTGTTAATAAAATCAGAGGAGTTTTAAATTGCGTGGCTGTCAAGGCTCCGGGTTTTGGAGAAAGAAAGAAGGAAATGTTGCAAGACATTGCTATTGTTACTGGAGCTCAATTGATCTCTGAAGAATTGGGTTTGAAATTAGAAAACATTGAATTGAAAAGTTTGGGAAGGGCAAGGAAAGTTGTAGTTGAAAAAGAAAAGACAACAATCATTGAAGGAAAAGGAAAGAAAGAAGATATTGATGCAAGGATAAAACAAATAAAAGAGGAGATTGAAAGAACAGAGTCTGAGTTTGATAAAGAGAAACTTCAAGAAAGATTAGCAAAATTGGCAGGAGGAGTAGCAGTGATTAAAGTTGGAGCTGCAACTGAAATTGAGCAGAAAACAAAGCAAAAGAAGACAGAAAACGCTTTAAATGCAACAAAAGCAGCTATTGAGGAAGGAATTTTGCCAGGAGGTGGAGTAGCTTTATTGAGGGCTCAGAAAGCTTTGGAGGAATTGGAGAAAGAATTAGAAGGAGATGAAAAAACTGGAGTTTCAATATTAAAGAGAGCTTTGGAATATCCGATAAGACAAATTGCTCAAAATACAGGAGTTGACGGTTCCATTGTTGTTGATACTGTGAGAAAGAACGAAGATTTTGCTTTCGGCTTTAATGCTTTGGCAGAAAAATTTGAAAATTTAATTGAAGCTGGAGTAATAGATCCAACAAAAGTTGTAAGATGTGCCCTAGAGAATGCAGTTTCAGCAGCTTCAATGCTCTTGACGACAGAATGCGTAGTGGCAGAACTTCCAGAAAAAGAAGAAAAGAAAGGATCAGAAATTCCTGAATACTAAATTTCCAATCTTCAATTTCCAATTTACAATTTTTACCGCCTTTCCTTGTGGGCGGTTTTTTGTTAAAATTTTAGAATAAAAGGTCAAAAATAAAATTAATAAAATGACATTTTTAGGAATAGTTTTCGTAATTCTTGCGATTTTGATAGCTTGGATAGTTTTTACTTTTAATAAATTAGTAAGATTGAAAAATAGAGCCAAAGAAGCTTGGGCAGATATTGAAGTTCAGTTAAAAAGAAGGCATGACTTAATTCCAAATTTGGTTGAAACTGTTAAAGGATACGCAGCTCACGAAAGAGAGGTTTTTGAGAAAGTAACTGAAGCCAGAGCAAGAGCAATGGGAGCTAAAACAATGAAAGAGAGGGCAGAAGCTGAAAATTATTTATCAGAAACTTTAAAAACTCTTTTTGCGGTAGCCGAAAATTACCCAAATTTGAAAGCTTCAACTAACTTTTTGGAACTCCAAAGAGAGTTGGTTGATGCAGAAGATAAAATTCAGGCAGCCAGAAGGTTTTACAACGCAAATGTTAGAGATTTGAACATCATGATTGAATCTTTTCCGGCAAATATTATAGCTTCAGCTTTTGGTTTCAAAAAGATGGAATTCTTTGAAATTCCAGAAGCAGCAGAGAGAGAAGCTCCTAAGGTTAAATTTTAAATCTTTATGAGAAAAAACTGGGGAGTTCTCCTTTCCTTTTTTGTTTTGGGTTTTTTTCTAATTGCTGAAGCTCAAATTAATTCTCCAGAAAAAATTGAGGATTTTTCTGTCGAAATCTGGATAGAAAAAGACAGTTCTTTTTTGGTTAAAGAAAGTATTACTTACGATTTTGGGAAGAATTTGAGACACGGCATTTATAGAAAAATTCCCTTGAAAGATTTAAAAATTAAAGTTGAGAAAGTGACTGATGAATTCGGACAAAATTATCCTTTAAAAATCACAAAAGAAAGAGGTTATTTAAAAATAAGAATTGGAGATCCCCAAAAATTAGTTTCTGGAAGAAAAATTTATAATATCTTTTATAAAGTTCAAAATGGAATTTCCTTTTTTAAAGATCACGATGAACTTTATTGGAATGTCACCGGAAATGAGTGGGGAGTTTCTATAAAAAGTTCAAAGGCTATTTTACATTTACCAGAAAAGGTTCCTCAGGAAAATTTAAAACTGGATTGTTTCACTGGACATTTTGGCTCCAAAGCCAAAGATTGTGTTTTTGGAATTAAAGAAAACGGAGATATTTTATTTGAAAGCAAAAGAAGCTTTTATCCAAGAGAAGGTTTAACAATAGTTCTGGGTTTTCCAAAAAGAATCGTTAGAGAACCTAACATTTTTTTGAGAATTTTTTGGAAAGTTGAAAAATACTGGATTTTTCTAATTCCAATTCTAACTTTTATATATCTTTTTTTAGAATGGAAGAGAAAAGGAAAGGATCCAAGAATAAAAAAAGCGATCGTTCCTCAATACGAACCTCCAGATAATTTAAGACCAGCAGAGGTTTCTTTAATTTTGAAACAAATAGTAGAACCCAGAGACATTTCAGCTACCTTGATTGATTTGGCTGTTAGAGGTTTTATCAAAATTAGAGAAATAAAAAAAGAAGGTATTTTTGGAGAAATTTTCAAAGCCAAAGATTATGAAATTGAAAAATTAAAGGATTCTGAAGATTTATTAGAATATGAAAGATTGCTTTTGTGGAAAATCTTTAAAGAAGGGAATAAAATAAAGATTTCCTCACTAAAAAATAAATTTTATAAAGACTTTCAAACCATTACAAAGAAAATTTGCCAAGATGTAACCAAGAAAAAATATTTTGTAAGAAATCCTCAAAAAATTAGAAACAAATGGATGAACATTGGAATTTCTTTGATAATTTTAGGATCGATATTGGGACCTTTCTTTAAAAGTCTTTCTTTGCTTTTTTCCATTTTAATTTCTGGAATTTTATTTTTAATTTTTTCGCCTTTTATGCCAAAAAGAAGCAAAAAAGGAACAGAAGCTTTATGGTATATTTTAGGTTTCAGAGATTATATTGAAACTGCTGAAAAATACAGAGCTCAATTTTATGAGAAAGAAAACATCTTTGAGAAATATTTACCCTATGCAATCTGTTTTGATTTAGTAGATAAATGGGCAAAAGCATTTGAGGGAATTTATAAAAATCCTCCAGAGTGGTATGAGGGATATTATGTTGGAACTTTCAACACAAGATCCTTTTCAAATTCTTTAAATTCTGCAATTTCTTCCTTTGGAGGGATTTTAACAGCAGGAGCTGGAAAAGCGAGTGGCTTTGGAGGAGGATTTGCTGGAGGAGGTGGGGGTGGGGGAGGAGGCGGAAGTTGGTAAAATAAAATATGGCCACCCTCTACACACAGGCTGAAAAGAATATTAGAAAGACCTTTGTTTTAATGACGAGTTTTTTAATTTTTATCATCTTTCTGGGTTGGTTATTTTCTCAAATTCTTCAAAATGATTTGATTTTATATTTTGCTATTTTCTTTGCTTTCTTTCAGAGTTTTTTAAGTTATTGGTATTCAGATAAAATTGTTTTAGCCTTAACTAAAGCAAAGAAAATTGAAAAAAGAGATAATCCTCAACTCTATAGAATTGTTGAAAACCTTTGTTTAGCTTCTGGTTTGCCCATGCCCAAAATCTACATTTTAGAGGAGGAACAACCTAATGCTTTTGCTACAGGTAGAGATAAAAATCATGCAACGATTGTAGTTACAAGAGGGCTTTTAGAAAAATTAGAAAAAGTTGAATTAGAAGGAGTAATTGCCCATGAATTAGCCCACATTGGAAACAAAGACATGCTATTGCAAACAATTCTAGTTACCTTAGTTGGTTTTGTGGCAATTTTGTCAAATTGGTTTTTAAGAATTTCTTTTTGGGGATTTGGGAAAAGAGATAGGAAAAAAAGAGGAGGGAATTTTTTCTGGATCTTTGGACTAGTAGCTGCCATTTTGGCTCCAATTTGTGCTAAATTAATTCAACTTGCAATCTCGAGAAAAAGAGAATTTTTAGCAGATGCCACGGGAGCCTTAATTACAAGATATCCTGAAGGATTAGCTTCAGCCTTAGAAAAGATCGCCAAAGATAAAAACCAAATGAAAAAAGCCTCTCTAGCTACAGCTCATTTGTTCATTGCCAATCCTTTCAAAGGAGAACAAAAGACAAGTTTTTTGGCAAAATTGTTCTCCACTCATCCTCC
>CAYUTJ010000023.1:0-9999 GCA_964447735.1 uncultured Candidatus Saccharibacteria bacterium | reverse complement strand
CCTAAAAATTTCAAATTTTATTTGCAAGCTTTCAAATATGGAATGCCACCTGAAGGAGGATTTGCAATTGGGGCTGAAAGATTGACAAAACAAATTTTAAATTTAGAAAATATTAGAGAAGCTTCTTTGTTCCCAAGAGATATGCAAAGGGTTGATTTGAGATTAAAGAGGAAAAAAGAAGAATGAGAAAAAATTTAATTTATTTTTTTATTGGAATTTTTTTGGGATTTTTATTTGTTTTTCCAATAGATTTTTTTCAAAAAAGTTTGGAAGATTTCTTCTATGCTCAAATTGGAAAACCTTTTGAAGAAATCCCTTTGGTTGAAATTAAAACACCAAAAAGACCTCCTTTGAATTTAGATGTTGAATCTGCCTTATCTTTAAAAATTTTCTCATCAGAGAGAGAAAAAATTTTATTTAAAAAAAACCCAGAAAAAATCTTACCAATTGCCTCTTTAACAAAATTGATGACAGCTGTCATAGCTTTTGAGAATTATGATCTTTATGAGGAAATTGAAATTTCAAAAAAAGCAGCTTCTCAACAAAACGTTCCAAATTATGGAAATTTAAAAGAAGGAGAAGTCTTTTCTGTAAGAAAACTTTTGAGTTTAATGCTCGTTTATTCTAGTAATGACGCTGCTTTTGCTTTGGCTGAAAAAATGGGAGTTAAAAAATTTGTAGAAAAGATGAATCAAAAGGCAAGAGAAATTGGCATGAAAAATACAACTTTTTTCAATCCTACTGGTTTGAAAGATGGAGGATTAAATGTCTCTACAGCAGAAGATCTAGCAAAATTAGTAAAGTATATTTTAAGAGAAAAACCTGAAATTTTGAGGATTTCAACTGAAAAGACAATTTATGATGCTCCTCATTCAATCTTTGAAATAAAACTTCCAGACAATCAAAAAATGGTTGGAGGAAAAACCGGATTTTTGCCGGGTTCTGAAATAGGGAATAAAAATGAAGGGTGGGGATGCATGGTTTTTGTTTTTAAAAATGAAAAGGGAATTTTATTTTTAAACATTATCTTGGGAGCCAAATCTAGCCAAGAAAGAATAATTCAAATGCAAAAGTTAGTCGACTGGATCAATGGCAAAATTTGATTTCACATTTAATATTACAAAGGCACTCTTTTTTGCCGGAGTGACTGCTTTCATTTCACTCTTTTTTGCTCCTCTTTTAATAAATTTTTTAAACAAAATTAAATTTTTCAAAAAAAAGCCCAGAGAGAAAGCAATCAGTGGGGAAAAAGCCACAGTTTTTCAAAATTTACACAGAGAAAGAGAAGTTTCTGTACCTAGAGGAGGAGGGCTTTTAATTTGGCTTTCTGTCTCTTTTGTTATCTTTTTTGTTTTCTTTCTAGCTAAAATCACCGATATTTGGTGGTTAAAAAAATTAAATTTTTTATCACGATCTCAAACCTGGCTTCCTCTTTTTGCTCTTATTTCAGCTTCGATTGTTGGTTTGATTGACGATATTTTGACTGTTTATGGAAAAGGAAAATATATTGGAGGAGGAATGGGATTTTGGAGAAGATTGATAATTGTTTCTTTAATTGGCTTGGTTGGAGGGTGCTGGTTTTACTTTAAATTAAACTGGGACACGATTCATATTCCTTTATTCTTTGATTTTCCAGCAGGTATTGATGTGAAAATTGGCCCTTTTATTATTCCTCTTTTTGTTTTGGTTACTCTAGCTTGTTGGTCAGGAGGAATTGTAGACGGTTTGGATGGATTAGCTGGAGGGGTTTTTGGTTCGATTTTTGGAGCCCTTTCTATTTTAGCTTTTTCGCAACAGAAAGCAGATTTGGCAACTTTTTGCGCAGCCATTGTCGGAACTTTGTTTGCGTTTTTATGGTATAATGTCCCTCCTGCAAAATTTTACATGGGAGAAACAGGAGTTATGGGATTGACTGTAACTTTAGCAGTTGTTTCTTTTTTAACAGATTCTGTTTTAGTTTTGCCAATCATTGCCGGAATTTTAGTAATTGAAGTTTCTTCCGTGATTTTACAACTTTTGTCAAAAAAATTTAGAAAGAAAAAAATCTGGCTTTGTACTCCAATTCACCATCATTTTGAAGCCAAAGGTTGGCCTCCTTATCAGGTAACAATGAGGTTTTGGATTTTGTCTATTGTTTTTGCAATTTTAGGAGTTGCAGTTAGATTATTAAGATGAAAGTAAAAATTTTAAGAAAAAAATATCCAAAATTTATCTTTGAATCTTTCGATTTTAAATTAAAACCAAAGGGGCTTAAAATTTCTTTTGATTTTAAGATTGAACCTAACATTAAATTTCATCCAGAAATTTTAATTGAAGGTATAAGACAAAAAGAGGTCAAAAGAGTAGGGGAGAGGGCATTAGGAAATTTGATCTTTAATTTGGGCTTAATTGAAATTTTAAGTTATTGGAAATCAACTTGTTCTCCAGAGATTGAAATTTTAACAGGTTCTTTAACTAAAGAACAAATCAAATGGTGGAAAAATTTAATTTTAAAGGGAATGGGGCAATTCTTTTATGAAAACAAAATTGATTTTAGGAAAAAATTTATCAAAATTGAAGCTAAGGGAGAAAAAAGAGAGATTTTTAAGAAAAATCTAGACCCAGATAAAATTTTAGTCCCTGTTGGAGGAGGCAAAGATTCTGTGGTAACGGTTGAATATTTGAAAATGATGGGAAAAAAATTGATTTTATTTTCTTTAAATCCACAAGCACCTCACAAAAAAGTTATTAAAATTTCAAAAATAAAAGAAAAGGTTTTTGTAAAAAGAAAAATTGATAAAAAACTTTTAGAATTGAATAAAAAAGGATTTTTAAACGGCCATACTCCTTTTACTGCTTATTTAAGTTTTCTATCAGTTTTGGTGGCTTGTTTGAAAGGATGCAAATTTATTGCTTTCTCTAATGAAAAAAGTGCAGAAGAAGGAAATTTAAAATATTTGGGAAGAATCATCAATCATCAATATTCAAAAACAAAAGATTTTGAGAGAAAATTCAGAGAATACACAAAAAAATATTTAGCAAAAAAGCTTGAATATTTTTCCCTTTTAAGAGATCTTTACGAAATTGAAATCTCAGCTCTTTTTTCTCAGTTTCCTCAGTATTTCGATGCTTTCTTAAGTTGTAATGAAGCCTTTAAAACTTATTCTGGAAAGAAAAGACCTATTAAAAAATGGTGCGGGAAATGTCCAAAATGTCTTTTTGTTTTTACTTGTCTTTATCCATTTATAGGAAATAGGATAATTAAAATTTTCAAAAAGAATTTATTTGAAAAAAAATCTCTTTTACCTTTGATGCTTCAATTGATTGGAAAAAGAAAATTTAAACCTTTCGAATGTGTTGGAACAAAAAAGGAAAGTTTTTTAGCTTTTAAAATGTCTCTTGAAAGATGGAAAAAAGAAAACCAAAAACTTCCTTTTCTCTTGAAAGTCTTTGAAAAAATTAGTGAATCTCAATAATATCCCCGTCCTGAAGAATGTAATCTTTTCCCACAATAAGTGGTTTTTTTGAATTCTTTTTAAAGAGTTTTGCAAATTTAAAAGTTTTTAAAAAATCGTGATGAATCTCCTCTATTAAATCTAAAAGGCAAGAGCCCTTCTTTAAAACAAAGGGGTGAGAAAAATCAGGTTCTTTGCCAGGTTTTTTAGAATAAACCCTAATTATTTCTAAATTCTCAAAAATTTTTCTCTTTAATTCTTCAAGCCCTATTTTCTTTGAAACTGAGATTGAAAATCCAATTTCTGTTTCTTCTGTAATCTCTTTTAATTTTTCTTTTTCTAAAAACTCAATTTTATTTATCAAAAACAGGGCTTTCTTATTTTTCAAATTCCAGTCTTCAAAGATTTCTTTTATTTCTTTGATTCTCTTTTTAAGTTGAGAATCTTTGGCATCGAATAAAACCAAAACTAAGTCAGAATTTTTTGCTAAATTTTTCAACCAGCCAGGTGAAAATTCTTTTGTTAGGGGAGGGGTATCCACTAATTGAATCTGAATATCTTCAAAGGGCATCATCGCAGGTTGAGGATAAATTGTAGTGAAAGGATAGTCAGCAACTTTGAAATTAGAGCCTGTTAATGTATTAATCAAACTTGTTTTTCCTGAATTCGGAGGTCCTAAAATCACTATTTGTCCTGCGCCTTCTTTACTTACAGCGTAAAAGTCTTCACCTCCTTTTCCTCTCTTAGATGATTCTAATTCTTTTTTTAATTTTGCTATTTTCTTTTTAAGATCTCTCTGAACTTTTTCAGTTCCTTTGTGCTTTGGACAAATAGCTAACATTTCTTTCAAAATTTCAATTTTCTCTTCAATATCTTGGGTCCTTTTTAGCTTTTCTTGAAGCTCAAAAAATTGTGGAGGTAAATTAGCCGGCATCTTTTTATTTTATGTTATCAAAACTTCGAAAATAAAAAAAATTATGCTATCTTTAAATTGGAATGAAATTAAAAGATTTAAAAAATAAAAAAATCTTAATTTTAGGATTTGGAAAAGAAGGAAAAGATACTTTAAAGTTTTTGAGAAAAATTTTTCCCAAAAAGAAAATTGGAATTGCAGATAAAAATTTAAAAATCAAAAAATCAAAAATCAAAAATGTTAAATGGCATTTGGGAAAGAATTATCTTAAAAGTCTAAAAAATTATGATTTAATTGTTAAATCTCCAGGAATTCCGATTCACTTGCCAGAAATAGAAAAAGCTTTTAAAAAAGGAAAAATTACTTCCCAAACTGAAATTTTTTTTCAAAATTGCAAAGGAAAAATTGTTGGAGTTACAGGCACTAAAGGAAAAAGTACAACTTCTAATTTGATTTACAAAATTTTAAAAGAAGGGAGGCTAAAAGTACATTTGGTCGGAAACGTTGGAAAGCCCCCTCTGAGTCTTTTATTTTCAGATTCAGAAGAAAAAATCTATGTTTATGAGTTATCGAGTCATCAACTTTACAATCTTAGAAAATCTCCTCAAATTGCGGTTTTCTTAAACATTTTTCCAGAACACTTAGATTATTACAAAAACTTTAGGGAATATTTAATGGCAAAAGCTAACATTTGTCTCTGGCAAAAAAAAGAAGATTTTTTAATTTACAATTTCAGAAATAAAAATATTAAAAAAATTGCCAAAAAATCAAAAGCCAAAAAAATTCCAATAAAAAATTATTCTAACATTCTGCAGAATATTGGAATATCAATTTCAAAAATTCCTTTAAAAGGAGAACATAATTTGTTGAATATAGCTTGCGCAATCAAAGTTGGAGAAATATTCAATATTCCAAAAACAAAAATCAAAAAAGCAATTCAAAATTTCAAAGGTTTGCCCCATAGATTGGAATTTTTAGGTTCCTTTAAAGGAATTTATTTTTATAATGATTCTTTATCTACTATTCCAGAAACTACAATTTTTGCTCTAAATACTTTAGGAGAAAAGGTCCAAACTTTGATTTTAGGCGGATACGATAGGGGATTGGATTTTAAAAACTTAGCAAAAAGGATTTTAAAGAGTAAAGTTCAAACTTTAATTTTATTTCCAGATACTGGAGAAAGAATTTTAAAAGAGATTTTAAAATTGAACAAGAAAAGAAGAAAAATTGAAATATTTTTTGTCGATAATATGAAAGATGCTGTGAGATTATCTTTTGAAAAGACCCAAAAAGGAAAAATCTGTCTTTTGTCTCCAGCTTCTCCTTCCTTTAATCTCTTTAAAAATTACAAAGAGAGAGGAAATCTTTTCAAAAAATATGTAAAATATTATGGAAAAAATTGATTCCCAACTCTTGATAATTTCTTCTTTGCTAATTTCCCTCGGATTTCTAATCCTTTACTCAGCATCAGCTCCATTATCTCTCTTAAATTTTG
This sequence comes from uncultured Candidatus Saccharibacteria bacterium, assembly GCA_964447735.1. Classification (GTDB taxonomy): domain Bacteria; phylum Patescibacteriota; class Minisyncoccia; order Minisyncoccales; family GBS-2; genus CAYSYN01. The sequence continues at coordinate 4,157 of CAYUTJ010000023.1, read as the reverse complement.
GAAACAGCTTTCATTATCTAAAACATCAAATTCTCTTTGGTTTTTTACCTGGAGTTTTGATTTCTTTTTTAATCTTCAGATTGAATTTTAAAAAAATAAAAAAATACACGCCTTTAATTTTGCTTTTAAACTTAATTTTGTTAATTTTAGTATTTTTTCCTCCTTTTGGAGTAAAAATTAGAGGAGGAGCGAGATGGTTGAAAATTGGAAATTTTTCTTTCCAACCTTCAGAATTCTTAAAATTAACATTTATTCTGTATTTAGCTAGTTGGCTTGAAACAAGGCTAAAAAAGGAAGAGAAAAAATTGAACCAAACCTTTTTCTTTTTTATTCTAATTTTGGTTTTTATTTCTGTATTTTTAATTCTTCAACCTGATATCTCGACTTTAGTGATCATTTTTGCAATTTCGATCTCTCTCTTTTTTTTAGCAAAAACTCCTCTTTGGCAAACTGTTTTGATTTTATCTATGGGAATTTTGGCTTTTTTACCTTTAGTGAAAATTGCCCCTTACAGAATGAGAAGAATCCTTAGTTTTCTCAATCCAGAATTAGATCCTTTGGGAATTTCCTATCACACAAAACAAGCTGAAATTGCAATAGGATCTGGCAAAATCATTGGAAAGGGTTTGGGATTATCTGAAGAAAAACTGGGGCTTTTACCTCATTCTTTTTCAGATTCAATCTTTGCAGTCTTTGCAGAGGAAACAGGATTTTTAGGAGCTTCGATTTTAATTTTGCTTTATCTTCTTTTATTCTGGAAAATTTTCGAAATTGGAATGCAAAAAAAGGAACTTTTTTCCAGATTAGTTTGTTTTGGAATTTTAACCTGGATTTTCGCTCAAACTTTTGTTAACATTGGTTCAATGGTTGGGATTTTACCGATGACTGGAATTCCTTTGCCTTTTGTAAGCTATGGGGGTTCCCATCTTCTTTGTGAAATTCTAAGTTTATCTATTCTAATTAAAATTTCAAAAAAGAAATGAAAAAATTAAAAATTTATTTTACTGGAGGAGGAACAGGAGGGCATTCAATTCCTATAATAGCAGTCGCAAGAGAAATAAAAAAACTCTGGCCAGGAGAAGTGATTTTTAAATATTTAGGGCCCAAAGATCCTTGGAGTCAAATTTTGTTTCCCGGAGAAGATATAAAAATTATTGGAATTTTGACTGGAAAAATTAGAAGATATTTTAGTCCAAAAAGTTTCATCTTAAACATTATTGACCTAATTAAAATTCCTATTGGATTTTTGCAATCTTTCTTTATTCTATTGTTCTCGAGACCTCATTTGATTTTTTCAAAAGGAGGATTTGGGTCTTTTCCAGTAACTTTAGCAGCTTTTATCTTAAGAATTCCTGTTTTTTTGCACGAATCTGACTCAGTTCCAGGATTGGCAAACAGAATTTGTTCTAAATTTTCAAGAAAAATTTTCGTTTCTTTCGAAAAAACTCTTTATTTTCCTGAAAAGAAAATGATCTTTGTGGGAAATCCAATAAGAGTTGATCTTTTAAAAGCTGACAGAGAAGAGGCAAAAAAATATTTAAAGATTAGCGGTGAGAAACCGGTTTTATTAATCTTGGGAGGCTCTCAGGGAGCTCAGAGAATAAATGAAAAAATTTTGGAAGTTTTGAATCAATTATTAGAAATCTTTGAAATTATTCATCAAGTAGGATTTGCAAATTTTGAAAAGATAAAAACGGTAACTCGCTTTTTAATTAAAGAAGAATTCAAAAAATATTATCATCTTTTTCCCTTTCTAAAAGAAAAGGAACTAAAAATGGCTTATTGTCTAGCAGATTTAGTCGTAGCAAGGGCAGGAGCAGGAACTATTTTTGAAATTGCAGCTTTAGGAAAGCCTTCCATTTTAATCCCTCTGCCAGAAGCTGCTCAAAATCACCAGTTAAAAAATGCTTACTATTATGCTCAAAAGGGAGCAGCCATTATAATAGAAGAAGTAAATTTAACTCCTGGTTTTTTTGTTGGAACTTTAAAAAATCTTATTCTAGACAAAAAAAGAATGGAAAAAATGAAAGAAGCTGCCAAAAGTTTTGCAAAACCAGAAGCAGCAACTAAAATTGCAAAAGAGATTATCTCTTATTTGACAAAAAAATAAAATTTTTTTCAAAATTTAATTGATGGATCCTGAAAAATTTAAGTTCATAAAGCCGGGAGAAGTAAGAGTAAGGTTCGCTCCTTCACCTACAGGATATTTACATATTGGAGGAGCAAGAACTGCTCTTTTCAATTTCCTTTTTGCTAAAAAATATCAAGGTGTTTTTATTTTAAGGATTGAAGATACAGATTTTGAAAGATCAAAACCAGAATATGAAAAAGATATTTTAGATTCTTTAAAATGGTTAGGAATTGAATGGGATGAGGGCCCTGATATTGGAGGACCTTACGGACCTTATAGACAATCTAAAAGGGGCAAAATTTATAAAAAATATTTAGAAAAGTTATTATCGGAAGACAAAGCTTATTATTGTTTTTGCTCAAAAGAAGAATTGGAAGCTCAGAGACAATATTTTCTCTCGATTGGCCAAGCTCCAAGATATTCTGGAAAATGTAGGGATTTACCAAAAGAAAAAGTTGAAAAATATTTAAAAGAAGGAAGGGAAGCTGTAATTAGATTTAAAACTCCAGCAAAAAAAGTAGCTTTTGAAGATTTAGTTAGAGGAAAAGTGGAATTCGATGCTTCTTTGATTGGAGATTTTGTTATTGCCAAAAATTTAACTTCTCCTCTTTACAATTTCGCCTGCGTTGTTGATGATTTTGAAATGAAAATTTCTCATGTAATTAGAGCAGAAGAACATTTGCCGAATACTCCAAAACAAATTTTACTCCAAGAAGCCTTAGGTTTTTATCATCCAAAATATGCTCATTTACCCTTAATTTTGGCTCCTGACAGATCGAAATTGTCTAAAAGGCATGGAGCTGTGGGAGTTTCAGAATTCAAAAAGCTTGGATATTTACCAGAAGCCATCGTCAATTTCATCGCTCTTTTGGGTTGGAATCCAGGCACAGAAAGAGAAATTTTCTCTTTACCATCTCTAATCAAAGAATTTTCTTTAGAAAGAGTTCAAAAAGGAGGAGCAGTTTTTAATATTAAAAAATTAGATTCTTTAAATGGGTTTTATATCAGGCAAAAACCTGTTGAAATCTTAACTGAGCTTTGTATTCCTTACTTGATCGAAGCTGGATTGATCTTGCCTTCTTTCAAAGAAAAAGAATTTCCTCCAGCCTATGGAGCAAAAGAGATAGTTCAAGTTTTTAAAGTAAAAGAAACAGAAGAGGAAATGTCTTTGGAAAAAATCCAAAAAATCATTGCTCTTTACCAAGAAAGATTAAAGAAACTTTCTGAAATTTCTGAATTGACAGATTTTTTCTTTAAAAAAGAATTAGTTTATGAGAAAGATCTTTTAAAATGGAAAGATGAAACAACAGAGGATCTTGAAAAAGCTTTTTCAAAATTAGAAAATATTTTAAAGAGAATAAAAAATGAAAACTGGAAAAAAGAAAACTTAGAGAAAACTCTATTGAAAGAGGCTCTTGAATTCTCAAAAGAAATTGGAAAGGAAGTAGGAGATAGGGGTTATCTTTTGTGGCCTTTTAGAGTAGCTTTGACTGGAAAGAAAGCTTCTGCACCTCCATTTGACATTGCTGAAATTCTAGGGAAAGAAAAAACCTTAGAAAGAATCAAATTTGCAAAAGAAAAATTGAAATCTTGACAAATTTTAAATAATGTATCACAATAAAGAATGAAAGAGAAATTAGCTTTTTTGTTAATTTTTTTCTTTCTTTTTCTAAATTTTAATTTTCTGTTTGCTCTTTCAGAAAAAAATTCAGAAACTGAAACTTTCTCTGCAACGAGCATTAAAAAAGTAATAGGGGAGTGGAACAAATCTCTTGAGGAACTTTTAAAGAAAGGCTGGGGGAAAAGAAAGGAGATTTGGCAAGGCACTCAAAAAGGAATGAAATTTTCTTTTAAAATAATTAAATCCTTATTTCTTAAAATTTGGGAGTGGATCAAGGCTTATATTTTAAGTTTTCCTCCAATAGAAAGGAAAATTTTAAAAATTTCAGAATTTTTTCTTCACAAAGTTCTAAAATAGGGGAAAATATCTATTTTTTCCTAATTTTTTCGTAAAGGCTTGACACAA
>CAYUTJ010000022.1:1463-10656 GCA_964447735.1 uncultured Candidatus Saccharibacteria bacterium | reverse complement strand
CATTTTCGGGGTTTATTTTTTGTTTTTCTTTTTTTCGCTAAAATCAAATTAATGAAGAAAGATTTAATTTTCATTAAAATTGGAGGCTCTCTAATTACAAAGAAAAAGCCCTACACTTTGAATTTGAGAAAAATCAGAGAAATTTCAAAAGAAATTGTAAATTTAAGAAAAAAATATAAAATTAAACTCTTGATCGGAAATGGAGGAGGTTCTTTTGCTCATGTTTCAGCAAAAGAATTTAAAACAAAAGAAGGTTACATTCACCAAAAAAGCAAAATCGGACATTGCATAGTTCAAGATGATGCTTCAACTTTAAATAGAATTTTTGTCAAAGAATTAATTAGAGCAGGGGAGAGAGCAATTTCAGTTCAACCCTCAGCTTTTATTTTAACTCAAAATGGCAAAATAAAATCCTTTTTTATAGACCCAATAAAAAATTACTTAAAGAATGATTTGGTACCCGTTGTTTTTGGAGATGTAGTTTGTGATACCAAAAAGGGTTGCCAAATTCTATCAACAGAAAAGATCTTTAGATTTTTGGCAGAAAAATTAAAACCAAAAAAGATTATCCTCTTGAGCAATGTTGAAGGAGTTTTGGATGGAAAAGGAAAAGTAATTTCAGAAATTACAAAAAAGAAATTTTTAAAAATTAAAAAATATTTAAAGAAAGCTGATAAGATCGATGTTACAGGCGGAATGATTCATAAAGTAGAGGAAGCTTTGAAAATGGCGCAAGGAAAAAGAAAAGTTTTTATTTTAGGATTTAAAAAGGGAAATTTAGAAAAATGTTTGAAAGGAGAGAGAATTGGAACTAAAATTAGTTAATGGAAATTTTTACTTTAGGAACGTCAAACAGATCTCAAAAAGAATTTCTGGAAATTTTAAAAGAATACAAAATTGAAGCTGTAGTTGATGTGAGACATTTTCCCACTTCAAGACTCTTTCCTCATTTCAAAAAAGAAAATTTAGAAAGATTCTTGAGAGAACAGAAAATAGATTACATTCACATTGAAAAATTAGGAGGATTTAGAGAGGGAGGATACGAAAATTACATGAAGACAAAGGAATTTAAAGAGGGATTGGAAAGATTAATAGAAATTGCAAAAAAGAAGAAAACAGCTATTTTGTGTGCAGAAAGATTTCCTTGGAAATGTCATAGAGCCTTCATTTCCCAAGAATTAGAAAAAAGAAATTTTAAAATAATTCACATTATTGAAAAAGATAAAATCTGGGAACCTAAAAAAGAACCAAAAGAAATTAAACCTATTTGTCAGAAAGCAAAGGTCATTAAAAAATTAAAAGAAAAATGCCTTGGGTCTTAATCATTTGGGGAACAATTATTTTTCTTTTTTGCTATTTAATAGGATCTATTCCCTTTAGCTATATTATAGCCTCTCTCTACGGAAAAGATCTTTATAAAATAGGTTCTGGAAATGTAGGAACAGCTAACGTTTGGAGAGCGACAAAGAAAATTGAGGCAACCGCTTTAGCTCTAATTGGTGATGTTGGAAAAGGCGCTTTATCCTTGTATATAGCAGAATCTTTGAGTAAAGGATGCTTTGTACCTTTTCTTTGGATAGCTTATTCAATTGCTGCTTTTTCTGCGGTTTTAGGTCATAATTGGCCAATTTATTTAAAGTTTAAAGGAGGAAGAGGTTTAGCTACTTTAGCAGGGACTTTGATTTATTTGGATTGGAAGGTTTTAGTTTTAGCACTAATCACAATAGGAGTTTTTATTTATTTAGTAGAATTTTTGATGCAAAAAGGAAAGATTAAACTTGAAGGAAGTTTAAAAGAAAAGATAAAAACTCTTTTTACAATTTTAATTTCACAAGTTTTAGGAAGAATGATTGGAATCTTTGTAGCTTTAATTGTAATTTTCTTCCTTTTCCCTCAAGTTTTTAAGATAGCCATACCTGCAGTAATTTTAGCTGGAGTAAAACACATTAAAAGAACAAAAACTTTCTTGGAAGGAAAAAGAGTATGAAGTTCAAATTTATAATCAAGCCTCCTCTAAGAGAGGAGTTGGAGAGAGAAATTTTAGAATTTAAAAACAGTTTTGAGATTGATATAGAACTGACAGAGAAGGAAGGTAAAAATAGTGCTAAAAATTTAGCTAAAAAAGCAATCGAAGAAGGGTTTGATAAGATTGTTTTTGTTGGTGGTGATGGAACAATTGGAGAGGGAGTAAACGGAATAATGCAGGCTAAAGATAAAATTTCAAAAGAACTTACAGTCGGAATTGTGCCAACAGGCAGCGGGAATAATTTTTCAAAAGCTTTGGGAATTCCAAAAAACATAAAAGAAGCTTTTAGAATAATAAAAGAAGGAAAAAAAGTATCAGTCGATGTTGGAGAGGTAAACGAAAGCTATTTTATTAATTGTTTTAGTTTAGGTTTTGATGCGAAAATAAATGATTTGGCAAATAAACTAAAAGAAAAATACTCTTTTTTACCAAGAGATTTGAGTTATTTGTTCGCAGCATTAAAAGAAATTGTCGCTAAAATTCCAAACTATGAAGTTAAAATTGAATCTCAAGAGATTAATTTTGAAGGCAAAATAGTTTTGATTGCAATCACTAATTCTCAAAGTTACGGTGGAATTTTTCAAATTAATCCTGAAGCTAAAATTTCAGATGGAAAATTCAATCTTTGTAAAATATTACCTCTTGGGAAAATGAAAGCTTTTAAAACTCTATTTTTAGCCACTAGAGGTCAACATCTTAAAATTCCAGAAGTTAAAACTTTTTTGTTTTCTTCTCCTCTGAAAATCAGTTCAAAAGAAAAAATAGTTTGGGAAATTGATGGGGAAGTGAAAAGACCTCAAAAATTTTTTGAAATTAAAATTTTACCAAAGGCTTTAAGATTTTTTGCAAATTATGAAAATTAAAAAATTAGTTGTCGGCCCTCTTTTAACTAATTGCTACATTCTAATTTCAAAACAAGAAGCTATTGTAATAGATCCCGGAGCGGGTTTGAAAAAGATCTTAAAAGAGATAGAGGGCAAAAAACTACTTTATATTATCTTAACTCATTACCATTGGGATCATACTTTAGGAGCTTTAAAACTTAAAGAAAAAACAGGAGCTAAAATTTTAATTCATAAAGGAGAAAAAGATTTTATTAAATTTCAACCAGATCAATTTTTAGATGGGGGAGAAGAAATAAGGATTGGGGATGAATTTTTAAAAATTATTCATACCCCTGGCCATTCAAAAGGCTCAATTTGCATTTTGGGGAAAGATTTTATTTTTACAGGAGATACTTTATTCCAAGATGGTTTTGGAAGATGGGATTTGCCAGGAGGTTCTGAAAAAGATTTAAAAGAATCTTTAAAAAAGATAAAAAAAATTTTAAAATCAGGAATGAAAATCTATCCTGGCCACGGTCCAGAATTTGAACATGATTAAGACAATTTTGTTCATTTTGTTTTTTTCAACTTATATTTTTTCTTTTGGCTTTGCTTTTGTGATTTTCTATCATTTTAAAAGATTCAGACCTTTAGTTTCTTTAAGAGAAAAACAAATTTTAACTTTCTTATTTTCTGGTTTGGTTTTATTTTTTTTGTTGAGTTTATTTACTTTCATTTTTATCTAAAATGTTAGAACTACTTGAAAAAGAAAGAATTTATCTTTTAAAAAGACGCCATCCGATAGTGTTGCAATTTCAAGTTTTTCCTCTGCTTTTAATTTCATTTTTCATTTTTCTTTTAATTTTGTTTTTGTTTTTTAAAAAGATTAGTTGGCCCGATTTTTTGATTGAAAATTTTCCTCAGATTACAGAATTTAGATTGAACTTTGTTTTAATTTTTATTTTATCTTTGACTTTACCAATTCTTTGGAGTTTGATTTTTTATGTTGTCACACAATATTATCTCACTTATTGGGTAATAACCAATCGGAGAATAATTTCTGCAAGATTAGTTGGTCTTTTCAATATTAAATATGCCAGTATTTCCCTAGATAAAATTCAAGATTTAACAGTCTTTATTAAAGGAATTTTGCCTTCAATTTATCATTTTGGAAATTTGAGAATTCAAACTGCTGGAGAAAAAGGCCAATTTCTGCTAGATCAGATCCAAGATCCTGAAATAGTAAAACAAGTGATTTTTGAAGCAAAAATTGACTATCAAAGGGAAACTGAAAAATTATGATAAAACAAGTTATTAAAAAAGGAGGAAAAAAAGAATCATTTAATTTAAACAAAATTAAAAAGGCTTTAATTTCAGTTGTGGAAAAAACAAATCTTCCTCAGGAAAAGAAAAATGAGATTGTTGAGAAAGTCACTAAAGAAGTTTTAAAATTTTTAAAAGGAAGGAGAATAATTTTTACAGCTGAAATTGAAGCCAAAATCCTTCTAGAATTAGAAAAATTCTCTCCTGAAGCTGCTGATTTTTGGAGAGAGCACAGAAGAAAAAAGAAGGTTCAATCTTGAAATTTTATTCTCAAATAATAGGCCAAAATCGAAAAAGCTATAGCAACATTCAAGGAGCTCTTTTTTCCAAACATTGGAATTTTTAAGACAAAGTCGGCTTTTTTTAAAGTTCTTTTATCAATTCCCCTAACCTCATTTCCTACCAAAATTGCCAAAGGAAATTTCGGCTTGAATTTGAAATAGGGTAAAGCTTTCTTTTCAGTTTCTAAAGCTAAAATTTTAAAACCTTTCTTTTTTAATTTTTCTATTAACTTTTTTAAATTTCTTTTCTTTTCCCAAGAAACAAATTTTTCAGCTCTCAAAGCTGTTTTTTTAATTTTCTCTGGTTTTTCTTTTGGAGAAGGTGTATACCCTGTCAAATAAATTTTGTCAATGCCAACAGCATCGGCTGTTCTAAAAATCGCTCCAACATTATAGCAACTTCTGATATTGTGTAAGATGGCTGAAAATTTCTCCATTAAAAGATTTTAATGAAAATCCTTGAAAAATTAAAATTTTTTTGAGAAAATAAATAAAATGGTTGAATTTAAAAAAGTAAAAGAAAACCCCCATATATTAGAATTTATTAGAAAGAGTGAGATTGCTCTGAAAAGGCAAGGTTATACAAACCATGGAATTTTACATGTTCAATTTGTTGCAGACAGAGCCAAAAAATTAGCCAAAGAAATCGGGCTTTCAAGGCAAGAGCAAGAAATGGCTCAAATTTCAGGATTTTGTCATGACATGGGTAATTTTCTTTCAAGATCGCATCATCATTATTTGGGGGCTGTTTTATTTTACGAGGTTTTCAAAGAAAAATTTAAAATCGGCCCTTTAACAACTATCATGCAAGCAATTTGTGCCCATGATAAACCCGAAATGGCAATTCCCTCTCCAGTAGCAGCAGTTTTAATTTTAGCTGACAAATCAGATGTGAGAAGAGAAAGAGTTTATCCTAAAAGTTTAAAAGAAATAATGAGAGATATTCATGATAGAGTAAATTACGGAGCTTATTGGACAAAGTTAATTTTCGAAAAATCCAAAAAGAAAATCGCTCTAAAATTGAAAATAGACACAAAATTCGTTCCAATCATGGAATATTTTGAAATTTTTACAAACAGAATGGTTTATTGCAGAAAGGCTGCAAAATTTTTAGGTTACAAATTTTCTTTAGAAATTAATAACTTTAAACTTTTATAAAAATGGAAAATTCAAGATTAAAATACATTGGGGTCAAGGATTTGGGAAATTTAGCTTTACCTGATTTTTGTCCGAGGTGCTTTTGGTTCGAAAGACATTTTGGTCCTTTTCCCACTCGCTTTCCAGGAATTTTTAATGTGATAGATGGAGCGAGCAAAAAGAGTGTTTCTCGTTCTTTTTTAAACAGAAAAAAACTTCCTGATTGGTTGCAGATTCCTAATGTAGTGAGACAAGTAGATTTGGAAGAAATGGGAACAGTAGAGAGGATTCATACTAGAAAATATTTAGTAGCCAAAGACAAAAACACCGGATTAATTTTAAGAGGCGACCCAGATGTAGTTTTTGAGTTGAAAGATAGAACTTTACATATAGTTGATTTCAAGACTGCAAGATATACTTTAAAACAAAATGAACTCCTTCCTCTTTATGAAGTTCAATTAAACGGTTATGCAATTTTGTCTCACAAAAAGCCAGTTTCCAAACTATCTTTAGTTTATTGTGAACCAAAATCAGAACTTTTAGACGATGTTAAATTTCATTTGGAGTTTGAAGTTAAGATCATTGATATTGGATTTAATAAGCACAAAGTTTTTGAACTTTTAAGAAAAGCCAAAGAAATATTAGAACAAAAAGAGCCACCTAAAGCTAAAGAAGGTTGTAAAGGAACTTGCTTTTATATTGATAAAATTTTAAAAGCTCTTAAAGGGAATATTTCTTGATTAGTTTTTCTAATGTCCTTTTTTGTTTTTAATTATTCACATCTTATAGATCCTTTCTTGAAAGATTTAAGAAAATTTATTGTTGAATTTTCTAAGGTGGGAAAAGAAGAAAAAGTTTTGGATGTTTGTTGTGGAACAGGAGATCAGATTTTTCATTTTGCAAAAGTTAGCGCATTTGCTGTTGGAATTGATAAGAATCCCCAAATGATTGATTTTGCCAAAAAGATAAAAGAAAGAAGAAAAATAAGAAATGTCCATTTTGAAGTAGCTTCAGCTACTAATTTGCCATTTAAAGATTCTACTTTTGATCTAGCTTTAATTTCTTTGGCACTACATGAAATCGAAAGTAAAGAGAGAAATCTTGTAATTTCTGAAATGAAGAGAGTAGTTAAAAAAGAAAAAAGCTTAATCTTTGTTGATTTTCAAGTTCCTTTACCAAAGAATATATTTTCATTTTTTATTCAAAAGATTGAGCATTTTGCTGGAAAAGAACATTATTTAAATTTTAAAAATTTTCTCCAGGAAGGAGGATTAAAGAATTTAATGGCAAAAAACAAATTAAAAATAGAAAAAGAGATTTCTTTTAAAAACAATCTTTTGACAATAATTAAAGCTAAAAATTTTAACTAATTTCACTTTTTTGATAAAATACTTCTGAAAGGTCACAATTGAAAAATTTATGGAGAGAGCAAATTTAAGAGAATGCCCAAAATGCAAAAGTAGAGATATTATTTATCTTGGAGGAATGGGATATTTATTAGCTTCAGGTCCTGCTGGTGAAGACCCGGGAGCAAGATATCCTCTTTTTGAATGCAAAAATTGTGGAGAGATTTTTATGGTTTTGGAAAAAGAAAGAGATTCAGTTGATATATTCTATCAGTTTTCTTAAAGGTCAAAGAAAAATTCAATGACTAAAAAAGAATTTTTTATTCAAAAAATCATTCCTCAAATTCAAGAACAAATCTGGACTTATGAATATCATTTAATCAGAAGTCAATTTGCTTTAGAACAGCTTCAGAAGGAATTAGAAATGCTAGAATCAGCTCAGATATTTAAACCGGGCGAAGTTCCAGAAAAGGTTTTACAAGAGAGAAAAGCTCAAAAAGAAAATTTGAGAAAAGAAATTGAAGAAGCGAAAAGGAATATTGCGGTTTTACCTTTGTTGAAAGCAGGAGAAGAAAGGTTTTTGGAATATTTCAAGCAGGTTGTTGAAAAGTTATAAAAAATTTTCTAAAATAAGAGAACAAAAATGGGTAGATGGGGTTTGTTCTTGATTCTCGTTCCTTTAGGAACCCTTATTGGGGCCCTCTCATCTGTTATTGGGTTTGGAGGGGGCTTTTTAATTGTTCCTTCTTTAATTTTACTTTTTAATTTAGAAGTTAATCACGTTGTCGGAATTTCTCTTTTTGCAATTACTGCTACTGCTATTTCAGCTACTTTAGGATATCTAAGGCAAAAAAGAATAGATTATAAATTAGGTTTGTTTTACAACATCTTAGATTTTCCGGGAGTGATTTTGGGCGCTTGGTTGACTACTATTGTACCTCATAGGATTTTAACCGCATTTTGTGGTTTTTTAGTAATGATAATTTCCCTTCTTTTGTTTAAAAACAAAACTTCAGAACACGGAAAACTACATAATGGAGGTTGGTTAGAAAATAAGTTTATTGATTCTTCAGGAAAGATCTTTAGATATTCGCTCAAATCCCCATTTTTAGCTCTAATTAGTAGTTTCTTGGGAGGTTTCGTTACGGGTTTGGCTGGTTTAGGGGGAGGAATTACAGATACTTCAACGATGATTCTATTGGGGGTGCCCCCTCATGTGGCTGTAGCCACTTCAGAATTTGCAATGGCAATGAGCAATTTAGTTGGAGCTTTAAGCCATGGATTCTTAAAAAATATTCTATATGAATATGCAATTCCTTTGGCAATCGGTACTTTCTTGGGAGCTCAAATTGGATGCAAGATAGCTTCTAAAATAAATAAAAAAATTTTAACAAAAATAATTGCTTTAGTTGCTTTTTTCATTAGTTTGAAAACTTTTCTCTCAGGAATTGGCATTCTATAATTAAATTAGGTGCTAAAAATTGAATATTGGAGAGTTAGAAAGAAAATTAAGAAACTCTTCAATGATTTATGCTTTTAAAGCTAATTTTTACTTACATAATATTTTCTCCATTCCTTGCAGAGATTGTCCTTTCCAAAACGAAATTCCTGCAGTTTCAATTTTAGAAAAAGACAAAAACTGTTTTAAAAGATGCCCCCACGATATTATGATTTGGCTTTTGAATGAAGAACAAACAGCACTCTATGAAAGATTCAGACCTCCAGAGAAAAAGAAAAGAGAATTAGAAAAGGCAATTAAAGAAGGTAAGATCATTCAAATTCCAGCTTAGAGGGGTTTTGCCCCTTCTTTTTATTTTTGTAAAATTTAAAAATGGCAAAAAAAGAAGTAATTTTAGTTTCAGCCTGTCTTTTGGGGATAAAATGCAGATACGATGGAAAGTCAAAACCAAACAAAAAAGTATTAAAATTGGCAAAAGAAAAAATTTTAATTCCAGTTTGCCCTGAAATCCTAGGAGGATTACCAACACCGAGAGAACCTGCTGAACAAAAAGGAAAGAGAGTAATTACAAAATCTGGAAAGGATGTGACAAAGTATTTTAAAAAGGGAGCTAAAGAAGTTTTAAAAATTGCAAAGATTTTAGGCGTCAAAAAAGCAATTCTAAAACAAAAAAGTCCATCTTGTGGATGCGGGAAGATTTACGATGGTACTTTTTCTGATAAGATAATTAAAGGTGATGGAGTAACGACAAAACTTTTAAAAAAACACAAAATAAAAGTAATTTCTGAAGAGGATCT
>CAYUTJ010000022.1:0-1363 GCA_964447735.1 uncultured Candidatus Saccharibacteria bacterium | reverse complement strand
AAGATCCAAAATTAGTAATGATAGGGGAGAGTTCCACAAGGAATTAATCCTTGGGAATTACCCCAAATTAAAAGGGCAATTGAACTTGGAATTGGGGTAAAAAATCCCTCAGAATATCAAGTTTTAGAATATTAATGATCTACAAAGATAGAATATATGGAAAAATCAAAATTGAAAATCCTCTAGTTTTAGAATTGATAAAATCTCCTTCTTTACAAAGATTGAAAGATATAGATCAAGTTGGATTTTTACCAGTTTTTGAAAAGATTCTTTCTCAAAAAATTAAAAAACTCACTCGTTTCGAACATTCTTTAGGTGTTTTCATTTTATTGAGGAAATTCAAAGCTTCTTTTGAAGAGCAAATCGCAGGACTTTTGCACGACGTTTCTCATAGTGTCTTTTCACATGCTATAGATTATGTGGTTGATGAAGGTTCAGAAAAAGATCAATCTTTTCAAGATAAAATTCTTAAAAGTTTTATCAAAAATTCTGAAATCCCATCAATCTTTAAAAAATACAATCTTAACTTGGATTACATTCTAGAGAAAGAAAATTTCCCTCTTTTAGAAAAAGATCTTCCAGATCTTTGTGCTGACAGAATTGATTATTCTTTAAGGAGCGCTGTCTGCAATGGGGTAATTTTAAAGAAAGAAGTTAAGTATTTTTTGAAAAATCTATCTGTATATAACAACCTTTGGGTCTTTAAAAATTTTCAAAGCGCGAAAAAATATGCAAAATTATTTTATTTCTTAAATAAAGTTTATTATTCTGGTTTTGCGACTGCAGTAATGTTTAAAACGATAAGTGATGTTATGAAATATTGCCTAAAAGAAGGATATTTAAAGAGAAAAGATCTTTTTGCCACAGATAAAGAAGTTTTAAACAAAATTAAATTAAAAGCAAAAAAGGATAAAAAATTAAAACTTCTTTTTGAAAGAATGAAGGGTAAAGTTAAAGTTAGAAATGATCCTAAAAATTATGATGCTATGATCTTTTGTAAATCAAGAATTGTTGATCCTTATTTTAAAGTTAAAAATGAGATTAAAAAACTTTCAGAGGTTGATAAAAATTGGGCAAGAATTGTTAGAAAAGAACTTCAACCTAAAAAATATTTCTTAAAATTTGAACCTCTTTAAATTGACAATTCTAAAATTTTTATTAAGATTGAAGCATTGGAGGGAAAAAATTGAAAGGAAAACGTTTTACCCAAAAAGAACTTGAAGAACAAGGCTGGAGGTTAACAACAGTAGTCACTGATGTACATTTGATCTTTAAAAAAGGAAATCAGCGAATCTGTTGGAACAAGGAAACAGAAATTGTAGAAAAAGAATATACAATAAATAACTGATAAAAACTAACCCCC
>CAYUTJ010000021.1:0-10896 GCA_964447735.1 uncultured Candidatus Saccharibacteria bacterium | reverse complement strand
AAAGAAATTTTTAATATTTTCTCGAAAGAGGATAGGGAAATAAAAATTTATCTCTCTCCCAACCAAATTTTTATTGAAGCTCAGATGATAGAAACTCCAGAACCAGAAATTATTTTTACCTCCAGATTGATTGAGGGAGAATACCCCAATTATGAAGAAATAGTTCCTAAAAAATTTGAGACAGAAGCTGTTTTAAAAACAGAAGAATTTTTCAAAAAAATTAAAACAGCTAGCCTTTTTTCTTCCAAAATAAATGAAGTGAAGTTGAAATTTTTGCCCAAAGAAAAAAAGGTAGAAATCTTGAGCGAGAATCCTGATTTAGGAGAATTTAAAAGTGAGATTTTTTCTCAGATAAAAGGAAAAGAAATGAAAATTTCCTTCAATTATAAATTCTTGCTCGATGGGATTTCGAGTATGGCGAAAGAAGATTTTATTTTTTATCTTACAAACCCTGAAGGACCAGCAATGCTAAGGCCTAAAGATGATCAGAGTTACTACTATTTACTGATGCCTATCAAAATGAGTTAAGTTCTCTTTTGGGTAAAACTTTCTCTAAGAATCTATGCCAAATAGGACCAGCCACTGCTACTCCGGGTTGTTTTAAAATTTGGCTGTTATCGTTGTTTCCTACCCAAACTCCTACTACTAAAGAGGGGACATAGCCTATTGTCCAAGCATCTCTGAAATTTTGGGTAGTTCCAGTTTTTACCGCCACTTTAAAATTGGGGAAATCAAGATAAGAACCTCTTCCAAACATTGGAGCTCTCGCTTCTTTATCAGAAAGGATGTCAGTTATTAAATCTGCTGTCTCCTTTTTTATTACTTTTATCTTTTGCGTTTTTGCTTCATAAATTACCTTTCCTTTAGAATCTTCGATTTTTAAAATTGGATTGGGCAAAACCCTGAAGCCTCCATTTGCAAAAGCACTGAAAGCTAAAGTCATTTCGTATAAATTAACCTCCCCTCCTCCCAAAACTATTGAAGGGCCATAAGCTGAAAGTGGTCTTTTTAAAGTTGTAATTCCTAATTCCTTTGCTAAATCCAAACTTTTTTTAATTCCACTTTGAAGGACTTCTTTTTTTCCTTCAAAATTATTAATCCCAAGTTTATCTTTTATTTTTTCATCTGCCCCCACTAGATAGAGGACTTTGATAGAGGGAACGTTGAGAGATTGAGCTAAAGCTTCTCTTAAAGTCACCCAACCTCTGAAGCGACCATCATAATTCTTTGGGGTGTATTCTTTATCGCCCCATTTTCCAAAATTCGTAAATTCATCTAAAACTAAAAAATCATCAGTATATCCCCTTTCGAAAGCTGCTGCATAGACAAAAGGTTTAAAAGCAGAACCTGGTTGTCTCAGAGAAAAACAGATGTTTACCTTTGGATCAAATTTACAATTTTTTCCGGGAATACAGCCTTCTGGATAAGGGTTCGCATAATAATTTCCTTCCCCCACAGTCATTGCCAAAATTTCCCCATTTCTTGGATCTATGGCTACTAATCCAGCGTTGAAAGCCCTAAAATTTTTATTTCTTTCAATTCCTTCTTTGACTACTTTTTCAGCTATTTTTTGAATCTCAGGATCTAAGGAAGTATAGATCTTATAACCTGCTTTTTCCAAAAAATCTCTTCCGTATTTTTCTTCTAGCAAACTTTTCACCCAAAGAGTAAAATAAGGGGCAAAGAGAGTAAATTTCCTTTCTTTGAATTTCAATTCTTCCTCTTTTGCCTTTTTTGCTTCTTCTTCCGAAATAAAACCTAATTTCACCATTCTATCTAGTACATAATCTTTTCTTTCCAAAAGCATTTTTTTTCCTTCTTCTTCATAGGGCGAAAGTTTAGAAGGAGCTTTGATCAAAGCTGCTAAAACAGCAGCTTCTGGTAAAGAAATTTCAGACACTGATTTTCCAAAATAAGTTTCAGAAGCAGCCTCCACTCCATAAGCATTTTGTCCAAAAGGAATTTGATTTAAATACCATTCTAAAATTTTGTCTTTTGGATATCTAAAATCCAATTCAATCGCCAAAATAACCTCTCTGGTTTTCCTAGCAATTGTTTTTTCAGGAGTTAAAAAAGTAGATCTGATTAACTGTTGGGGGATAGTCGATCCACCATAGAGGGGTTTTCCTATTTTCAAATCTTCCAAAATTGCTCTTACAATTCCCTTAAGATCTACCCCGAAATGGCGGTAAAAATTAGAATCTTCAGTGGCAATAACTGCATTTTTTAAAAACTCAGGGATTTTGTCCAAAGTCACATAAGTTCTTCTTTCTTCCCCAAAAATTTCATACAGTAAAACTTTTCCCGTTCTATCATAAATTTTGGTAGATTGAGGAATTTCTCTTTCTGAGAAAACTTCAGGTCTTGGGAGATCCTTGGCATAAAATAAAAACAGAAACAATATAAAAAGAACAAGGCTGAGTAAAAAAAGAAAAAAGATCTTTAGGAGATTTAAAAAAAACCTCTTTATTCTTTTCATATTCTATCTTAACAGCAATCCTACTTTAAAATAAAACCTCCTTTAACAGAGGCAAGTTAGAGAAGAAAAAGTTTTACAAATTTATTCTTCAAAATCTTCTTCAAAATCTTCCTCCCAATCCTCGAATTCTTCTTCCTCTTCTTCGAGGAAGAATTCCTCTTCCATGGAATGAAACTTAAAATCTGACCTTTACTACTCACATATTTTAGGTTTTCAAAAAACAATGTCAAGAGCTAGATTTTTGCGTTAGAATAAATTTCTTGTACAGAATCAGATTCGTCTAGGGCTTCAAAAAGTTTCAAAAGCGTTTCTTTTTGATTTTCCGAAACTTCTATTCTTTCTTTTGGAACCCAATCCAAAGTTGAAGATTCAATTTTTATTCCTTTCTCTTGAAGTTCCCTTTTCACTTTATCTAAATCTTCAATTTTAGTATAAATATCTAATTCATCCTCCCTCCAATAAAGATCTTCAGCTCCAGCTTCTATTGCTATTAATTCCAAATCATCTTTTTTAAGACTTTGATCTTGATTTTTTAAATCAACCGTAATACATCCTTTCCTTTCAAACATCCACTTTACACCTCCCTCTTGGACCAGCTTGCTATTAAATCTATTTAAAATGTGTCTAAGTTCGTTTATAGTTCTGTTTTTATTATTAGTAATTCCCTCAATTATCAGAGCAATTCCCCCAGGCCCTATAGCTTCAAAGGAAATTTCTTCTAACTTTTCTGCTTCTATTTCACCGGTCGCTCTTTTGATTGCTCTTTCGATATTTTCAGAAGGAACATTATAGGATTTGGCCATTTCAATTGCCATTCTTAATCTTGGATTCGTTTCAGGATTAGGCCCCCCTTGTCTTACTGCAACCTGAATTAATCTTGCCATTTTAGAAAAAATCTGCCCCCTTCTTTTGGCATCAGCTTCCTTTAATTTTCTAACTTTTTTTGCGTGAGAATGCCCTGCCATGATCTTGACAAAAATTTTAAAATATGTTAAGATTATATTGGCCCGGGTGAGATTCCATATTTTTTAAGGGTATTCTGGGTCATCCTGGGATATTCCTTTAATTGGAATCTCAATTTGGCAAAGGTCAAATTTCACCCGGGCTTTTTTAATCTTCGCTTGCTACTCTTTCTACTTCCTCTATTGTCGTTATTCCTTCTATTACTTTTAACAATCCATCATGATACATTGGAATCATTCCTTTTTCAATTGCTTTTTCTCTTAAAGCAGCAATCGAAGGAAAAGAGAGAATGAACTTTTCCATTTCATCATCTACTAAAAGAATTTCAAAAATCCCACATCTTCCTCTGTAACCTGTGAAGTTGCAATCTTTACAACCTACAATCTTTGGGATTTTTCCGATTTTCGGAGGTTCTCTTTTTATTTTTTCAAAGGCTCTTTTTATTTTTTCAATCTCTTCTTTCGTTGGGTCTTCAAATTTGACACATTTTTTACAAACCTTTCTTACCAATCTCTGGGCTACTGCCATATTGATAGCTGGAGCAATATTGACTGGTTTTTCTCCCAAGGCTACAAGTCTTGCGATTGTTCCTGCAGCATCATTCGTGTGTAAGGTTGATAATACTAAATGACCGGTTAAAGCAGCTTGAATTGCAATTTGAGCTGTTTCCAAATCCCTAATTTCTCCCACCAAAATTACATCAGGATCTTGCCTGACAATCGCCCTTAAACCATTAGCAAAATCATATCCTTTTTTAGGATCAACCTGAGTTTGAACAATTCCTTCTAATTTGTATTCTATTGGATCTTCGATCGTTATTATTTTGATTTCAGGATTTCTAATTTTTCTCAAAATGGCGTACAATGTCGTGGTTTTTCCAGAACCTGTAGGGCCTGTAACGATTATCATTCCATTGGGTTTTTTGATTTCTTTCTCGAAAACTTCAAAAAGGTCGGGTCTCAATCCTAATTGCTCAACATCAATTAAATTTTTAGGATCTAAAATTCTCATTACTATCGTTTCCCCATATTCAGAAGGGAGGGAAGAAACCCTAATTTCTATTGGGTATTCAGCTACGATTGAAAACCTCCCATCTTGGGGACGGTCAAAGATATTTAGTTTCATTCCAGAGATTAACTTAATTCTCGAAAGTAATCTTTTATAAATCTCTCTTTCGAGAGCAATTACCTCTTGTAAAATTCCATCGATTCTTACTCGCATTTTTATCTCTTTTTCTGTAGGTTCCAAATGGATATCAGAGGCTTTTAAAATAATTCCCCCTCCCATTATTGTTTTTAAAATTAGAGAGATATCTCCTCTCAAAACCATTTTAATAGCATCTCTGTATTCAATGAGATTTCTGATTGTGGCTTTGATTTTTTCCCATTCTTTTTCTTCAAGTTTTATTTCGCCAACTAATTTTTTTTCTTCTCTTTCCATGATACAATTTAATATCTTTTAATTTATTTTAACTTTTTTTCGAACTAATGAAAATCGTTACCAAAAGCGAAAGAGAAACAAAAAAATTGGGCCAAGCAATAGCAAAGCTTATAGTTTCAGGGAAGCTAAAAAGAAGAATTTTAGCTTTGGAAGGGGAACTTGGAAGCGGAAAGACAACTTTTTTGAAAGGTTTTGCTAAAGGATTGGGAATAAAAGAAAGGATTTTGAGTCCAACTTTTATTTTAATCCGAAAATTTAAAATTCCAGATTCAAAATTTAAAAATTTTTATCATATTGATTGCTACCGGATCGAAAAGGAAAAAGAAATTTTAAAATTAGGGTTTAAAGAAATTGTAAAAAGCTCAAAAAACATTGTTGCTATTGAATGGTCAGATAAAATAAAGAACATTTTACCTTCAAATGTACTCTTTCTGAAATTTGAGATTCTCAATGCTACAAAGAGAAATATTAATATTTCTTTTAGTAAAAAATTGAGAGGTTTAAAGAATCTGATAAAATTAATAAAAGCAAAATGACAGAAGAAAGTTTTATTGCCGAAGAAAAAAAAGAACTCATTAGTAATATTTTTCAGAATAACAGGTTTCGAATTTTCATATTCAGTGGTCTACTAATCTTTTCATTGATTATCAAATTCAAGAATATTTATATTCCCGACCCCGTTATTTTAGGAATTTCTTTTCTTCTTTTAAGTAATCTTTTTTGCGAGATTTTAGCCAGGAAACTCTTTATAAAATTGAAAATTTCTCAAATTAGTTTAAGTTATCTTCTTCTTCAGATAGGAGAGGTAATCATTATATTAGCGATGATTTCTTATTTTGATGCTTTTTTGTTTGGGGGGATTGGAGCGTTAATGATTTATGTAGTTTTTTGCTATTTGAGTTTCACGAGGCAAATATACCCTCGAATAATAGCTTTTTTCTCTACTGTAGGTTATATTACCGTGGGAATTCTTGAACATTTAGGAATTACTAAATACCGAGATTTCTATCATACTGGAGTAAATCTAAATCAAAATCGTCCTCTTTTTATTGTTACTATGGGATTCATGTTGATTTTCCTTTTTTGGTTAGTTTTCTATGCAGATATTTTTTCGAAAAAATTGAGAGAAAGAACTAAATCCTTAATGAAAAAAGAAAGAGAGTTAACCGAGATGAGTAAAGTTTTAGAGATAAGGGTGAGAGCTAGAACAAAACAACTTGAAGAGGAGGCTGCAAGTTTAGAAGAGAAAGTAAAAGAAAGAACGAGAGAACTCAAAAAGAAAATTGAAGAACTTGAGAGATTTCAAAAAATTGCTGTCGGAAGAGAATTGAAAATGATTGAATTGAAAAAGGAGATCAAAAGATTAAAGGAAGAATTAGAGAAAAAAACTAAACATTAATTTTTAATGAGGATTTTTAAAAAACAAAAAGCAAAAAGTTTCTCGATTCCCCCTCTGACTCAAGAAGAAGATTTATTTAACTTTTTGCCTTTGCCAATCTGCTTTTTCGATCTTAATGGAAAAGTTCTAAAAATCAATCCTACCTTTGAAGAAATCTCAGGGTATAAAAAAGAAAATATTCTCGGGAAAACGATAGAAAAATTTTTTAGGAAAAACGAAATTCGAAGAATAAAAGAAGAGACTTTAGAAAAAGGTTCTGTGAAAGGAAGAGAAACCACTTTTTTTGCTAGGGGAAACAAAGAAGTTCCTATAAGCCTCTTTACTCTTCTTTCCAAAAATAGAAAAGGAGAAATTAAGGGGGTTCTTTTGGGTTTTTATGATTTGACAGAAATTAAAAAAAGAGAAACAGAGCTTAAAGAAGTACGAACCGCCCTTTTGAACATTTTAGAGGACATAGAGGAAGAAAGAAAAAAGACAGAAGCAGAGAAAAATAAAACTTTAGCTATTATCACTCATTTTGCTGATGGAATTTTAGTTTTCGATAAAGAAGATAGATTATCGCTCCTCAATCCAAAGGTAGAAGAAATTTTTGAGGTCAAAAGCAAAGAGATTTTAAATCTTTCGCTTTCTCAACTTTCAAAATTTCCCAATTTTTTACCTTTACTTGAGCTTTTAAAAAAGAAAGAAAAGGAACTTTTTAGGAAAGAACTCAAACTGCGGGAAAATTTAATTTTGGAAGTTTCTGTAATTCCTATCAAAGCGAAATCAGAGATTATCGGAACTTTAGTCGTTCTTCATGATGTTACTCGGAAGAAAATCATAGAAAGAATGAAAACTGAATTTGTTTCAATTGCAGCTCATCAGTTAAGAACTCCTCTTTCAGCAATAAAATGGACTTTAAAAATGTTATTAGATGGTGACTTGGGAGAAATTACAGAAGAACAAAGAGAATTTGTTAATAAAGCTTATAGAGCTAACGAAAGAATGATTAAATTAATAAACGACCTTCTCAATGTAGCTAGGATTGAAGAAGGAAGATACCTTTATAAACTTTCTTCCCTTAGCATTGAACCTTTAGTAAGGAAAATAGTAGAATCTTTAAAACAGGAGGCAGAAAGAAAAAAAATAAAATTAGAATTTAAAAAACCAAAAAAGAAATTACCAAAATTGATGCTCGATGCCGAAAAAATCAGTTTAGCCATTCAGAATCTTGTTGAAAACGCAATAAAGTACACTCCCGCTGGGGGGAGAGTGACTGTTTCTCTGAAAGTAGAAAATGAAGAAGTTGTCTTTTCTGTCAAAGATACAGGAGTGGGTATTCCGAAAGAACAACAAGATAGAGTCTTTTCTAAATTTTTTAGAGGCGCTAACGTGATGAGAATGGAAACTGAAGGTTCTGGTTTAGGTCTTTTCATTACGAAAAATATTATCGAAGCTCACGGAGGAAGAATTTGGTTTCAATCAAAGGAAGGAAAGGGAACTACTTTTTATTTTGCAATCCCCTTTTTTCAAAAGGTTGAGCATTCTTGAAAAAAAATTAAAATTAATTTATGGAAGAAAAAATTTTACTAATTGAAGATGAAGATATTATGATCGATCTTTTAGAGAAAAAATTATCCCAGGAAGGATATAAAGTTGTCGTTGCTAAAGATGGAGAGGAAGGTTTAAGAAAAATGAAAGAGATGGAGCCTAAACCAGATTTAATTTTGCTCGACATCATCATGCCCAAAATGGGAGGGTTTGAAGTAATGGAAGAGATGCAGAAAGACCCTCAATTGAGGGAGATTCCAGTAATTATAATTTCAAATTCCGGACAACCCGTTGAACTAGATAAGGCAAAGAAACTTGGAGCTAAAGATTGGTTAATTAAAACTGAATTTGACCCCAAAGAAGTAATAGAAAAAGTAAAAAGGCAACTTCAAAAATAGAAAATGGCCAAAAAAATTCTCATTGTTGAAGATGATAAGTTCTTAAGGGAGTTAATTGCTAGAAAACTTAGGAATGAAGGTTATGAAGTCCTAGAAGCTGTAGATGGAGAAGAGGGATTGAAAAAAATAAAAGAAATTAAACCAGATTTGATTTTGTTGGATTTAATTTTGCCTGGCATTGATGGTTTTGAAGTTCTAGCTAAAAAGAAAGAGGATCCTCAAATCGAGAAAATCCCGGTGATGCTTCTTTCAAATCTAGGACAGAGAGAGGATGTTGAAAGAGGGTTGAGATTAGGAGCTGTGGATTATTTAGTGAAAGCTAATTTTACTCCTCAAGAAATCATCGAGAAAGTTAAAAATCTTCTAGAATAATGCCAGAGCTACCTGAGGTAGAAACAATAGTGAGAGAATTGAATAGAGCAAAACCCAAGGTTTTGGGAAGTACTATTTTAGACGTTTGGTCAGATACTAAAAAGATTATTAAAAGACCTAAGAACTTTCAAAAATTCAAAAAAGAGATTTTAAAAAGGAAAATTTCGAAAATTTGGAGAAGAGGCAAAAATATCCTTTTTGAACTGGATAATAAAAAAACGCTTTTAATTCATCAAAAATTAACCGGGCATTTACTTTATGGAAAGTGGAAAAGAAAAAAAGGAGAATGGGTTTCTCTATTAAAAGGGCCTCTGGCTGAAGATCCGATGAACAAATTTTTAAGGGTGATATTTTTTTTAGATAATGGTTGGCAAATTTCTCTCTCTGATTTGAGAAAATTTGCAAAAATTGAGATTTTAACTGAAAAAGAATTGGAAAAAGAACTTTCAGAATTGGGCCTTGAGCCTTTGGATAGAAATTTTACTTTTGAAAAATTTAAAGAGGCGATTTTGAAAAAGAAAAAAGGGAAAATAAAAAAAGTTTTAATGGATCAAAAAATTATCGCAGGTATTGGAAATATTTATTCTGATGAAATTTTATGGGAGGCAAAAATTCATCCTTTAAAAGATATTTCAAAAATTTCTGAAGAGAGATTAAAAAAAATCTATTTTGCAATGAGGGAAATTCTTAAAAAAGCCATTCAATTAAAAGGAGAGTCAATTTCAGATTATAGAAGAATTTCAGGAGAGAGAGGATATTTTGATAGGGAAAGAAAGGTTTACAGAAGAGAAGGAGAGAAATGTTTAAGGTGCGGAACTAAAATAAAAAAAATAAAAATTGGCCAAAGATCAGCCTATTTTTGTCCCAAGTGTCAAAAATTATGATTTTGCTATTGTATGGAGAAGATACTTTTAGATTAAAACGGAAATTGAAAGAAATAATCGATCATTATAGAAAAATTCACAAGTCAGGATTAAATTTGCGTTTTTTAGATTTGAGAGAAAAAGATTTCGATGATTTTAAAAACGAAATTCAATCTTCGCCAATGTTTTCAGAGAAAAAATTTTTAATTTTAGAAAATGTTAGTTCAAATTCTAATTTTAAAGAAAGATTTTTAAAAGAAATCGAAAAATTTGAAGGGCCTGAAGTTGTTATTCTTTTTTTAGAAAAACAAGATCTTTCAAAAGATCCTTTTTTTCAAGAATTAAAAAAGCACTCGAAATTTCAAGAATTCAAACCTTTAACTCTGTTTAAATTAAAATATTGGATTATAAATGAGTTTAGAAAATATGGAAAAGAAATTGAAAAAGATGCTCTTTTCAGGTTGATTGAATTGGTAGGAAATGATCTTTGGCAACTAAACAATGAGATTAAAAAGCTAGTAAATTTTCAAAAAGGCAACAAAATTACACTGAAAGATGTTGAAGAATTAGTTTCAGAAAATGTTAAAGTTAATGTTTTTAGAACAATAGATGCAATCGCTGCAAACGATAAAAAAAGGGCTTTAAAATTGTTAAATTCGCTCTTTGAAAGAGGGGAAAAACCCTCTTTTTTGATTGCACTTCTTAAATTTCAATTCAAAAATTTGCTTTTGATAAAAGATTTAATAGAAAGAGGAAAGACGCAAAGAGAAATTACTTCAAGTTTGAGTCTCCATCCTTTTGTAATAAAGAATCTTTTCCCTCTAGCTAAAAAATTTAACGAAGAAAAATTAAAAAAGATTTATTTTGAAATTTTTAATCTTGAGAATAAAATTAAGGCAGGAAAAATCGATTCTAAACTTTCTCTGGAGATTTTTGTCTCTCAAATTTAACCAAAAGTTTTGCGATTTTCGATTTTTTCCTAGCTGCAGTATTCTTTTTTATTACTCCGGTTTTCGCAGCTTTATCTAAAGCTTTATACAAAAGGGGTAAAATTTCTTTGGCTTCTTTAATTTTCTTCTCTTCCAAAAAAGTTTTGATTTTTTTTATCAATTCTTTAATTTTCTTTTTCTTCCTCAAATTTCTTTGTCTTCTCTTTTTTGCTTTTCTTAAATTTTTCTTTGCCGATTTTTTGATAGGCATAGTTTATTTTTTACCACTTTTTATTTTCTTTATCAAATCCCTAATTTGAGCTGCTCTTTCAAAATCTAAGTTTTTAGCTGCCTCCCACATTTCCTGTTCTAAAAGTTTCAAATCTTTAATCACAAAAAATTCAGCCAAAATTTCTTTTTTCTTTTGGACAAATGGCCATTCTCTGATTGGTTTGATAATTGGTTTTGGTTTGATGCGGTGTTTTTTATTGTATTCCATTTGGATTTTTCTCCTTCTTTCAAC
>CAYUTJ010000020.1:0-12068 GCA_964447735.1 uncultured Candidatus Saccharibacteria bacterium | reverse complement strand
AGAGATAAATTTTTATTTCCCTATCCTCTTTCGAGAAAATATTAAAAATTTCTTTGGCGCCTGCCTGAGGTAAAATTAGCGAATATGGCTTTGAAATATCCAATTTTTGAGATATTCTCTTTTCCCCTAATCTAAAGCTATCTGTGGCAACAAATTTAATTCCTTCTGGAGAAAAATCCAATAAGACCCCAGAAATTTCAGGGCGTCCCAAAGAAGGAGAGGGAAGATTAAAAACCTTACTCAATCCTTCGCAAAAAATTTTGGAACTAGTCAAAATGAACTCTCCCTCTTTAGGTTGAGGAATGATTGGAAATTCTTCAGGATCTTCTCCTTTAATTTTTGTTAAAAAATTTTCAGATTTTATTTGAAGAATTAAATCTTTTTTTTCTAATTCTATTTTTCCTTGAGGTAAAAAATTAACAAAACTTTCAATAACTTTTTTTCTTATACAAATTTTTCCTTCACTTTCCACTTTAGCTAATGTTTTCCAAAAAATTCCAGATTCTAAATCTGTTACATTTAAAATTAAAAAATTTTTTTCAGCTGTTACTAAAACATTTTCAAGAATAGGGAGAGATAATTTTTTAATTGGAATTTTTGAAACAATTTCAACTCCTTTTTTAAGTTTTTCAGAAAGTAAAGTTAGTTTCATTTTAAATATATAATTGTTGTTGGTTTTGTGACTTTTTATTTTTCTTTCTTAATTCTAGAACAAATAAAGTGAGAAATAAAAGGGGAAAAGATTGGGATAAAAAAATTAAGAAAAAATTCTGTTTCTTATTTGCTTTATTTCCTCAAATAATTCATCGTTTTTTTGCAGTTCCTTCCCAATTTTTTCACAAGCATGAATGACTGTTGTGTGATCTTTTCCCCCAAATTTTCTAGCAATGAATGGAAAAGAGTATTTTAAGTCTTCCCTTAAAATGTACATTGCTACCTGTCTTGGTTTGACAATTTCCCTTCTTCTTGAAGAAGAAAGAATTTCTTTTTCCGTGATCTCGTAGAAATCAGCTACGACTTTAATTACCTTTTTAAAGTTTGAAATTTTGGGTGTAGGAGAAATTAAAGTTTTTAATAAGGTTTTGGCTATTTTCAAATCAATTTCTTTATTTTGAATTCGTGAATAGGCACAAAGGACGTTCAAGGCTCCTTCTAATTCTCTAATATTGTTTTTAATGTTGGAGGCAATATAGTTTAGGATTTCATCTGAAAAATTTATTCCCCTCTCTTGCGATTTTAATTTTAAAATAGCGATTCTAGTTTCAAAGTCTGGTAAGGAAATATCAGCAATCATTCCTCCTTCAAACCTTGACCTTAATCTTTCGGTCAAAGAAGGAATGGCTTTAGGAGGTCTATCTGAAGAAATTACAATTTGCTTTCCTTTTTCGTAAAGAGAATTGAAAATATAGAAAAATTCTTCTTGAGTTTTCTCTTTTCCCGCTAAAAACTGAACATCATCTAAGATCAAAACATCAATGTTTTGGAAACTAGATTTTAACTGTTCTATTTTTTTATTTTTGATTGAATTTATAATTTCAGAAACTAAAGAATTTACCGGAAGATATTTAACAGTCAGTTTTTTGAATTTTTTAAAAATTTCATTGCCAATAGCTTGGAGAAGATGAGTTTTGCCCAATCCTACCCCTCCGTATACAAAAAGAGGATTGTAAACTTTTCCCGGATTTTCAACAACAGCCTGAGAAGCAGCATAGGCTAGTTCATTAAAGGAACCCACGACAAAGTTAGAGAAGGTATATCTTGGGTTGAGATTAGTTTTTTCATTTATTTCTAAATTCAGAATTCCTAACTGAGGGGAGGCAATTTTGTGGAAGTCAATTTTTTTTAAAATCCTTTCTTCCTCTTCTTTTCCTACTTTATATTCTATCCTCTTTACTCTGGGTTCTAAGTTTTTTAAAATCTTGAAAATTACTTTGTGATATTTTTGTTCTAACCACTCTTTGACGAAAGAGTTGGGAACTGAAATAATTACCTTTTCTTTTTCTAAAAAGGAAATTTTTGTATCTTTAAACCAAGTGGCAAAATTTGCCGGAGAGGTCATTAGTTGAATTTGGGCCAAAGTTGCTTGCCAGAGTTCCTCAGGAGTCATAAAAAGATTATAAAGTTTTACCAGGAAATATCAAGAATAAAGAAGTTGAAAACTTGTGGAAAGTATGTGAATTGATTTTTAGATTCAAAAAAATTACAATCAGAAAATGGGTATTAGACATAAACCTAAAAAAAGAAAAAGAAAGAAAAAACACGGTTTCTTAAGAAGGAGCAAAAAGGTTTTGAAGAGAAGAAGAAAAAAAGGAAGATGGCGACTTTCCCATTGAGATTTTCTAGATTAGAAAGAAAAGAATTTAAAAAAGTTTTAAGAAAAGGAAAGAGTTTTAAAGAAAATTCTTTGGTAGCGAAAATATTAAAAGATCCAAAAGAAAGAAAGGTAAAAATTGGAATTTTGATTTCAAAGAAAGTTCTTAAAAAAGCAGTTGAAAGAAATAAATTAAAAAGAAGATTGAGAGAGATAGCGAGGATTAAAACAAAAGAGATTAAAGAAGGGATGAAAGTTGTTTTCATTCCCCTCTCGGGGATCGATCCAGAATTTAAAAATTTAAAAGATAAAGTTGAGAAAATTTTAAAGAAAGCAAAAATTTTGAAATGAATTTTTTAATTAAAATTTACCAAACTATTTTTTATCAACCAATTTTTCATTTTCTTTCTTTTTTAGTAAGAACTTGGGGAGATTTTGGTTTAGCTATCATTTGTTTGACATTTTTTGTAAGGTTAATTTTATTTCCGATCAATTTTCAAGTCTTAAAGAATGAACAAAAATTAAAAAAAATTCAAGAAAAAATATCAAAGATTAACAAGGATACTAAAGAGAACCCCCAAAAGAAAATAGAAAATTTAATTAAGATTTATAAAGAAGAGGGATTAAATCCCTTTTTTAACATTTTACTTTTGATAGTTCAATTTCCAATTCTTTTTTCCATATATCAGATTCTTAAAAATCCTTCTTCTCTTTCGTCCTCTCCTTTTTTTCTTGGGGTTTTTGATCTTTCAAAAATTAACCTAATTTTTCCTCTGTTAGCTTCAGTTTTATTAATTTTACCTGCTACAAGGAAAAAAATTACAGAAAGTTTTTTCATTTACTTTTCTGCTCTCTTTACTTTTTTGATTTTGTTAAAACTTCCTTCTGCTATTTCTTTTTATATCTTTTTTAGTTATTTTTTTAGTATAATAGAAAGATTAATAGTTTTGAGAAAAATATGATTGATTTAGAACAAGCAAAAAAAGAAGCTATTTTGTTTTTCGAAAAATTAAATTTCAAAGCAAAATTAAAAAAAGCGAAGATAGAGAACGAAACAATAATTTTAGATTTTGAAGTTGAAGATGCTGAGAATTTAGTTGGAGAAACTCTTTTTGAAATTCAGCATTTACTCAAAGCAATCTTAAAAAAGAAAACAAAAGAAAATTTTTATTTAGATTTAGATATCAACGATTATAAAAAAAAGAAGATAAAGTATTTGCAGGAATTAGCAAAATCTGTTGCTGATGAAGTGGCTTTAACAAAAAAAGAAAAAATTTTAGATCCGATGCCAGCTTACGAAAGAAGAATCATTCATTTGATTTTAGCAGAGAGGCCAGACGTCACTACAGAAAGTATTGGTAAAGAGCCAAACAGAAGAGTCGTTATTAAACCCTATCCTTAAAATTATCTTTTTGCCATCAAGATCTTTGAAATTTCTTCTGGAGAAGTAGTTATAATTTGATCTTCAATGTAAGAAGCAACAACTTTCATTAAAACATGTTTTTGGCCAGCAAAGAAAATTCCTTGTCCAATTTCACATTCTAAAAGCAAATATTTTTCTTCATCAGTTAAATTAAAAGTTTTTTGGACAATATCAATAGTAGCTGGAGATTGTTTAAACAGAATTTGGATTGAAGAGTTAGTAATTATTGGTTGGCCGTACATTGATTTCATAAAATCGTTAACATCTTGGGTAATCGTTGTTACTCCCAACCAATATTTTCTTCCTCTTTTGCACATTCCAAACAAAAATGAAGCTCCATCTTCTTCTTTCATTATCCACCAAGCTTCATCAACGACCAAAAATCTCTTTTTTAAAGAGGAACGAACTTGATTCCAGACGTATCTCAAAATTAAAAACATAGCCACTGGCCTTAGCTCATCTTCCATATCTCTTATTCCAAAGACAACTAGGGGTTTGTCTAAGGAAACATTTGTTGGTTGGTTGAAAAATTTTGCAAAAGTTCCTCTTGTGTATCTTCTCAATCTTCTGAGCAGAGATTCTGCTCCTTCCATTCCTTCCAAGACTCTTTCTAAATCTTCCAACAGAGGAACTCTTTGCTTCCAGAGAGAAGGGTCTGTCTGGGGGGTAATGTCTCTTGCTGCATAAGTTTCTGTTAAGGCTTTATCCATGATAGCATCCTCTTCAGGAGTCATTCCTCCTAGCATAATTCTCATTAAACCCACCAAATTAATCACGTTAGATCTTAAAACATCCTCTGGGTTTTCATCAGGTCTTGGAGTTGGCAAATCTAAAGGATTGATATGATGGGGCGAAGCTAGAGAAATATTAATAAAAGACCCTCCAACTGCATCGGCCAATTTTTTATATTCATTTTCAGGATCGATAACAATTACCTCAACTCCTTGCATTAGAGATCTTAAGATATCGAGTTTTGTAAAATAGCTCTTTCCGCTTCCTGACTTTCCAAAAACTACCATATTAGCATTTTCCATTGAAAACCTATCAAACAAAATTAAAGAATTATTATGAAGATTTATTCCGTACAAAATTCCATCGTTTGAACTTAAATCAAAAGAGACAAAAGGAAAGGTCGAAGATAGGGGACCAGTGTTCATTGAAGTTAAATCTCCCAGCCTATCTAAACCATAGGGAGCAGTACTGGTAAAACCCTCTTTTTGTCTGTAGAGGGCAGGTTTAATGTAAACTAACTTTGCTTCCAGAATTGATCTCAAGGTAGTTTCTAAATCTTTTAACTCTTTTTCGGAATTAGCATAGACTGTAAGATAAATTCCGAGTTTAAACATTCTTTCTTGACCTGTTTGGAGTCTATCCCTTAGGGTTTCCAAATCTCTGTAAGCTGTTTCTAAAGAAGGATCTCTAATTAATCCCTTTTCTTCCCTTTCTGAAATTTCAGCTGCAATCTCTGTCACTTTTTTCATTAATTGTTTTAAAGCGTATTCTGATTCCATTGGGAAAATGTGGAAGGTAATGTCCATCGGGCAATCTAAATTAATGATTGAAGAAAACCAGCCAGTAGTTAAATATCGAGGATAGGAAAAAATATAGTAAGTCCTAGCATATCTCTCACCAATTTTGAAATAACTTGGACTTAAAACAATGGAAGGGGGAGCGATAATGTCTTTTACAGTGACAGGAATTCTTTCAAATATTTTTTCTTCCTTTTTCTTTTTGAAAAATGGAAATATCATGTTGTTAATTCTGGTGGAATTTCTGGATAATAACCAACTTCAGCTTCTTGAGGATGATAAAAACTCCAAAAAAGCTCTATTAATTCAAGAGTATTTAAAGGCGTACATTGCAAACCACATCTTTTCAATCCCATGGCCACAAAATCTAACCTTTGCCAAAGTTGAGTTTTCGCTTTTTCAAACAATTCATCAGTTAAAGAAACAGTTTGTTTTTTTCCTGCCAAAATTTCAGAAGGATAAAAAGGAACGATTACGAAGAAATTTTTAGTGTAAATATCTCCTTTCCCAACCAAACTCTGAATGAATTTTCTATATTCTCTTGTTTGATATCTCAGCAATTCTGTGGGTTGTTTTTCTTCCAATCCTTTTATTTTTTCAATGTATCCTGTAATATTGACCCTTCTTGATTGAATTAAAATTTGAATCGGAAAATCTAAAGAATTTAAGAAATTTTGGAATTGATAAATGATTGCTGCTTGTTCTTCTTCTGATTTTAGAGCAAAGTTAATTGAAGAAACCATCAAAACACCTCTTAAAGTTCTATCCCTTAGGATGACTACGCCTTCTTTAATGTTCTCTATTTCTAAAAATCTTTGGGTTGGAGCTGCTGGCATATTTTAAAAAACTCCTTTTCTTGACTTTATTTTTGTAATTTGGCTTTCTTTTTTTATAGCATAAAGAGGCTTTTTTTGCTCAACTTTCACTTCTTTGGTAAAAGTCTTTATTAACATTTTTTCTTTTCTTTTCCAAAAATAAGTTTTTGGGAAAAGATTGTATTTTAAAAAATCTGCAATGAAAGTTGGTAAAAACCTTCCTCCAACTTTTACAAAAGCTAAAACAATTCCTATTGCATCTAGGGGAAAACAAATTAAAAAGAATTTCCAAAAATTTCTCTGTCCCCAAAATAACCACAAAAGAAGGGTGATTGCACCCGGCACTCCAACAAAAATAAATTGTTTCAATGTTAAAGGTCCAACAATTGGAGTTTCCCTTTCAATTTGAGGAACAACAAACCTCATCTTTCAATTTTAACATTATCATTCTTCTTTCTCAATCGGTTCTCGGTAAATATCCACTTTTGGTGGAGTTGAAGGTTTCCTTTCAAAAGTTATTTTTTCAATTTCTTTTTTCTCTTCTGAGACAACTTCAGGTTTGTACAATTTCGTAAGATAGATCCTTACAGGATGAAAAATAAACATTTCAATTTCTCTTCTTATTTTCTTTGCTTTTTCTTCATCAATGTTGAGTTCAGTTTTTAATTTTTCTTTTAAATCTTCAGGATTCAAAAGTCCCATCAAAACTCTTCCTACTAATTTTGCTAATTTTGAGATATCTTCAATTTCATTTCTATCTGCAATATCCCAAATAGATTCTGCAGTTTTTTCAGAAAAGATAGCCTCTTTTAATTCTTCCGGAAGTTTTTCGTAAATTTTCCAAAGTTGTTCTTTTGAATATTCTTCTAACATACCTTTATCTTATATTAACATAAATCAAAAGAAAAACGAATATTTAAAAAATCTTCATTTGACAAAAATATTTTTTTTAATATAATTAAGGTAACCTTGAAAATTAAATATTGGAAGGAGGGATAAAATACGGGAAAAATAAAAAGAAAATTAAAAAAAACACCTCAATTGATTGAAAGCAAAGGAAAGAAAGAGAAAAAAAGAAATTTAACTAATATCTTTTTGTTTGGAGCTATTATTATGTTAGGCCTGGGATTGGTTTTACTCTTTGGAGCGTGGAGATTCTACTCATTTGTTTTTGGAATATCGGGGATTGCGTTGATTATCTCGAGTGCTTTGCTTTTGAGAGGAATTATTAGAAGAATTCCTTTTCCACAAACCTGGGTGATAGACCGGGCAGGTACATTGATACCAATGCCACCTGGATATCATATAATCTTAACTTGGTTTGGATATGATAAGATTTACAAAGTAGTTAAAGTAAATATTCAGTATTCCATTAAACTCTTTCCTGATATGCGATTGATTGCAATCGACATGAAAAAAGGTGGGGAAATTCGTCTTCACGATCCACGAATATGGATTAAAGTAGTAGATCCAGTGATTGCTCTAAGAACCGCGTTAAATTTCGAAGAGCAAATTAGAGAAATTGTAGAAAATAGACTTACTGGAGCAATCAATCAAATGAGTTACAGGGATATTATGGGAGTAAGAATCCCAAGATTGCTATTAAAAAAGAAGGAAAAAGAAGGAGTTAAAGCGCGGCTCAAAAAGAAGATTGACGAAATTATTAAAGAAAGCAAAAGTTTCAAAGACTTTCTAGAGAAGACGAAAATAGAGTTTGTTGGTTTTACTCTTGATGACTTCGATTTCGATAAAGAAACAACTAAAACTAGAAGAGAAAGAATTCTTACAGAGATGAGAAAAGAGATAACAAAAAATAAAGCACAAGCAAGGAAGAATGAATTGTCGGCGATTGCTAAAACGGCTAAAGAATTAAAAAAAGCAGGTTTTTCACCGGAAGAGGCACAGAAAATTGCCTCAGAGAGATACCAAGATCATCTAGTAGCTGAGCAAGGTAATTTGCAAAAAATAATCTGGCAAGGCAAAGGAATGAGTATTCCAGAAATAGCTGCCCAATGGGAATTTGGTAAAACGATACTGAAAAAAGCGAGAAGAAAAAAGCCTAAATCACTAAAGTTTCCAAGCAAAGCACAGGCAGAAAAAGCACTTAAAAAAGCTGTTAAAGAAGTTTTAGGTTAGAAGTTGGTAAGCTTCCCTTACCAACTTTTTTACTTTTTGAGAAATTAAGCAACATAAGGTGGTCTTTCTTCTCCTTCCCCTCTCTACTTTCCTTCCTCTTCCTCTAATCTTCCTTTTCTAAATAATCTTCTCATGCCTATCCTTGTTCTTTCTTCTAACTCTCTTTCTTCTCTTCTCATTCTTTCTAATGTTTCTCTTATCCTTCTTCGGCTCCAACCACCGGGTGTTCTATATCCAAAATCCTGAGCAGCGCCTCCTGCTAGATATAAAGCCGCGCTTGGGTTAAGTCTTATAAACTCTTCTGGTTTCATTCTTTCTACTATTTCAGAATAGGTATCAACAAATTTTCTCCCAAACTCTTGAGCAGCTTTTGATAATTGAGGTCCATGCCAGAATTTTTGAATGGCCTCCATTGTTGAAGGATCTTTCCAGAAATTTTTAGCGAAATGTTTAATCTCATCTCCTTTAGCCTCTCCAATTATTTTATCTTTTATAGTTTCATAACCTTTTTCCCTATCTTCATCCTTCAACTCAAAACCCATCTCTCTTAAATTTTCCTCAGATAGTTTGTCAATATATCCTCTTGCTAAAGCTTCTAACTCTTTCTTCTTGTTATATCTCCTTAGAATCGGACTTGCTTTTATTATCTCATCTTCAGACAATAATTCTCGTGTTTTCTTTGCGAATTCTTTACCTTTTTGTATTCCAGCAGCAGCATATATTCCTAATGCATTAGGATCCCATCTTTTCGCATGTTTAATTCTAGTTTCTAATTCTTCTGGTGTTTGTATTTTCATTGCTTCACTTTTTAGTTTTGATAATCTTTCTGCCTCTGCCTCCTCTAATGTTTTTCCGGTAACTTGGCGATGAATCCAACCTACACCTCGCGCAGCTCCTACTCCTAATCTAAGTCCAGCGCCTCTCATCCTCATTCTAAGAGGTATTTTCTTTCCAGCTTTTTCCATTTTTTCCTTTTCTTTTTTATATTTTTCATATTCTTCTTTTGCTTCTGGCCTAGCAGCTGCTTCTCTAAATCTTTTTGCTAATCCTTTTCCTACTATCGCTCCTGCTGCAGTGACCATACCTAAAAAAGCCGCACCAGTAGCTATCATGGCATTAGCCATTTCAGGGGCCGTTTTTTTAGCTATCCAAGCAGTTAAGGCAAGGAAAACAAAAAGAAAGAAATAGTAATTAAAGTAAGAAGGTAAAGAAAACCAAGCATAACCTGGTATTGCGGGCGGTAGTCCAGAGGGAGCTAAATAATCAGAACCTCTTAATCCAATTACGAGAAATAAAAATACAATAAGTCCAAAAACTAACCAAGAAGTAAAGTGACGCATCCATTCTTTCCAGTATTTTTGAGTTTGAGGCAGAATCGAACAAAGAAAAGCTAGAGGTGCTAAAATTACTAGGAACCAAATTGCGAAAATTCGACAGGCAAAAATGAATGCAAGGAATAGGAATATTCCACCTAATAAAACTGCTAATGCTGTTTGAAGAATCCAATGCAAAAGAGAAGGAAGGAAAACCGCAGAAGCAGCAATCATAGCTACAAGGCCATATTGGGCAAAAGGACCTATAAAAGGTATCATAAATAGCACGGTCATTCCTAAAAGCCAAGAACCTATATTTACCCACATATCTTGTATGCTTCCGAAGATAGTTGTAAGACTACTTGTAACTATATCTTCTACTCCTGCTGCTCTAAGAATCGATGTCTGAACGATGTTAGCAACATCTATTGCAATTCCTAAAAATACACGGAGGAAATTAATTAAAAGAGCGACAACAATCAGTTTTGGTAAAGCTTTTTTAGCTTGAAAAGTTTCAATCTTAAGAATAAAAGCAATTGCGATAATAACGAAAATAAAAATTAAAAAAACATTAGCCAATCCCGTGGTGAAATAAAGTCCAGAATCTATTATTGGAGTTTTTAAAGTCAACCATTCAGGGTTGCTAACTATCGCTTGAAGAGTAGCAGAAGAGATAGCTAAGAATATCATTCCGAATAATACAGCAAAAAACAATAAAATAAACCTTCGCGCTATTGGAGCAGAAGATTCTTCTACTCCTTCTAATGCAGTATTAAAATAATCAAAAATTCCTGTTCCGATAAAAGCTTTACAACTCTTTGGAAAAATTAGAAAGAAAAGAAGTATTAATAGAGAGGGGAAAAGAATTTTCTTTTTTAATATTTTTTTCATTATTTTAATCTTCCCCCGTTTTTACTAACCTTAAACATTCTATTGGTTCGTCTCTTTCAAGATGAAGCCGAAGATTAGGAGAAGAGGTATTTGTACTACCACTTTTATCTCCACATCCCCCACTACTCCAAAATTCATACCATGCAGGTTCTCTCCAAGGGCATAATTCTAATGTACATAATCCTCCTTCCTTATAACACTGTCCTCCTCTTATCTCACAGACTATGTCTGCAGTTGTAGTAGATTCCTCACCAGTATCTAAATTAGTTGATCTAATTAATAATTTTCCACCATCACACTCTTCGGTAACTTGAAAATTCATTTCGGTATTGGTGTAAGACTGGCATTTTTGAAAAAATCTTGCTGATTTTGCACCTTCAGGGTAGTCACTTCCATTATCATGAACTGTTGTATCCCAACCTGGATCTTCCCCAGACCATATTACTGTGGAAGTTCCTTTCCATCCAGTTTTAGAATATATTAACGCATAAGAACACGATTGCTGGGATTCTTCCCACCCGACAATTGTGACATTAGGTATCACAGGAGGTTCAAAAGTAGGAGGGATTAAGGTCGTAAGTTCAGGATTGATGGTATTTAAGATAATATAAATAGAGAATAAAAGTACTAGACCAATCAAAGCTGAAAAAATTCTATCTTTTGCCTCTCTCATTCTTGCTGGATCTCCAGCTGAGGTTAAATAAAGAAAACCACCAAAAATTAAAGATATTAACACTGCCAATCCTCCTAGAAAAATTCCCCAGTCATAAAAATATTTAACCATTATCGCAAGAGTACAAGTATCGCTATTTATCGGCGTACAAGCTGCGTTTAAATCTGTTCCAAAAGGAGACACAGGCCATGTTGTTTCAAGAGCTAATATTTCCTTTTCAGTAAAAAAGCTTAAAGTTAAAATCACCAATAGAGGAATCAAATATTCTTTATTCATAATTATTTAAGTATATAAATTTTACAAGTTTATTCCAAGTACTTTACATTTGATAAAATTTCTTCCCTTTCTTTTTTAAAATCTGTCCAATAAGTATTAAACGTAAAGAAGGAGATTAAAAAGAGCTTTCCTTCTCCTCTAATTAATTTCTCTTTGGAATGCAATGCAAAGCCATTTTTTCTTTTATAAAGAACCTCTAAAAGGGCTTCTTTCTCTTTCTCTTCTTTATTTAGAACTATCATTTCTGTTTCTTTTTCAGCTATATTCTTTTTCATAGTTTCGATAATTTCATCGAAGCTTTTATCTTTCAAATTCAATTCTTCTACTAATAAAAAAGCTTGACTTACTTTTTCAAAGTTAAATTTTTGTGCGAGAAAAAGTATTTTACTTCCGTTTATTTTCTCTACAGGAAATTGTTCTAGAAGCCTTTTGTCGACTTCTGTCCACTCAGCAGGATATTTTAATTTCAATTTTCCATCAGGAGAAATCCATTCTTTATAACCTTCTCTTTTGGGGAAAATTTTAGGTTTTGGGATTTCGACTTTTGGAGGTTTGAATTCTGAGATGGATTTTTTAAAGTTTTTAAAATGCCAAAAACTGAATCCACTCAAAAAGAAAATCATTAAAATAACAATTATGAAATCTTTTTTGGAGAGTTTCTTTTCTTTTTCTCTCTTTTCCACAATTGAGAAAAACTTATC
>CAYUTJ010000019.1:0-12746 GCA_964447735.1 uncultured Candidatus Saccharibacteria bacterium | reverse complement strand
TTTGGCTGAGATTTTCTCAGCTTTTTATTTTCTTGACTTTACAGAGAAAATATGTTGACAAATTCTTTTTTATTGTTATATTAGAAATAGCTTTTGTTCATAATAAAATTATTAAGGAGGGATTAACACGAAAAAATTAGATATTGGGATATCATTAAGCTTGACTTTACCGATATTTATAAGAGTTTATTTAACAAGTTTCGGAAATGTTACGAAAGCTTCAATTGTTGCATTAAAAACTCTTAGAGAATTGGCTGAGAAAAATAATATAGAAAGGATAGAACTTGGTTTTCCTTATCCTATAGCCAGAGTTAAAGATTTTTCTTCCAAAGTTAAAAAGGAAATTAAAGATATAGTTGGTTCTTTCAAAACCACATGCCATACCCCGATGGTTAATTTAGCCTCTTTGAACGAAAGAAAAAGACAAGAGAATCTTAGAGAAATGATTGAATCTATCGAATTTAGTTTGGAGAAAGGGATTAATCAGTTTGTGATTCACTTGGCAGCAGCTGAGATGAGCAAAATTCCTTTTTTCTCTTGGTTTAAAAGAGGAACGGCTGATAAAATAAACATCGAATTGATACGAAAAACTGGAGAGAAAAGCTTTTTGGAGATTAAGGATTACTTTGGTAAGGATAAGTTAATTTATGGATTAGAAAATCTAACAATTCATGAACCTGCATTTCGCGATCCTAAAGAGTTTAAACATCTCTTTTCAAAAAATGTAGGATTGACATTAGATACTGTTCATGCTGTCAGTTGGGGATTAGATCCAGTTGAACTTATAGAAATCTATAAAAAACATTTAGTAGAAGTCCATTTGACTGATGGGGTAGGAAAAGGGAAGATTGTAAAACATTACGCTCTGGGAAAGGGAAAAGTACCCTTAGTTGAGGTAATACAAAGACTTCAAGAGATAGAGTTTAAAGGGCCGGTAATTATTGAAGTTGAGTCTAAAAAAGATTTTCCAAAAAGTTTAAAATGGTTAAAGAAAATCGCCAACATTTAAGGCGATTTTTTATTGAAAATTAAAATTTTAATTTACTTTTTTAATTTCTCAATAGCTTGAGATAACATTTGACAATACAAATTTAGTCCTACTCTATTTATATTTCCAGATTGTTCTTTTCCCAAAATATTTCCAGCTCCTCTTAATTCCAAATCTTTTAAAGCAATTTTATATCCTGATCCTAATTCTTCAGTTTCTTTTAAAGTTTTTAATCTCTCCTTTGCCAAAGGTGAAAGTCTCTGGGGATACAAAAAGTAAGCGAAAGCCTGAAGGTTTGATCTTCCAATTCGTCCTCTAATTTGATAAGCCTGAGATAGTCCCAAACGAGTAGAATCAGCAACAATTAAAGTATTAACGTTTGGCAAATCAAGTCCTGCTTCAATGATTGTAGTGGCTATTAAAACATCAATTTTTTTATTTTGAAAATCTTCCATAATTTTCATTAATTCCTTTTCTTTTTGTCTTCCATGAGCTACTCCGAATTTAACTTTGGGCAAAAGATTTTCTAAGAAGTTTTTTACAGATCTTATAGTTTCAATTCTGTTGTGTAAATAATAAACTTGCCCACCTCTTTTTAATTCTTTTTCGATAGCTTTTTTAATTATCTTCTCTGAAAAAGGCAAAATAAAAGTTTTTATTGGCAATCTTCCCTGAGGAGGAGTTTGGATTAGAGAAATGCTTTTCAAAGAACACAAAGCCATGTAAAGAGTTCTGGGAATTGGAGTTGCTGTTAGAGACAAAATATCAATTTGAGCCTTTAATTTTTTCAATTTTTCTTTTTGAGCTACCCCAAATTTATGTTCGTCATCAACAACCAAAAGACCCAAATTTTTGAATTGAACGTCATTTGATAAGATTCTGTGAGTTCCGATTAAAATGTCAATTTTTCCTTCTTTTAATTCTTTTAAAATTTTCTTTTGCTTCTTTTTTGACAAAAACCTAGAGAGCATCTCAACCCTTATTGGCAAATTTTTCAATCTTTTTTTAAAAGTTAGAAAATGTTGATTAGCCAAAATTGTTGTCGGACAGAGCAACACACTTTGAAAACCTGATTTTACTACTTTAACCATCGCTCTTAAAGCCACTTCAGTTTTTCCAAAACCAACATCTCCGCATAACAATCTATCCATTGGCTTTTCACTTTCTAAATCTTTTTTGATTTCTTCAATTGCTTTTTCTTGATCTGGAGTTAATTCAAAAGGAAAAGAACTTTCAATTTCTTTGTCAATTTCATCTTCTGGCAGATAAGGTGGACGTAAAATAATTTCTCTTTTTGCATAAATTTTCAATAATTCTTTTGCAAATTTTTCTGCCTCTTTTTTAACCTTTCTTTTGGTCTTAATCCAAGTTAAAGTTTCAAGTCTTGAAATTTTAGGTTCTGAAAATCCAACATATCTTGAAAGTTTTCTTTCCAAACCAAAAGGAACAAAAAGTTTGTCACCTTCTGCATATTCAATTTCATAGTATTTTTTATTTTCAAGAACCCTTTTTCCTCTATAGATTCCAATTCCATGGTCCAAATGAACTAAATATTCTCCTTCTTTTAAATTTTTGAGGTCAGAAAATATTTTTTGAGACTTTATTTTCTTTTTTAAAATTTCCTTTTCTTTCTTTTCATCTTCAATCTTAATTTCCAATTCTAAAATCCTTTCGATTCTATTTGAGAAAAATTCAATTCTGAAAGCAGACCTTGAATTTATTGGAAAGACATCGACAATTCCACCTCTTTGAGAAAACTCTCCAATGCTAGAAACTTTCCAGACCTTTTCATAACCTAATTCATCCAACCTTCTTAAAAAATGAGAAAAATTTATTTTTTGATCTTTTTCTAAAAAAATTGTGTTTTCTTCGAAAAATGCGTTCGTCTTTCTGGCTTTTAAAATTTTCTTTAGATTTTTTTCAAACCAAAAATTCTCCCTTTCTA
This sequence comes from uncultured Candidatus Saccharibacteria bacterium, assembly GCA_964447735.1. GTDB lineage: Bacteria > Patescibacteriota > Minisyncoccia > Minisyncoccales > GBS-2 > CAYSYN01. The sequence goes on along the minus strand of CAYUTJ010000019.1, from coordinate 9,813 downwards.
GAAAATAGGGTAAGATAGCACAGATTAAAAGCCACTTAATCTCTCTTGACAAAGTCATTAAAAATTGTTATTATAAAATTATCCCTTCTCTTTTGCCTGCGAGTGGTATAATGAGCTCCCTCCTCTCATTATACCTTAAACGCGGAGAGATAGTTTTCTATCTCTTCGCGGCTCGCAGGTAAAAGAGAGGGGATTTTAATTAAATTTTTGCATTGCTTTTTCTAAATTTCCTTTTAATAAAATCTCAATCGCTTTACAGGTTCTTTTAAGTATTTCTTTTATAATTTTCTCTTTTCTCTTTTCAATTTTTCTTAAAACAAACTTTTCCAAATTTTTAGGTTTTCCTGATTTTGGACAGATTCCAACTCTGATTCTAATAAAATTTTTCGTTTTTAATTCATCAATTATAGATTGGACTCCTTTGTGGCCTCCAGAACCTTTACCAATCGAAATTTTGATTTTTCCCAAGAGCAAATCAATGTCATCGTGAACCACAATTAGATTTCCAATTTCCAATTTCCAATTTTCAATTAGCAATTTTACTGCTCTTCCAGAATTGTTCATAAAGGTTTGGGGTTTTACCAAAATTATTTTTTCATTATTAATCTTTTTTTTGGAGATTTTTGATTCAAATTTTTTAACTAATTTGAATTTTGGGAAATTATTTCTTTTTTGAAATTCATCCAGGGCCAAAAATCCTACATTGTGCCAAGTTTTTTCAAATTTTTTTCCTGGATTTCCGAGCCCGCAAATTATCTTCATACTTGAATTTTAAGAAAAAATTTTTTAAAGTTAAAACATAATGAGAAAGGCATTAGATTTTTTCATTGAGTTAATAAAGACCGTAATTTTAGCCCTGGCAATTGTTCTACCCATTAGGATTTTTTTATTCCAACCCTTTATCGTTAAAGGACAATCAATGGAGCCTAATTTTGATAATGGAGATTATCTTATAGTCGATGAAATAACTTATAGATTTAGAGAACCTCAAAGAGGAGAAATTATCGTTTTCAAACTACCTCAAGGGCAAAGATTGATAAAGAGAATCATTGGCCTTCCGGGAGAAACGATCGAAATTTCAGATGGAACAATAACGATAAAAAACGAAAAGGGAGAATTTGTTCTGGACGAATCGAAATATCTCCCTCAGAATTTAACTTTTGGAAATTTTAAGATGTCTCTGGGCCAGGATGAATATTTTGTCTTAGGAGACAACAGAAGTCATTCTTTAGATTCAAGAGCTTTAGGTCCAATAAAAAAAAATCAGATCGTTGGAAGGGTTATTTTAAGGCTTTTTCCCTTCGCCTCAATTTCTGCCTTTTTTAAAAGTCCATATTAGAGATGGCAAGCCCAAAATTCCAAAATCCAAAAGGAATGCCAGATATTCTCCCAGAAAATTGGGAGTATTTTAAAAAAATTCTTAATGTAACAGAAAAAATTGCCAATTTCTATCAATTTGAAAGAATCGAAACTCCAATTTTAGAAGATGAGAACCTTTTTATCAGAGGAATAGGAATAGCAACAGACATTGTTCACAAAGAAATGTTTTCTTTTAGAACAAAAGGAGGAGATAGATTAACTCTAAGACCTGAAGGTACAGCTCCCGTAGTTAGAGCTTATTTTCAACATGGATTCCAAGAACTATCCCAACCTGTAAAACTTTGGTATTTTGGACCCTTTTTTAGATACGAAAGGCCTCAAGCTGGAAGACAAAGAGAATTTTGGCAATTTGGTTTCGAAATTTTAGGAGAAACAAATCCTGCACTTGATGTTCAGATAATTCAGATTTTTCTTAAAATTTTTGAGGAATTAAAAATAAAAAATTTAGTTTTAAAGATAAATTCAATTGGCGATAATTTTTGCCGCCCTTATTACAAAAAAGCCTTAGTTTCCTTTTTCAGATCAAAAATTGCTGGAATGTGTCAAGACTGCAAAAGGAGGATAAAAGAAAATCCTTTGAGAATTTTGGACTGCAAAAATGAAAAATGCCGACAGATCATCTCAAGAGCCCCTCAAATTTTAGATTATCTTTGCGAGAATTGTAAAGAACATTTCAAGAAAGTTTTAGAAACTTTAGAGTATTTAAAAATTCCCTTTCAGTTAGATCCTTTTTTAGTCAGAGGGTTAGATTATTATACAAAAACAGTCTTTGAGATTGAGACAAAAGAAGATATCGGAGCTTTAGCTGGGGGAGGAAGGTATGACCTTCTGGGAAAATTAATAGGAAAAAAAGAACTTCCGGCTGTCGGAGGAGCAGCGGGAGTGGAAAGAATAGTTGAAATAATGAAAAGAGAAAATATTTTACCATCAAAAAAACGAATTCCCAAAATATTCTTAGCTCAGATTGGAGATTTAGCCAAGAAAGAATCCCTGAAATTGCTTGAAGAGTTCAGAAAAAATAAAATTCAAGTTCTAGAATCTATAGGGAAAGATTCTCTCAAAAGCCAGTTGAGATTTGCTGAAAAATTTAAAATAAGGTATGTTTTGATTTTGGGCCAGAAAGAAGCTTTAGAGAAAAAGATTATTCTAAAGGATATGAAAACTGGAAAACAAAAGTTAATTCCTTTTAAAAGATTGATTCAAAAACTAAAAAAATTAAAATAAAACTATGGCAATAACAATAAAAAGAAAACCAAAAGAGTCAGTTGAGAGTTTAATCAAACGCTTCACACGAGCTGTTTCCAGAAGCGGAATTTTAATTGAGGCAAGAAAAAGAATGTATCGAGGTAGAAACATTTCAGAAAGAAAGAAATGGGAATCAGCTCTTCATAGAGAAAAGAAAAAGAAAGAATACGAAAAGTTGAGAAAATGGGGGAAAATCTAAAAGAAAAAATTGAAAAAGACTTTAAAAAGGCCCTGAAAGAAAAGAATGAAATTGAAATTTCCACTTTAAGACTTCTGAAAAATGAAATTTTTAATAGAGAGAAAGAAAAAAGATACAAAATTGCTAAAGAAGATCCGCAATTAAAAGAAAAAGAATTGGAGAAAGAAAGTCAATTAACAGAAGAGGAAATAAAAAAAGTAATTCTTTCAGAAATTAAAAAGAGAAAAGAAGCAATTTCTGAGTTCGAAAAAGGAAAAAGGGAAGATTTAGTAGAAAAAGAAAAAAAGGAGTTAAAAATATTGAAAAGATATTTACCAGATCTTCTTTCAAATGAAGAAATAGAAAAAATTGTAAAAGAAGTAATCGAAAAAATCAAACCTCAAGGAATGAAGGATTTGGGAAAAGTAATGAGAGAAGTAATGATTAAGGTGAAAGGGAAAGCAGAAGGAGGGGAGGTTTTAAAAATAGTTAAAAAATTCTTATCAGAAAAATGAAGAATCTTTTTTGCGGTTTGGATATTGGTTCTGCTAAAATTAAGTTTTTAATTGTAAAAAGAAAACAAAAGGGGAATTTGGAATTAATCCTTAAAGGTGAAGAGGAATCTCAAGGAATTAAAAAAGGAACGATAGTTAATCCAAGAAGAGTTGCTAATATTTTACAAATAATTTCAAAAAGAGTTGTTAGAGATACAAAAAAAGAAATCCCACCTGCCTTTGTAAATCTGGGAGGTTCTCAAGTTTTTGCAATTCCTACTAGAGGTTTAGTTTCTGTTTCAAGAGCAGATCAAAAAATCTCAGAAGAGGATGTAGAAAGAGTCTTAAAAGCTGCTCAGGCTATAAATTTGGGGGCAAATAAAGAAATTTTAGACATTCTGCCTACTCAATACATTATCGATAGCCAAGAAGAAGTTCAAGATCCAGTAGGATTGAAAGGATTAAGATTGGAAGTTGAGGCTTTAATTTTAGCAGGATTTTCAAGTTATTTCGAAAATCTAAAAAAAGCTTTTTTAAATTCAGAAATTGAAGTTTTAGATTTTATACCTTCTCCTCTGGCTCTTTCTAAATCAGTTTTGAAAGAAAGAGAAAGAGATATTGGAGTTTGTCTTTTAAACATTGGGGCCGAAACTACAGAAATTTCAATTTTTGAAGATGGAAAATTGATTCATTTTTTTGCAATACCCATAGGTTCTCTTTCGATTACAAACAAAATTGCAATTTTTTTAAAAACTGATTTTGAAATTGCAGAAAGAATAAAAATAGAATTAGGAAGTTGTTTTGCAAAAGGGAAGAGAGAAAGAATTGAAATAGAAGGGGAAAATTTAAGGTTTACCAAAAGTTCTCTTTCGAGAGAAATCAGGGAAGGTTATTCTAAAATTTTTGATCAAGTGAAAAAAGAATTAAAGAAAATTTCAAAAGACAAAAAATTACCAGGAGGAATTGTTTTAACAGGAGGAGGAGCGAAAATGAAAGGATTGGTTGAATTGGCTAAACAGAAATTCAAATTAAACTCAAGAATTGGAAAACCAAAAGGAATTTTGGGATTGGAAGAAGATCCTTCATTTTCTCTCTGCGCAGGCTTAATTTTAGCAGGAATAGAGCAACAAAAAGATTTTCAATCACCAGGAATTTTTTCAAAAATAGCTAAATTTTTTAAAAATTTCCTTCCTTAAATGTCTCCTTCGAAAATTCTTCTTTTTTCTTCTCTTTCTTTTATTTTTGGTATCTTTTTATCTTCTTTTTTTAAATTTAACCTTTTTGTTCTTTTCTTAACTCCTCTCTTTTTATTTTTTCTATTGATTTATTTTTTGATTACGAGAGATAAAAGAATCTTATTTTCTTGTCTATTTTTTATTTTATTTTCTCTCGGCTCTCTTTACTATCAGTATCAAATTTTCAAATTAGAGAAAGCAAAAAATCTTCTTTTTGAAAAAGAAAATGCTAAAATTTTGGGGATTTTAACCTCGCCTCCTCAAAAAAGAGAAAAATTTCAGAATTTAATTTTGAAAATTCAAACTTTAAATCAAAGCAAATATCAATATTCTGGTAAAGTTTTAATAAAAACTTCTCTTTCTCAAGATTTTCAATTTGGGGAACAATTGGAAATTTCAGGAAGAATTTCGGAACCAAAAGAAACTAAAGGTTTTAACTATAAAGACTATCTTTTAAAAGATAAAATTTTAGCTATTTTTTATTTTCCCAAAATTAAAAAGACAGGAAAAAATTTTGCAAGCTCAATTTCAAAATTTATCCTTTCTCTAAAAGAAAAAATCAAAGAAAATATAGAAAAGATCTTTCCCATTCCTCACTCGGGATTGATCGAAGCTCTTTTGTTTGGTGAAGAAGAAAAGATTCCAGAAGATTTAAAGGAAAAATTAAACATTACAAACACCAGACATATTGCTGCAGTTTCTGGAATGAACGTTACGCTTTTGTCGCTTTTAATTTTGAATTTTCTCTTAACTTTAGGACTTTGGAGGCAACAAGCTTTTTATTTAACTTTGATTTTAATTTTCATCTATCTTTTTATGATCGGTTTTCCTGCTTCTGCCATTCGAGCATCTATCATGGGAATTTTATTTTTGATAGCTCAATATTTTGGAAGAATTTCCACAAGTCAAAGAGCAGTCTATTTCACTTTAGCAATAATGCTCCTTTTCAACCCTCTTTTACTAAAATATGACATAAGTTTTCAACTTTCATTTTTAGCAACTTTGGGTTTAGTTTATCTTTATCCCGTTTTTTTAGAAATTTTCAAAGATGCCCCCAAAACTTTAGGTTTCAGAGAAAATCTTTCAGCAACTTTGGCAGCTCAATTTTTTGTCTTACCACTTTTGCTTTACAATTTTGGGAAATTTTCTCCAATTTTTATTTTTCCCAACATTCTGATTTTACCAATACTTCCTCTAACAACAATCTTGGGTTTTTTATCTTCGTTTTTAGCAATTATTTATTTTCCCCTTGGCAAATTTTTGTCTTATTCAGCCTTGTTTTTCACAAATTATATTTTAAAAGTTGTTGAATTTTTCTCTCAATTTCCCGTTTTAAGTTTTGAAAAACTTTCCCTTTCCTTTTTAATTTTCTTTTATCTTCTTTTGGGTCTTTTTACTTTTTTCTTGAACAAAAAATTTTCGCAACCTTATTTTTTGAGGTAAAATTAAAAAATGAAAGCCTGGATAATTTCTGTTTCAATGGGATACGGCCATCAAAGAACAGCTTACCCTTTAAAAGGATTAGCTTTTAAAAAAATCATCAATGCGAATTCTTATTCAGAAATTCCTCAAAAGGATAAATTGATTTGGGAAAATTCTAGAAGATTTTATGAAACAATCTCAAAGTTTGAAAGAATTCCGGTTCTGGGGAAAATTTCTTTTTCAATTTATGATTATTTCCAAAGAATTTTAAGTTTTTATCCAAAAAGGAACTTAGAAAATCCTTCTTTTACTCTAAAGAGAATTTATTCTCTTTTGAAAAAAGGATGGGGCAAGGATTTAATCGAAAAATTAAAAAAAGAAAATCCTAAAATACCTTTTATCTCAACTTTTTTTATTCCAGCCTTTATGGCTGAATTTTTTGAATATCCAGGCAAAATTTTTTGTGTAATTTGCGACACAGACATTGCCAGAGTTTGGGCACCTTTAGAACCTAAAAAATCAAAAATTAAATATTTTGCTCCTACAGAAAGAGTCGTTGAAAGACTGAAACTTTATGGAGTAAAACCCGAAAACATATTTCTAACAGGTTATCCCTTACCTCTAGAAAATGTAAAAAAGGCAGAGAATGATTTAAAATTTAGAATTTTAAATTTGGATCCAGAAAGAAAATTCAGAAAAAGTTATCGGGATTTAGTTGAAAAAAGATTGGGAAAATTACCAGAAAGTATAGACCATCCTTTGACAATTTTATTTTCAATTGGAGGAGCTGGAGCTCAAGCAGATATTGCACTTCAAATTTATCAAAGTTTAAAAAAAGAAATTAAAAAAGGAAGAGTCAAACTTATAATTTCAGCTGGGATTAAAGAAAGAGTAAGAGATTATTTTTTAAAGAGAATAAAAATGAAAAATGGTATTGAAATAATTTTTGAAAGAAAAATTGAAGATTATTTTGAGAAATTCAACAAAGCATTGAGAAAAGTAGATATTTTATGGACAAAGCCCTCTGAACTTTCTTTTTATTCTGCTCTGGGAATTCCAATCATTATTGCTCCTCCTTTGGGTTCTCAAGAAAGGTCAAATTTGAGATGGCTTTTGAAATCAGGTTATGGAATGCCACAAGAAAATCCAAAATATACAAACCAATGGCTTTTTGATTGGCTAAAAGAAGGATATTTGGCAGAGATGGCCTTTGAAGCTTTTGTGGAAGGAAAAAGATTTGGTAGTTCAAAAATTGAAGAAATTATTTCAAAATGAACTGGTTAATAGTTACAATTCTATCTTATTTCTTTTTAGCTTTAGTTTCTCTTTTTGATAGATATTTATTAATCGGACCTAATCTCAATCCTTATTCTTATACTTTTTTTATTGGAATTTCTTGGTTTTTAATTGCTCCTTTTTTAATACCCTTTGGACTCAATTTTAAGGCTCTTCAAGCTTCAATTTTTGCTATTTTAGCAGGAATTTTCAGCGTTCCAGCCATTTTATTTCTGTCAAAAGGGATTTTGAAAAGTGAAGTTTCAAGAGTGGTTCCTGCCATTGGAGGTTTTTTACCAATTTTTACCTTTTTATTATTTTTGTTTTTTGTACCTCAGAGAGAAAGCCTTAATCTTTTTAACATCATTTCCTTTTTTCTTTTAATTTCAGGTTCTATTTTAGTTTCTTCAGAAAAATTTTCTTTTAAAGATTTTAATCTTAAAAATTTAAAATATCCAATCTTATCAGCCTTTTTTTGGTCTTTAAGATTTTTTTTGACAAAACTTTCTTTTTTCAAACTTAATTTTGCAACGGGATTTTTTTTAATTTTAATTGGAGGAGCTGTTTTTTCTTTAACCTTCCTTTTTTTTAGAAAAATAAGAAAGCAGATTTTTTCTTCAAAACCATCTTTTAAAATTTCTGGACTTTTTATATTAGGACAAGTTTTTGGAGGAATTGGAGTCTTACTTCAAAACTTTGCAGTTTTTTTAGCAAAACCATTTCAAGTTCCTTTTATTAATGCATTAGAAGGAACAAGATATGTATTCTTGATTTTTTTTGTTTGGTTTTTATCAATTTTCAATCCTAGAATATTAAAGGAAAAAATCAGAGGAAAAATTTTGTATCAAAAAATTTTTTCCGTAATTTTGATAGGAACGGGTTTGGCCATTTTGGCTTTAAAATAAATGAAAAAAATCTTAAAGAAAATTATAATTTTTATTCTATTTCTCTTTTTGGCATTTTGCTTTTATCTTTTTGTTGGAGAAGTTCCTCAGGCTAAAAAAATAGAATGGGGAATAGTCTTTTCGCAGAAACATGCCACTCTTTTGGGTTTGGACTGGAAAAAAGTATACTCAGCAATTTTAGATGATCTTGGGGCAAAAAATATAAAAATTATCACCCACTGGGATTTAATAGAACCTGAAAACAACAAATTTCATTTTGAAGATTTAGATTGGCAGATCAAAGAAGCACAAAAAAGAAACGCAAACTTGATTTTAGTAATAGGAATGAAAACTGGAAGATGGCCAGAGTGCCACATCCCAAAATGGGCTCAAAACCTAAGTGATAGGGAAAGAGAAAAAGAAGTTCTAGAATATTTAAAAATTGTTATTGAGCGCTATAGAAAAAAAGAATCAATTTGGGCTTGGCAAATAGAAAATGAACCATTTTTCCCTTTTGGAGAATGTCCAAAAATTACAAAAAAATTTGTAAAAAAAGAATTCGAATTAGTAAAATCTTTAGATAAAAGGCCTATTATTTTTGCAGACTCTGGAGAATTTTCTTTTTGGTGGACAGCTGCGAAATTTGGAGATATAATCAGCTCCACTTTGCATAGAAAAGTTTATTTTAAAGAAATAAAAAAATATATTTCTTATCCCTTTCCACCTATTTATTATTGGAGAAAGGCGAAAATTGTTCATTTCTTGTTTAGAAAAAAAGTGATAGTTGGAGAATTGCAAGCTGAGCCTTGGTGCAAATCTTTAATTTACAATTGCCCGTTAGAAGAACAAAAAATTACAATGAATTTTGAACAATTTAAAAAGAATGTAGAATTTGCCAAAAAAACAGGTCTTGATACATTCTATTTTTGGGGAGATGAATGGTGGTACTGGTTAAAAGAAAAAGGCGATGATAAAATCTGGCAAGAAGCTAAACATTATTTCCCCTAATTTTTACGATCGTAAAAATTGAGAGAATGCGAACTTTTTTATATAATTTTTTATGAAGCTAAAAATTACGGATGAATTTTTATGGAAACTTTTTTCTCTTTCTCAAAAAACAAAGGATATTTTGTATTTTCTTGGTTTGAGTTCTTTTAAAGAAGTGTTCGTTCCTTATAGTTTTTCAATTCGAAGAATTTATGAAAAGAGAAGAGCAAAAACAAATTTTAGTAAATTTATCTATCGATTAAAACGAAATGGATACATTAAAGTAAAATCTTTGGATCCCAAAGGAGGATTTATTATTACAAAGAAAGGTTTTAAAAAGATTTTAAAGGTGGCTTTGAAAAAATATCAAAAGAAAAAAAGAAAAGATGGGAAATTAATCATGGTGGTTTTTGATATTCCAGAAAGGAAAAGAAAGTTAAGGGATTTTTTAAGAGAAATTCTTAAAAGTTTAGGGTTTGTCTTTTTCCAAAAAAGTATTTGGATTTCTCCATTTGAAGTTTTGGAAAAAACTCAGCTTTTTGTTCAAAAAAATGATTTAGAAAAATATGTGAAAATATTCCTCATTGAAAAAGTTGAACCTTAATCACTTGTTTTCTACGATCGTAAAAAATAGATGAAAATTTCAGTTGTTATTCCGACAAAAAATGAAGAAAAATATTTACCTCTTTTGTTAGCCCAGATCAAAAAGCAAA
>CAYUTJ010000018.1:0-12827 GCA_964447735.1 uncultured Candidatus Saccharibacteria bacterium | reverse complement strand
CTTCAAAAATATAAGTTCTTAAATTTCCAATGTGAGCGAACCAATAAACAGTAGGACCACAAGTATAAAGGCCCACCTTTTTGTCTTTTAATGGTTTAAAAATTTCTTTTTTCCTCGTTAAAGTATTGTAAAGTTTAAGCATTATCTTTATTATAAGGTTTTTAAAAAAGTTGACAAAATAAGAGAAAAAATTAATATATTCTCTGGTGAAATCTTTGGCTCTTTTAAAAATTAATAATAAGGAGGTAGTTATAATCGAGAAGAGAAAATGCCCCGAATGTGAAAGTGAGAATTTAATCGAAGACCCAATCAAAGGAGAAATTGTTTGTGGAAATTGTGGTTTTGTGATAGGTGTTAGGGTTGATGAAGGACCAGAAAGGAGAATTTTTGATTTTAAACAAGCAAAAGAAAGAAAACGCACAGGGCCTGCTGAAGATTGGAGATTGCATGATAAAGGTTTAACAACAAGTTTGACTTTTATTGAGAGAGATGCCTGGGGAAGAAAACTAAAAGCAGAAACGATTGCTTTAATGAGAAGATTAAAAAGACTTCAAATTCGTGTAAGAGTTTCTTCAGCAAAAGAAAGAAATTTAGCTCGAGCTTTTAATGAACTTAGTAAATTATGTAATTTTCTTTCTCTTCCAAATCATGTTGAAATAACTGCTGCAATTTATTATCGAATGGCTTTAGAGAAAGGATTAATCAGAGGAAGATCAATTGAAGAAATAGTAGCAGCTTGTTTATATTTGGCTTGTAAGACGACGGGAGTTCATCGTTCTCTTTCAGAAATTGCGAATGCGAGTTTTAGAAGAAAGAAAGAAATTGCAAGATACTATAGATTTTTAGTGAACGAATTAAAAATAAAACCGCCAATTCGAGATCCGATACAATTGGTGAACAAGAAAGCGGAACAATTAAGAATTTCCCAAGAGACAGTAAAGATGGCAATTGAGATTTTGAGAAAAGCAAAAGAGAAAAAATTATGGGCTGGAAAAAGCGGAGAGGGATTAGCAGCAGCTGCAATATACATTGCTGCTTCCAAAAATCAGCAAGAAAGAAAAGTGACTCAAAGAGAGGTTTCAGAGGTTTATCAAATTACAGAAGTTACAGTAAGGAATGTTTATAAAACCTTGATTAAAGGTTTAGATCTTGTTCTTTAAAGAGCGATTTTTCGCTCTTTTATTTTTAACTTTTCAAAATTTGGCCAATATGATAATATTGATGAATGAAAAAATTAGATATAATTTTGGCAGCAATTACAGGTGAAGGAGTAGCCTGGCTTTTTATTTGGTTAATTAAAAATTCACCCTTAAATTTACCAATTTTAAATATTATTTTGCCCATTTTCTTTCCAATTTTAGCTATTTTTGCAATTTGGATAGCAGAAATTATTGGTAGGAAATACCTTTTTGTTTATCAGCTAGCCAAATTTCTTTTGACAGGGGCTTTTTTTGCGATTTTTGACTTAATCTTGCTGAATTTTTTGATGGCCTGGTTGGGAATTACAAAAGAACAAGTTGTAAAATACGCCATCTTTGTAGCCATTTCTTTTACTATCGTCACTACTTTTAAATATTTTGCTAACAAATTCTGGGCTTTTGAAAAAGCAGAGAAAGAAAGAATGGAAAAGGAATTTGGAATTTTCTTTTTGGTAACTGCTATTTCAGGATTAATTCAAGTTAGTGTTGCCCCTTTTATATTTAAAATTTTAACTTCCTGGTTTAGTCTTTCAAGCTTTCTTGCCGGAAATCTCGGGAAAATTTTAGGTATAGTTGTGGCATCAGCTTGGAACTTTTTGGGTTATAAATTCTTGGTATTTAAAAAATAGATGTCAGAAGTCTTTTACAGAAAATACAGGCCAAAAAATTTTTCTGAATTTATTGGCCAAGAACATATTGTTAAAACTTTAACTAATGCTATCGCAAATGATATGATTTCTCATGCTTATTTATTTTCAGGTCCTCGAGGAACAGGGAAGACGACTCTAGCTAGAATTTTTGCAAAGGCTGTCAATTGTCAAAATAGAAAGAAAGGAGAATATGAGCCATGTAATGAATGTTCTTCTTGTGTTGAAATTTCAGAAGGAAGGTCAATAGATTTAATTGAAATCGATGCAGCTTCCCACAGGGGAATTGATGAAGTAAGAGAATTGAGAGAGGGAATCAGATTCGTTCCTTCAAAATCAAAGTACAAAGTTTATATTATTGATGAAGCTCATCAGATAACTAGAGATGCAGCTAACGCTTTGTTGAAAACTCTTGAAGAACCTCCTCCCTTTGTAATTTTCATTTTAGCGACAACTGAAGTTCATAAAATGATCCCCACTATTTTATCTCGTTGCCAAAGATTTGACTTTAGGAAATTAAAAGTACCAGAAATTTTAAAAAAATTGAGAATGATTTCAGAAAAAGAAAGAATAAAAATTAAAAAAGAAGCTTTGGAACTAATTGCTTTAAATTCTGAAGGTTCAATGAGAGATGCTGAATCTCTTTTAGATCAAGTGTTTGCTCTCTTTGGAGAAAAAGAAATTGAAGCAGAAGATATCAAAGAGCTCTTAGGAATTGTAGAAACAAAGACAGTTCAAGAATTCACTGATTTTTTACTTGAGAAAAAAATAAAAGAAGCTATTGGATTTCTGAACAGTTTGATAGAAAGAGGGATTGATCTTAAAGAATTTACAAAAACAGAACTTAAATATTTAAGACAGATTATGGTTTTTAAGATAATGGGAGAGAAGGGGAATCCCTATTTAATAGGTTTAACAAATGAAGAAATTCAAAAATTAAAAGAGCATTCTTTGAAAATAGATGAAAAAGGATTGGAAAAGGCCTTGAGTTTATTTTTAGATGCTCAAAATAAAATCAGATTTTCCCCAATACCTCAGTTGCCTTTGGAATTGGCGATCATTGAATTTTGCGAAAGAATAGATTAAAATAAAAAAGATTTGCGGGGTCGTCTAATGGTAGGACGGGGGCCTTTGGAGCCCTTAATGGAGGTTCGAGTCCTCCCCCCGCAGCAAAAATATTTTACGGCTAAAATGCCGTTTTTTAGTTTGAGATTTTCTGTTACAATATTAAAAACGTGAAAATCACTATTATTTACGATAATACAGCTTTTAAAAAAGATTTAAGGGCAAACTGGGGCTTTTCTTGTTTAGTGGAAGTAAAAAATACTCCTAAAATTTTGTTCGATACTGGAACTAATGGAAAGATTTTGCTTTCAAACATGGAAAAATTAAAAATTGATCCTTTATCAATTGAAGAAGTTTTTATTTCTCATTTACATTTTGATCATATTGGAGGATTAGATGAACTTTTAAAGAAAAATCCAAATGTCAAAAAAATTTATTTGCCTTCTTCAATGAGTTTGGAAAAAGAAGTTGTTTTAAAAACACCCACAAAAATTCACGAAAATATATTTTCCACAGGCGAACTTGAAGGAATAGAACAATCAATGGGAGTTATTACAAAGAAAGGAATTGTTTTAATCGTCGGTTGTTCTCATCCTTATATGGGAAATATTTTAGAAACTGCTAAAAAATTTGGCAAAATTTTTGCCATTATTGGTGGAATGCATGGATTTTCTGAGTTTGAATTGTTTAAAGATATAAATTTAATTTGTCCTACTCATTGTACTCAACATAAAGAGGAACTTAAAAAACTTTATCCTGAAAAATATATTGAAGGAGGAGCAGGAAAAATAATTGAGATTTAAAAAATGAAGGGAATTTATCTTTTATTAATTGAAGTAAAGAAAAACATTTTTATTAAAGTTGGAAAATTGGGAAAAATCAAATTCAATAAAGGAAAATACATTTATGTGGGATCAGCTCAGAAGAATTTAGAAAAGAGAATAAAAAGGCATTTCAAGAAAAATAAAAATAAATTTTGGCATATCGATTATTTATTGGCAAACAAAAATGTCAAAATCAAAAATGTATTTTATGAACTTGCAAAAAAAGAAAGAGAATGTGCGATAGCTCAGTTAATTTCAAAATATGCAAAACCGATTGAGAATTTTGGATCTTCAGATTGTAAATGTAAAAGTCATTTATATCAAATTTAACATATGAATTATAAAATTTTTGTTTTAATTTTAATTTTTCTTTTGGCGGGAGTAGCCTTTTTAATCCAGAAAGAAAAACTTTCAAAAGAGAAAGAAATTGAGATAAAAGAAGAATTTCTAAAAGAAGAAAAAACAGAAAAGCCAGAAATTACTTTAATTTCTGTTTATGATAACTATCAGGTAAATCCAGAATTAAAAACTGATTGGGGATTTGCTACTATAATAAAAACTCCAAAAGATTTAATTCTTTTCGATAGTGGAGGAAATTCAGAGATTTTGCTTTTTAATATGAAAAAATTGGGAATTGATCCAAAATCAATTAATAAAGTGGTAATTTCTCATATTCATGGAGATCATCTTGGAGGGTTGGAAGGATTTTTAAAAGAAAATTCAAAAGTGAAAGTTTATATTCCTCTTTCTTTCCCAGATTCAACAAGAGAAATGATAAAAAGTTATGGAGCAGAAGTTATTGATGTTTCAAATTTTCAGAAAATTTCTGATTTTGTTTTTACAACAGGAGAATTTTATGGTCCTCAAAAAGAGCAATCTTTAATTTTAAATTTGAAAAAGGGAATAATTGTTATTACAGGTTGCGCTCATCCTGGAATTTCAAACATCGTAAAGAAAGCAAAAGAATTAATGAAAAAAGATGAGGTTTATTTGGTTTTGGGAGGTTTTCACTATCCTCCAATATCTACAGTCAAAGAATTTAGAAAATTAAAAGTTAAAAAAGTAGCTCCTTCCCATTGCACAGGTAATTTAGTAAGAGAAGCTTTTAAAAAAGAGTATAAAGAAGATTTCATTGAGTATGGAGTAGGAAAGGTAATTGAAATTAAATAAATTTATGAAACAAATGAACGTTGTTTACATTTCAGGAAGTCCACGGAAAAACAGTAACACAGATTATCTTTTAAAAATTGCATTATCATTAACTGGCGGAAAATTCATAAAACTTTCAGATTATAAGATAGAACCTTGCAAATCCTGTAGGGCTTGTTTGAAATTGGGCAAATGTATAATTGATGATGATATGAGTAATGTTATTATCCCGCTGTTATTAAAATCTGATGCCATCGTTATAGGAAGTCCAGTTTATTTCAACAATGTTTCAGCTCAAACAAAAGCCTTTATTGACCGTACATGGTCTATTAGAGGAAAACTTAAAAACAAAATTGGTGGTGCCATTGTTGTTGGAAGAAGATATGGTATAGAAAGCGCTCTTGTTGCTATTAATTCGTTTTTTCTTAAACATGAAATGATTGTAGCAAATAGAGGTGTTTGTGGAATAGCATTTAAAGAAAAAGAAATAATAAAAGATAAAGAAGCTATTGAAACCGCTAAAAAACTTGGAGAAAGAATAAAGGAACTTATTTCTTTATTTTCAAATTAGCAAAAAAATTTTTAAATTTTCACTAGAACAATCATTTCGTTATTCCAAAAATGAATTATTCCACCAAAAATTGGAATTCTTTTCTTTTGATCTAAGATTATTTCTCCTTTTTCTAAAATTGCAAAAAGAGGAGCATGATTTTTTAAAATCTGAAATTGCCCCTTTTTCCCAGGAAGAGTTATTGATTTTATTTCTCCTTTAAATATTTTTTTATCTTGAGATAGAATTTCAACTTTCATATTTCTCCTTTCATATAAAGTTCTGATAAATCAACATCATCAAATTCTCCGTTTATGATTCTTTCGCAACCTTCCAAGGTTTTTTCTAAGGGAACATAAACTCCTTTTTTTCCCGTAAATTCTTCTGAAACAAAAAGAGGTTGGGTTAAGAATCTTCTTAATCTTTCTGCTCTTTTAGCTATAATTCTATCTTGCAAAGAAAGTTCTTCAACTCCTAAAATTGAAATTATGTGTTGTAAATCTTTGTATTTTTGCAAATATTCTTTAACCTTTGAAGCTATTTCATAATGACGTTTTCCAACGATTTCTGGGTCCAAAATAGAAGAGGAAGAAGATAGGATATCTACTGCAGGATAATTTCCTTTGGCAGCTTCTTCTCGAGATAAAATTACAATCGAATCTAGATGCGGGAAAGTAGCGACGATTGCAGGATCTGTAAAATCGTCTGCTGGTACATAAATTGCTTCAACAGCAGTAATCGAACCTTCTTTTGTAGAAACAATTCTTTCTTGTAATTGTCCAATTTCTGAAGCTAAAGTTGCTTGATATCCTACTTCAGAAGGCACTTTCCCTAACATTGCCGCTCTTTCCATTCCTGCCATTAAAAATCTATAGATATTGTCAATAAAAAGCATTACATCTTCTCCCTTTTCTCTTAAGATTTCACAAATCCTTACAGCAGAAAAAGCAGTTCTAAATCTTACTCCAGGGCTTTCTCCCATTTCTCCCAGAACTAAAATTGTATTATCTAAAACCCCTTTCTTTTTTAGTTCCAAATATAATTCTTGAGCCTCTCTTGTTCTTTCTCCGACCCCAGCAAAAACAGATGGAATTTTTCTCAAAATTGCCATATTGTGGATTAATTCTGTAAGTAAAATAGTTTTTCCGACTCCAGCTCCTCCAAAAAGCCCGATTTTTCCTCCTTTGACAAATGGGGTTAAAAGGTCAATTACTTTAATTCCCGTTTCCAAAATTTCGAATTTCGATTTTAATTTATTAATTTCTGGAGCTTTAGCAAAAATGGACACTTTCTCTTTTATGTTTAATTTTTCTTTTCTATCGATTGTTTCTCCAAAAACATTTAAAACTCTTCCAAAAAGTTTTTTGACATCCTTTGGGATTGAAATTGTTTCTCCAGTGTCTTGGCAGATAGCTCCTCTTTGAATTCCTTTTGTTAATCCTAAAGCTAAACATTTACAAACTGTGGGGGAAGAAAATTCTTCAACTTCCAAAAGAGTATTTGAGTTTTCCACTTCAAGAATGTGATAAAGATCCGGCAATTTCCCCTCTTTAAATTCAACTTTTACTATAGGGCCTGAAACTTCAATAATTTTTCCTTTTGTTTTTTTCATATTTTATTTCTTAATTAAAATCTTATGGGAAAAAAGTTCAGTGACTTCTCTTGTAATACTCTCTCTTTTTGTCTTTAGAAATTGAAGATTAATTTGATAAATTAATTCATCAGCTTTTTCTCCAGCTTCTTCTAAAGAGATACTTCTTGCCACTATTTCTGAGAGTTTAGTTTCTAGAATTTTCTCATAAAGTGAAAATTCTAAGTATTCTTTTATTAAAAAATCGAAAACTTCTTTTCGTGAAGGTTCGAAAATTGGAAATCCCAAAATCTCTTTTTTCTCAATTTTTTCTTTTAAAAATTGAAAATTAAAGGGAAGGAATTCAAAAACTTTTGGTTTTTGAGAAGCTAAACTTTCAAATTCAATATAAAAAACTAGGATCTTTCTCCATTTTTTTCTTAAAAATCCTGAAATTATAAAATTCTTTATTTCTCTAATATCTTTTTCTGTTGGAATTTCTCTTTTTGAGTTAAAAAAATAGTCAATTTTAACATTTCTTTCTTCTAATAAATTTTTCCCTCTTTCTCCAACAATCAGAATTTCGTCATTCTTTTTCAAATTAATTTCTACAAAATCTAAAAGGGGATTTAATATTTTCCCACAAAACTTACCCTCAACAGAAAAAACAACTTTCAGTTGTTTTTCGACTTCATTTTCCTTGAAAAAAGGACTTTCAAATTCTAATTCTCCAAGCTCAGAAATAATCATTTTTAATTTTTCATCATATTCTTTTTGAATTTTTTGAACTTTTCGCCAAAAATGTAAATTTGCGCTTGAAATTTTTTCCAAGGCTTTTAAAGTTTCTTTCACATCTTTTATTCTTTCAACTTCTCTTTTAAAAAACAAAGATTTTTTAGCCATGTTCTTATTCCATTAATTTAAATTCTTCAATTATTTTTCTAAATTTTTCTTTTAATTTTTCTGTCCAACCTTCCCTCCTTATCTCTTCTTTAAACTGGGGATAAACATCGTCAATAAACTTGTAAAAATTTTCCTCAAATTCTTTTATTTTTTTAACCTCCAAATCATCTAAAAATCCTTCTAAAATCGCAAAATAAATCATACTTTGATCTATCGTATCTACTAATTCCCTTTTTTCTTGCTTGAAAATTTCAAGTAAAAATTCACCTCTATGAAAATTTTTTTGGGCTTCAGAAGAAAGTTTAGTTTCAAGCTGGACCAATTTTTTTAATTCTTCATGTTGAGAAAGAATAAGTTTTAACCCTTGAACAACTTCTTTTAAGCATTTTCTTTGAGCCAAAGATCCAATTCTTGAAACAGAAAGTCCGATATTAACAGCAGGCTTTGTTCCTTTTTGGAAAAGAGAAGTTTCCAAATATAGTTGACCATCTGTTATTGAAATTAAATTAGTGGGAATGTATTCTGTGATGTCTCCTTCTTTTGTTTCGCAAATTGGCAGAGCAGTAATTGAACCTCCTTTTTTAAAATTTCCAGCTCTCTCTAATAATCTGGCATGCAAATAAAAAATATCTCCTGGAAAGGCTTCTCTCCCAGGTGGTCTTTCTAACAAAAGACAAATTTCCCTCCAAGCCCAAGCATGCTTCGTTAGATCATCAAAAATAACTAAAACATCTTTTCCCTTATCTTTAAAATATTCGGCAATTGTCATTGCGGAAAATGGAGCTAAATATTGCAAAGTTATAGGATCTGAGGAAGTAGCAGAGATTATAGTAGAATATTCAAGTGCTCCGTATTCTTTTAAGATTTCAAAAATTTGCAAGATTTCAGCTTTTTTCTTTCCGACAGCACAAAATACACAGATTACATCTTTTTGGTTTAAAATCGTGTCTACAGCAATCGTTGTTTTTCCAGTTTTTCTATCTCCGATTATTAATTCTCTTTGTCCTCGCCCAATTGGGAAAAGGCAATCTATGACTTTAATTCCGGTTTCCAAAGGTTTTCTAATTTCCTTTCTCTCTATCATTTCAGGAGCTACAATATCCACTTCTCTAAATTCTTCATCATCGATTATTTCTTTAATTTCTAAATCCCTTCCTAAAGGATCGATAATATTTCCTAATATTTTTTCTCCAATAGGAATTTTTAGAATTTTCCCTGTTCTTTTCACTTTTTCTCCAACTTTAATTTTTGAAGGATCTCCAAGTAATAAAGCATAAGCTATATCCATATTTATTAAAGCTTCAGTAGATTCTTGAGAAAATTTAAAAACAATTGCCTTTTCCTTTCCAATTTCAATTACTTCCTCATTTTTTACCTCTGGCAACCCTTCAATTTTTATTACAGGTCCTGAAATTTGAATAACCTTTCCATATTCTTCCAGAATTATATTTGTTTTTTTCATTTTAAATTGCTTTTTCAATTCTTCCTTTTAAGCTTTGATCAATTATATATCCGTCAAGATAAACTCTAATTCCAGCTATTAATTCTAGATCGATTTTTTCTTGAAAAGAAGATTTCCCTAATTTTTTAAAAAGTAAATTTGAAATTTCTTTTTCTTCTTTTTTTGTGAGGGGAAAAGCAGAAACGACAGTTATTTTTGCAATTTCTCTTTCTTTGATTTTTTTAAAATCAAATAGATTTAGCTCTTTTATTGCTTCTCTCAAATATTTTTGATGAATCTCTTTTTTGAAAACATCTTTTAAAGTTTCTCTCAAAATTTCTTTAGCTTTGTTTAAAATTTCTTCTCTTTCTCTTTCTTTTATTTTCTTTGCTTCAAGCTCTGCTTTTTCTCTTGCTTCTTTCAAAATTTGTCTTACTTCTTTTTCTGTCCTTTCTAAAATTTTTTCTCTTTCTTCTTTTGAAATTTTTTCAGCTTCTTTTAGAATTTCTTTGGCCTTTTCTTTAGTTTTTTGGATTATTTCCTCTTCTTGTTTTTTCATTTCTTCCTTTTTTCTTTCAATTTCTTTCTTTCCTTCTTCAATTTCTTTTATTCTTTTTGCTCTCTCTTCCAATTTTTTGATTAAGGGCTTGTACAAAAGAATATTTAATAACCACAAAAGAACTCCAAAATTAATAATTTGAGCTATTAAAAGCTTAATATCAATCCCCAGTTTCTCTAAAAACTCCATAAAATTATGAAACAAATTTTAAAATTAAAGCCACGACAAGTGCATAAATTGCAATAGCTTCTGCAAAGGCAATTGCTAAAATGGCCATTGTTTGAATTCTAATTCCAGCTTGAGGATTTCTAGCTATTCCTATGCAGGCTGCAGCTCCTATCAATCCAATTCCAATTGCAGGTCCTATAGTACCAATTGCCATTGTAAGAGCAGAAGGATCAACCATGTTTTAATTTGTTTTTAACTTTGACCTTTTTATTTAAATATACTCCATTTGGGCTGATTTTATAAAGACCAAAGAAAGAGTACTAAAGATGAAAGCCTGAATTACACCCACAAACAACTCCAAAATCATAAACGGTAAAGGAATAAAATAAGGAATCAGAAAAGCAACGATTAAAAGCAAAACTTCTCCTGCTAAAACGTTTCCAAAAAGTCGCAAAGATAAAGATAAAATTTTGTTAATGTCTGAAATTAGTTCAAAAAGTCCCGTAACCAATTTTAAAGGATTGGTGAAATTAAAAAATCTTTTAAAATATCTCTTTGGCCCCATCATTTTTATTCCAAAATATTGAATTGAAAAAACAGAAATCAAAGCTAAAGCTAAAGTAGAGTTCAAATCTGAATTTGGTGATTTTAAAAGTGGAACAGCTTTTCCCTCTATTTTCACATAAAAACTTCCTAAAAATCCTGGAATTAATCCTAAAATATTTTCTGAAACTATAAAAATAAAAAAAGTTGCAATCAGAGGAAAAATCTTTTTTGTCATTGTAGGGGAGCGAGTAATGGAATTTATAAAATTGAATAATATTTCGATTAAAGATTCAAATAGATTTTGTAAACTTTTAGGCTCTGGAATTTTTTTCAATCTTAATCTCACTCTTGCAGCTAAAAGAATTAAAAACAGCATCGTTATCCAACTACAAAGCAAAGTATTTGAAATTCCAAAATTCCCTATTTTGAAGATGTATTCAGGTTGAAGGGATATCGTGATCATGTTCTTTTTCTTTTTTAAAGAAAGGAAATAGCAAAATTTTTAGTTCAAAATAAACGAAAATTAAAGCTAAAATTGTGAAAAGAAATGTTAAGAAGGGTAAAGTATTAAATCTTTTATCAAGATATACTCCTAAAAACAAGATTAAAGTTAGAGGAATAGCGATAATCAATCCCATCTGGATTGCCAAAGAAATGCTATAAAAGAGCTTTCCCTTCTCTTTATCTTTCATTTTTTTATTATAACTCTTTGAATGTATATTTTGTAGTTGTTAAAATTTAATTAATGCCCCTTGAAAAATACTGGAAAAAAAGAAAATTTAAAAAAACTCCAGAACCAAGGGGGGAAGTTAAATTTACCGGAAAAACCAGATTTGTCGTCCATGACCATTATGCGAAAAAAGCAGGACACCATCACGATTTTAGGTTAGAAATGGAAGGTGTTTTGAAAAGCTGGGCAGTGAGAAAAGGAGTTCCAGAAAAAGCAGGAAAAAAGGTATTAGCGGTCCAGGTTGAAGATCATCCTGTAGATTACATTGATTTTAAAGGCGAAATTCCAGAAGGTGAGTATGGAGCAGGAAAAGTTGAGATTTTTGATAAAGGAGAATACAAATTAATCGATAAAAAAGAAAATAAAATCGTTTTTGAACTAAAAGGGAAAAAATTGAAAGGAAAATATGTTCTCTTGAAATTTAAAAAGCCAGATAAATGGCTACTTTTTAAGACAAAATGAGACAAGATAGATTTTTTGTTAATTTTGAAATTCAAAAAGGGAAAATCGATATCTCAGATAGAGAAATTTTTCATCAAATAAAAAATGTTTTGAGGAAAAGAGTAGGAGAAAAAGTAATTTTATTTGACGGAAAGAAAGAAGGAACAGCTGAAATTGAAAAATTTTTGAAAGAAAAAATTAGAATCAAAATTTTAGAAATTAAAAAAAATCAAAGAGAACCTAAGATTTTTGTTTCTCTTTATTGTTCAATTTTAAAAAAATCAAATTTTGAATTTGTCGTTCAAAAGGCAACAGAAATTGGAGTAAAAGAAATAGTTCCGATAATTTGCAAAAATACAGTAAAACTTGGTTTGAAATTTGAAAGATTGAAAAAGATAGCAAAAGAAGCAGCAGAACAATCTGGCAGAGTTAGTTTACCAAAAATTGAAAAGATTTTAGATTTTAAGAAAGCTATTTTGAGAGCAAAAGATTCTGATTTAAAAATATTGTTTGATATTTCGGGTAAAGATTGTTTCAAAATTAAAATCAAACCATTGAAAAAGGTTTCAATCTTTATTGGCTCCGAAGGAGGCTGGGAAAAATCAGAAATTGAATTTGCAAAGAAAGAAAATTTCAAAATTTTGAATTTGGGAAAACTAAATTTAAGATCAGAAACCGCAGCAATTGTAGCTAGTTTTTGGGCAACAAACTTAATCAAAAAAATAGAAAATCAATGCAAGTAATAAGACTCTTTGATCCTTGGAAATCTCCTCTCTGTACTTGTCCTAAAAAATTTTCTTTTGATCCTTATACAGGATGTGGCCACAAATGCATTTATTGTTATGCTACTTCTTACATTAAAAATTTTTATTTTCCGAGGAGAAAGAAGAATTTGCTAAAAAAATTTAAAAAAGATTTGGAAAAATTGCCAGAAAATTCTTTAATTTCAATTTCAAATTCTTCAGATCCTTACCAGCCTTTGGAGAAAAAATACAAAGAATTTAGAGAATGCTTGAAAATTTTGCAAAATTTTAA
>CAYUTJ010000017.1:11697-13167 GCA_964447735.1 uncultured Candidatus Saccharibacteria bacterium | reverse complement strand
GCTCCGGGGGTGGGACTCGAACCCACGACCTACTGGTTAACAGCCAGCCGCTCTACCAGCTGAGCTACCCCGGAATGTCACAAAGCGCAGCTTTGAACGATAGACTTTAAACTGTAAACTCTAAACTTTATATAACTTATTTAAAAGAAATTTTCAAATGTTTGCGAAAACCCGCTAATTGGGCGATAAGTTTTTCAACTTTGTTAATAAATTTTCGATGAAGATTTTTATTAATGTATCCATCATCTAAACAGAGATCCAAACAGGCAACTACTTCATTTAAGAAAGTATCAGCCTGATTTAAAAAATGGGCAAGATCTTTATCGGATTTTCTATACGCACCTTCAGCAATATTTAGAATACTTGAGTTTAGCGCCCGTTTCAATTGAGAAACTATTTCAAATCTTTCATCTTTTGGAATTTTAGAAATGATTTCTTTTAAAACTTCTTTTCTAAATTTTCTTAAATCCTTATAAATTTGCCAATTTCTAAATTTAAAACCCACAGTTTATAGTTTAATAGTTTATAGTTTAATGTTTAAAGTTCAATAATATCCTTCTAATTTTTTCAGCTTTCGGTGTTGTCTGATCTTTTCTAAAGCTTTGTTTTCAATTTGTCTAATTCTCTCTCTTGTTACTCCAAAAACTTTTCCCACTTCCTCTAAAGTATGAGTGATTCCATCTTCCAGTCCAAATCTCATTGACAAAATCTTTCTTTCTCTTGGAGTTAAATCATCCATTATTTCTTTCAATCTCTCTCTCAAAAGTTTTCTCGCAGCTTCCAAAGATGGAGGGGGCGTTTTCTCATCTGCGATAAATTCTGCCAAAATTGAATCTTCTTCATCTTCTCCAACTGGAGTTTCCAAAGAAACTGTCTTTTCAGCAATTTTTATTAAATGGTGAATTTTATCAACTTCGAGTCCCATTTCAGCTGCAATTTCTTCTGGTAAAGGATCTCTTCCCAATTCTTTTGTTAATCTTCTTTTTACTTTGTTAAATTTTGACAGAAGTTCTACCATATGAACAGGGATTCTAATAGTTCTTGATTGATCTGCCAAAGCTCTGGTGATTGCCTGTCTGATCCACCAGGTAGCATAAGTTGAAAATTTGTATCCTTTTCTCCAATCAAACTTCTCAACTGCTCTGAAAAGTCCCAGATTTCCTTCTTGAATCAAATCCAAAAAGCTCAAATGGGGAGCTTTTCCAATGTATTTTTTAGCAATTGAAACTACCAATCTTAAATTGGCTTTAATTAACTTTTCTTTTGCTTTTTCATCTCCTTTTTCTATTTTCTTTGCCAATTCCTTTTCTTCTTTTGCAGTTAAAATCGGTGTTCTCGATATCTCTCTCAAATAGGCCTGAACTGGATCCAAAGCCATCTTGGGAATTTCTTTTTCTTCTTCAACTAGATAATCTGGAGAATCTAAAACTTTAATTCCTTCTTTTTCAAACCTTTCGTAAAGTTGTTCTA
>CAYUTJ010000017.1:1513-11597 GCA_964447735.1 uncultured Candidatus Saccharibacteria bacterium | reverse complement strand
AATCTTTTTTTCTTTCAGCTTCTTTTAACTCTTCAGAAATTTGATTGAGTTTTTCTCTGAGATAAATTTTGTAAATTTCTTTTAGGCAAAAATTGATTTCTGGCTCAATTTTTTCTTTTTCTATTTCTTCAATCTCTGATTTTAGAGCTGAACTTGTGTAAAGGTCTCTTGCCTTTTCTGAAAGTTTCTCGAGTTTTATATTAAAATCTTTTTTTAAATTTTCAAATATTTCCTTTAATTCCGGAGAAAAAGAAGAAAATTTTTCTTTGTCAATTAAATTCAAATTTTGGGGAGATTTTAAAATTAAAAGTAAAAGTCTCTCTTCTAAAATCTCCTTTCTTGATTTTTGAGGTTGCTTTGAAATTTCCTGTTCTTCCAATCCCAGCTCTTCTTCTTCAATTTTTATCTTAGCCAATTCCATTCTAAGGTCCTCTTCTCTTACTTTTAATTCTTCAGCCAATTTTGAAATCCAAAAGCTTTTTTCAATTTCATTCTGGATTCTCTTTATCTCTTCGAGCAAATTCTTGGCAATTTCTTTTTTTCCTTCTAAAGTATTTTTGTCATATTTTGAAAATATCCTCTGGAAATAAAAATCCATAATTGAAAGAGAATTTTCCAAAATCTTTTCAAAATCTTTAGGATTTTTGGAAATTACGTCTGCCGGATCTTTCTCTTCAGGTAAAATTAAGACTTTAATGTTAAAACCTTTCAACCTTGCCAAATTAATTCCCCTCTTGGTAGCTGAAGCACCTGCGACATCCATGTCAAAACTCAAATAAAGGTTTTTAGTATATCTTCTCAAGATTGCAAGTTGAAAAGGAGTCAGAGAAGTGCCTGAAACTGAAACTGTATTTTTAAATCCTTCTTGATGAGCTAAAATAACATCTGTGTATCCTTCAACTAAAATACAAAAATCTTTTTTTCTAATTTCAACTTTGGCTCTGTCTAATCCATAAAGGGTTTTGCTCTTGTCATACAAAATTGTATTCGGAGAATTGATATATTTTGGTCCTTCTTTTGTTTCAAAAATTCTTCCTGAAAAAGCAATCACCTGAGAGTTCAAATCAAAAATCGGAAAAATTATCCTTCCTCTAAAAAAATCTATAAATTGCCCGTTTTCTTTTTGAAAAGCTAAACCTGCTTTTTTAATCTCCTCTCTTTTGTATCCTTTTGAGACCAAAAAGGAAATTAGAGAATTCTGAGTGTCCGGAGCCCAGCCAATTCTCCATTCTTTAATTGAATCTTCTTTAATTCCTCTCGAGATCAAATATTTCTTCACCTTTTGTCCCATCTTTCCCTCCATTTGTTTTTCAAAAAATTTCGTAGAGAGTTCGCATATTTCCCAGAGTCTTTGTCTTTCTGTCTTTTCTTTTGGAGAAATGGGTTTTAATTCCACTCCTGCTCTCTGAGCTAAAATTTTTAAAGCATCTTTGAATTCTACTCCTTCTATCATCATTATGAATTTGAAAATATCGCCAGCAGCTCCACAGCCAAAACATTTGAAAATCTGCAATCTTGGCGAAACAAAGAAAGAAGGATTTTTTTCAGAATGAAAAGGGCAAAGAGCCCTATAATTTGATCCTGCTTTTTTCAAATTCAAATAAGAGGAGATGACATCGACAATGTCTAATCTTGCTTTAATTTCATCGATAGGAGAGGAATTCATCAAATTTATGATATAATAGAAAAAAGTTAATTTCAATCATGAGAATAGCTCAAATAGCACCTTTGTGGATTTCGGTTCCCCCTAAAACTTATGGAGGAACCGAATTAATAATTTCTTGGCTTTCTGATGAGTTAGTAAGAAGAGGCCATGAAGTTTTTTTGTTTGCAACTGGTGATTCAAAAACTAAAGCCAAATTGATTCCAGTCTGGCCTGTTTCTTTGTGGAAAGCTAATTTAAGAGCTCCTCATGCCGTTTTTTCTTTAATGTACAAAAAAGTAATTGAGATGCAAGATCAATTTGACATTATTCACGACCATTGTGAATTTTATACTTGTCCTTATTCAAAATTTTTAAAGGTACCAATTGTAACCACTCTTCACCATCCCCTCACTGAAGAGACAATTACTCTTTATAAGAAATTTCCAAACATCAATTTTGTTGCTCTTTCTAAAAATCAAAAAAAACAGGCTGCTGGAGTAAATATTGTAAAAGTAATTTACAATGGCCTCCCTTTGGAAAAATATCCCTTCAATCCAAAACCCAAAGATTATCTTTTATGGTTATCGAGAATTGGACCTGATAAGGGAGTAGCAGAAGCAATCGATATTGCAAAGCTTTCAGGCGAAAAATTAATCATTGCCGGGAATATTTTGCCTCAATACGCAGATTATTTTGAATTCAGAGTAAAACCTTTAATTGATGGAAAACAAATCCAGTTTGTGGGAGCAGCAGATTTTAAAAAGAAAATAGAATTGTTTAAAAATGCAAAAGCTTTTTTGTTTCCAGTAAAAAGACCAGAGCCTTTTGGTTTAGTTGTGATTGAAGCTATGGCCTGCGGAACTCCAGTAATAGCTTTCAAACGAGCTTCGATGCCAGAATTGATAAAAGATGGAGAAAATGGATTTTTAGTAGATTCAGTAGAACAAGCCTGTCAAGCAGTGAAAAAAATAGATAAAATAAAAAGAGAGGTCTGCAGAGAATGGGTAAAAGAAAATTTTAATTTAAGAAGGATGGTCAATAGATACGAAAAACTTTACAAAAAAGTTTTAAAAAGAAATGAGAAAAAAACTTAAAATAGCTCAAATTGCACCTATCTGGTATCCAGTCCCCCCCAAAAAATATGGAGGGACTGAAAGAATTGTATACTTTTTGACAGAAGAATTAGTGAAAAGAGGACATAAAGTTTTTCTTTTTGCTTCTGGCGATTCAAAAACTTCAGCTAAATTAATTCCGAGTAGAAAAAGACATTTAGCAAAGGATAAAATACCTTGGTCAGATACTTTTTGGGAGTTTGAACACTTTTCTTTTTCTTTCAAAAAAATAAAAAGAATGAATTTTGACATTGTCCACTCCCATGGAGGAATAAGATCAATTTTCTTTCAAGATTTTATCGATACTCCAGTGGTTTACACTTTTCACAATCCTCTTTCTGTAAATTATTTCCAAAAGATGCCCCCCGGCTTAAAAATACTTTCCCTTCACAGTAAAAATCTTAATGTTTGCTTTCTTTCAAATTCACATTTAAAACTTTGTAAATTAAAATTCAAAAGAGTTTGGACAGTTTACAATGGCATTGATATCAATTTTTTCAAATTTTCTAAAAAGCCAGAGAATTTCTTTCTCTGGGTAGGGAGAGTAGAACCTAAAAAAGGTGTAGAAAATGCTATCAAAGCTGCGAAAATGGCCAAAGTGAAATTGCTTCTCGTTGGTAAAATTGATCCTGAGAGAAAAAAATATTTTGAAAAAGTTATAAAACCTAATCTTTCAAGAAAAATAAAATATTTGGGCGAACTTCCAGCAAGAGAACTTTTGAAACTTTACAGAAAAGCAAAGGCTTTACTTTTTCCTTTAGAATGGGATGAACCTTTTGGTTTGGTGATGGCAGAAGCCATGGCTTGCGGAACTCCAGTTATTGCTTTCAAAATGGGCTCTGCCCCAGAAGTTGTAAAAGATGGAATAACGGGATTTGTGGTTCCCTTTTTGGATAAAAGAGGGAAAAAAAATATAAAAGGATTGGTAGAGGCAATAAAGAATATCGAAAAAATAAAAAGAGAAAATTGTCGAAAATGGGTCAAAGAAAAATTCACAATTGAAAAAATGACAGAAAACTATGAAAAAATTTACTATCAACTCACTAAATAAAATTAAATTTTTTTTCGTCTCAAGAGGACCTGGAGAAACAGGACAAGCAAGGGCTTTGGCAAAATATATTGAAAAAAAAGGAGGAAAAATTCTTTTTGGGATAAAAGAGAAAAGAAATTTGCACTTTTTAAAAGGAGATAAAAATTTCAAGATTTTTTTAGTTCCAGAAATTGAAAGTCTAAAAAAAGTAGTTGAAAGAGAAAAACCTCAAGTTCTTTTATTTTTCAATTCAAAAATCTGGGGCGGAGAATTTATAAAAAAACCTCCTTTCAAAAAACCTCAAGTTTCAGTAACCGTAGATTCCAACTGGCTTTTTAATGAAAAAAAATATCCAAAATACCCATTTATTAAATGGGTCAATACCCATTTTGTTTTATTTCCAGAGAAAATTTTCAAATTAGGATTAAAAAAATTTGGAGGAAATCATGTAATAGATTCCCAAACAATGAAAAAAATAATTCCCGTAGGGTTTATTCCGAGCTACAAAAAGCCCAAAAGAGAGATTATTCAAAGAAAACGAAAGGAATATCAAATTAAATCTGGCGAAAAATTTATTTTTTCATATTTTAGTGGTTACGGAGCTGACCATAAAGTTTGGGCTTTTAATAATTTAATCTTGGCAGTTGAAAGATTAATTAAGAAAGGAAGAAAAATTAAGGTTCTGTATATTGGTCCAACTGAGGATTTAGATCCTAAAAAACTAAAAAAGAAATGGTTGATCAAAAGAGAAAAACTTTCGAGTAAAGAATATTTCTTAAGTTTGGCCTGTTCAGATTTAGTCTTTCAGCATCAGGGATTAGTTACCCTTTCTCAAGCAATCTCAGCTCAAATTCCAGTAATTGCTAATGTTTCTTTAATAAAAAGAGAGGCATTAATAAGAATTCACTTTTGGGAGGTAAAACCGTTTGAGAGAGCTGGAGTTTGCAAAATGTTAACAAAAACTACCCCTATTAAAAGAATAGCAAGGACAATAGAGATGCTTTTGTACAATAAAAGAAAAAGAAA
This sequence comes from uncultured Candidatus Saccharibacteria bacterium, assembly GCA_964447735.1. GTDB lineage: Bacteria > Patescibacteriota > Minisyncoccia > Minisyncoccales > GBS-2 > CAYSYN01. The sequence goes on along the minus strand of CAYUTJ010000017.1, from coordinate 6,784 downwards.
TTCAATGATAAAACAACAAAGGTTAATTTATAAAGAAGGAGAGAAAAAAGCGTTTGAAGAAATAAAAAAATTGCTAAAACAAAAATTATGAAAAAATTAAAAATCGGAGAAATTGCACCTTTAAATTTACCAGTTCCTCCTAAAAAATATGGAGGGTCAGAAAAGATTATCTTTTGGCTTTGTGAAGAATTAACAAAAAAGGGGCACAAAGTTTTCTTATTCGGCACTGGAGATTCCAAAGTTTCTTGTAAATTAATTCCGATTGTCAAAAAATCCTTGTGGATTGCGAAACCAAGAGAAGCTACTCCCTATTATGCCTTTGAGATGGCTCAAATTGCTAAAAAAACAAAAGAATTGAAATTAGATATTTTGCATGATCACTTGGGGCCTTGGAGTTTAACTCTTTATGGACAGGTAAAAGTACCCATCGTCCACACTCTTCACATTCCCTTTAAAAGCAAAGATAGAATTTGGGCTTACAAAAAATTAAAGGCTAAATTGATTTCAATTTCTTTTGCCCAGAGAAAACCTGCTCCTAATTTAAACTATGTAGCTAACATTTATAATGGCATTGACATTTCAAAATTTCCCTTTTGCAAAAAACCAAAAGATTATTTTATTTGGGTTGGGGAACTTTCTCCCAGAAAGGGAATTTATCAAGTGATAAAAATTGCAAAAAAAGCAAGAATAAAATTAATCATAGCAGGAAGAATTCCTCCTCCAAGGCAAAGAAGAGATCATGAATTTTTTAAAAAGTATATAGAGAAAGAGTTAAACAAAGGAAAAATTAAATATGTAGGCGAACTTTCTCAGAGAAAACTTGCTTTCTATTACAGACATGCTATTGCTTTTTTGAATCCTCTTCAATGGGAAGAACCCTTTGGGTTAGTAATGGTAGAGGCTATGTCTTGTGGGACTCCGGTGATAGCTTTCAAGAGGGGCTCTGTTCCTGAAGTGGTAAAAGATAAAGTAACAGGTTTTGTAATAAAGCCATTCAAAAAAGGGAAAGAAAATTTGGAAGACTTTATTGAGGTTATCAAAAATGTTGGAAAAATAAAGAGAGAAGATTGTAGAGTGTGGGTTGAGAAAAAATTCACTAAAGAAAAAATGGTTCAAGAATACGAGAAACTTTTCTGTAGATTAGCAAAATGAAAAATTCTTGGGATGAAATCTATCTAAAAATAGAAAAAGAACAAAAAACTTTAAAACCTCATTCTGATTTGAAGAATATTGTAAAGTTTTTGAAAAAAGAAAAGGTAAGGAGAATTTTGGACTTGGGATGTGGAAATGGAAGGAATTTAATTTTCTTGGCAAAAAAGAAATTTGAAGTTTATGGAATAGATTTTTCTAAGGTGGCTTTAAAATTTTTAAAAGAAAAATTGAAAAAGGAGAGATTGAAGGCCAAACTAAAATTTGCTGATATCTTCAAGAAACTGCCTTACAGAGAAAATTTTTTCGATGCTATAATCTCTATTAGAGTAATCCATCACCAAAAATTTGAAAAGATTAAAAAATTAATGAAAGAAATAGAAAGGGTTTTGAAACCTGGAGGATTTTTCTTTGGTACGGTTTTAACAAGAGAGAAAATTCCAAAAGAAAGATTGTGCCAACTTAAATTTATAGATAAAAGAACCTATTTTATTTTAGAGGGCCCGGAAAAAGGCCTCTATCATTTTCATTTTAATAAAGAAATTTTGAAAAATTTGCTAAAAAATTTTAAAGTTTTTAGAATCTGGAAAGATGCTGAGAATTATTTGGCTTTTTTAGCTAAATTAAAAAAATAATGGGATATTCTTTGTATCCAAAAATTGTTCCCAAAATCAAAAAGGTTCTTGAGCAAAAAGGACTTAAGCTTTTGTCAGAACCTCCTGAATTTTTTGTTCAAAAAAAATTAAGATTCTATCATGCTCTCTGTAAAAGCAAAGAAGGAAAGAAAGTCTTTTTTAAATCTCTTTTAAAAAGAGAGGCAGGAATTAAAAATAGATTTTTCAATGAGATTTTAATTTTGAAAACGCTGAGAGAAAATAAAAAACTTCCTTTGGCGAAAAAAGTACCAAAACTTTTAGATTTTTCTTTTAAAAAGGATTTTCCTTTTTTGATCTATGAATTTTTACCTGGAAAATCAAAAACTAGACAAGACAAACTTTCCCCTGACGACATCAAAAAAGCCATTTCTTTAATGGTACTTATTAACTCTACTGAATATAATTTTAATTTTGTTCCTAAAAAACCTCTTTTTAATTTCAGGAGGTATTCAAAAACTATTTTTTCACTTTTGAAGAGATTGAAAATTGAAAGAAAAATCAAAAAGAAAATTTTAAAATTTGTAGAAAAAACTAAAGAAATCTTTAAATTTACAAAACCGAAGTTGAATCATGGAGATTTTTCAGAAGCTAATTTAATTTTTTACAAAGGGAAAGTAAAAATTGTAGATTGGGAGCATGTTCATTTCAGAAATCCACTTTATGATTTTGTGAGTTTCTGGACAAAAAGAAAAAGAGAAAGAAAACAAATTGAAAAAGAATTTTTTGCACAACAAAAAGATATTGAATCTTTCTTTCCTCTTTTTAAAATGGCATTGATAGAAATTTCTCTAAAAAATTTAATTTTTTTCAATGAGATGTTAAAATTCTTAGAAAAAGAAAAAAAGACAAAAGAAAATCTAAAAGCTAAAGAAGAAAGAGAAAAAGAAATTAAAGAAACTTTAGAATTGCTCAAAAAATATCTATGAAAGTAGCGATTATTTCCGATACCCACGATAATTTAGAAAACTTAAAAAAATTTTTCAACTTTTCAAAAAGAAAAAAAATTGAAATTTTAATTCATTGTGGAGATGTTTGTACTGGAGAAACTTTGAAAGAAATTGAAAAAAATTTCAAAAAGATTTTTCTTTCTTTGGGAAATGCTGATTTAAGAGAAGATTTAAAGAAAGTAGCTGAAAAAACAATGATTTTTGAAGAACAAGGAAAGATAGAAATTGAGAGTTTAAAGATTGGCTTTTGTCACCAGTTTGATTTAAGAAAGAAAAATAAAGATCTTGAAGAATTTGATTTCTTCTTTTTTGGCCATACTCATTGGCCGTTTTTAAGAAAAGAAAAAAATTGCGTTTTGGCCAATCCTGGAAATTTAGCAGGTTCTTTTTTTAAAGCTTCTTTTGCAATTTTAGATACAAAAAAGAAAAAACTTTATTTAAAAATCTTGGAGAAAATTAAATAAAGCTCCTAAACTCCAGGCTTGAGGATAACAAGGTTTCTTTGGCAAATCTATTGTAACTTTTCCATTAATTACTCCGTAGTATTCTGGCAAAAAGCCTAATTCTTTATAGGCTTTAAAAATTGCGTTTTTTATTTTTTTGTATTCTTTAAAGTAACCTAGTTTTTTCAATCCCTGAGCGATTATCCAATTATCATGAGGCCAAACAGAACCTAAATGGTAACTTTTGGGATCAAAATCTTCTTCTAGTTCTGAGTGAGTTCTAATTCCGTAAGGGGTGAAAAGGTCCTTTTCAAAAAGTTTTTTTACCACCAAATCTACTTTTTCTTTTTCTCTGATTATTCCTGTAAAAAGTAAATGGCCAGGATTTGAAGTAATTGCTCTTCTCTGTTGTTTTTTTCCATCTAAGGCCAAAGAAAAATAATTTTTGTCTTCCATCCAAAAATCTAGATTGAACTTTTTCTTGAGTTGCCAAGCTCTATCTTCCAATCTATCTACCAAATCCCAATCTTTTTTCTCTTCTGCTAAAATAGCTGTCTCTCTTAATGCTAAATACTGATAACCCTGAACTTCAACTAAAGCTACTGGAGGTTCTATTTTCAAATGGTCTTCAAAAGAATCTTTCCATCCTTGATGGAATAATCCTTTTTCATTTTTTCTTTGATATTCCAAATACAAATCTTTATCTTTGTCGCCATATTCTTCAATCCAGTGAACAGCCCTTAAGATATTTTCCCAATGCAAATTCAAAAATTTTCTATCTTTTGTTTTTTTAAAATAAAAAGAAAACAAAATTAGAAAGAGACAAGTAGAGTCAATCGATCCATAATAAGGAAAAGGAAAGTGCCCTTCAGGATGGGCTTTTAATTTAAGATCAGTTTCGTGTAAAATTTTTCCAGGTTCTTCTTCCCTTTCATTATTTATTACTTTCCCTTGATATTGTGAAAGAATTTCTAAAGTTGCCTTTGCAATTCCAGGATTTTTATCTAATAGTTGCCAAGCTGAAATTAAAGAATCTCTCCCAAAAAGACGATTGTATCTTGGAAATCCTGCTTTTAAAAAACCTCTTCTGTCCTTTAATTTTTTGAGATCGAATAAAACTTTTTGTTTTAAAATTTCTCTTTGAAAATAATCTAAAAACATTTATTTTATTTTTTTAGAAACAATTTTAATTTGACTGTTTGGAATAAAATGTAAAAATCCTTTCTCATCTTTAATAACAGTCCTCCTGAGATTAAAATCTATCACTTCTCCTTCTATTTGCCCAATTTTAACCTTATCTCCAACAAAAATTTGACCTTCTAAGATAATAAAAAAACCTGAAATAAAATCTGAAATTGTACTGCTTGCTGCCATTCCTATAGCCAAACCTGCAATTCCCAAGGAAGCTAAAATTGGAGTAATTTCAATACCAAATTCTGGTAAAATAATTAAAACTGCTGTAATCCAAATTATAAATCTTAAAGTTCCTCCAAGAGCTGAAACTAAGGTTCCGATTCTTTTTTTCTTTATTTCCTCTTTGATCCCGTTTTTAATCTTTTTGATTATTATTCTTTTCAATAAAATTTGAAAAAATCTATTGAAAAGAAAAGCTAAAAATAAAATTAAAAGAATTTTTATTCCGCTTTTGAAAAACCAGAGGGTTATTTTTGCTAAGATTTCTTCAAAACTCATTTATTCTTTAATTTCACAAAATTTTTTTAAAATTTCTTTTGCTTTCTTTAAATTTTCTTCTTCAACAAAAAGATAATCTGTCTCATAAGTTGAAATGTAAAAAATCGAAATTTTGGCATCAGCTAAAGGTTTGGAAAGCGAAGAAACAATTCCAGTGAGTGAAAACCCTAAAGGTCCTTCAACTTTAAATGCTCTCCAATTTTTTTCGCATAATGCTCCTCCGGGAACTTTATCTTGAGGACAAACTATGGAAAGTTCATCATTTGTTCTCGTGATTGAGCAAAAAGAAATTTCCTTCGCCCAATCTGGTATTGGAGCTTTTTTATCAAAATAACAAATTGCAAATTTTTCTGGTAGAATATGAAGTTTTAATTTCATGGATTT
>CAYUTJ010000017.1:0-1413 GCA_964447735.1 uncultured Candidatus Saccharibacteria bacterium | reverse complement strand
AATAACAAATTGCAAATTTTTCTGGTAGAATATGAAGTTTTAATTTCATGGATTTTTAAAAAATAATCAAATTAAATGTCTTTTTAAAAAAGCACGACCTGAACCAGTCTTAAGATATTTCTCAAAACGAAATGCTTTATATTTATCTTTAATCGCAAAATAAAAATTAAGTTCTACTGGTAATCTCTTTGCTGTAGCAGGTACTTTTCCTTTCTGATGCCTTTTTAATCTCTCTCTAAGATCTTTAGTGCAACCTATATAATATCCTTTTTTACATTTTAAACAATAAACATAATACATGGAATAAAATTGAAGGCGGACCTCCGCCTCGCCGAAGCGAGGCTACGGCCTCGCGAAGGCGGAGGGGGTGGGACTTGAACCCACATGGGAAAGAATCCCACCGGTTTTCAAGACCGGCCCCTTACCAAATTCGGGACACCCCTCCTGCGGGTCAATTGCAGATTTCTTTCTCAAGCGCTTATGCGTTTGAGGCAAAAACATTCGGTGCAATGCTCCTTTCTCTACGCAAAGCGTGGAAGCTACAATTACTCTTCTAACTCTTCCTTTAAAATAATCTCTGGGTTTTCTTCTGCCTTCTTTAAATTTTCAATTAAAGTTTTAAAAAGCTCATCAAAATCTACAGGTTCTCTTTTTCTCTTGTAGGGATTGGCAAAAGAAACTATTTGTTGATAAACATAAGGGTGCCATCTTTCCATTTCTTTTAATTTTTGAGCAATCGAAGTTACTAAATTATTAGCCTCAATTACTTTCTCTGCTCTCTTTTCTCTAATTTTAACAGCTTCTTTAATTTTCTCTTCCAAGAAAAAATCACATTTTTTCAAAATAGATTCAAAAGTTCCTCCTCTTAATCTCTCTTGTTTTTGATAACCTATCCCTAGTGTAACATAATAAGCTTGCTCGATCGAATCTGTCAAGAGAGGATCTGATTCTAAAATTTCAGGATTATTTTCTAAATATTCATTATAGATGTTTAAAGCCACATAAGATTTCTCTCTAATGTTCAATTCTTTTTCAATGTTTAAATTCATCATTAATTGGGCAATTTTTGGGGGAACAATGATTACTGGAAGTTCTTTTAAATCCAATTTCTGAGCTGCCAACAATCTGTGCTGTCCGTCCAACACCAGATATTTTCCATTTTTTTCAACGCAGATTAAAGGGACCAAAAAACCAATTCTTTCAATCGAAGAAATTAGATGCCTTATATGATAATTGCTTGGTTTTCTTTGATGAGAAATAACTTTTAATTTTTCAATCTTAACCACTTTAAACTTCAAAATCTTTCCCTGATAGGGATCTTTAAATTCAAAATATTCAATTTTTTCTCCTTTTTTCTTTGCCATGCGGAGGGGGCGGGACTCGAACCCGCAATCCCCAAAATGGGGCCATGCT
>CAYUTJ010000016.1:3796-14535 GCA_964447735.1 uncultured Candidatus Saccharibacteria bacterium | reverse complement strand
ATGATATTTGAATTTTTAAGAGGAAAAATTGATATTGTTTTGGAAAAATTTGATTTTTCTCCTGGAGAAACAATAAAAGGAAAAGTTGTAATTAATTTAAAAAAACCGATTAAAGCCAAAGGATTAAAAATTGGGTTTTACGGGATAAAAATTATTAAAGAAAAGGTAACTTCAGAGAGAGGAACTCCAACAACTAGAACAAGGAAAGAAATCATTCATAAATTTGAAATTTCTTTAGGTGGCGAAAAAGAATATCTAAAAGGAGAATATCCTTTTGAAATTAAAATTCCAGAAAATATTCCCGCACAACCAAAAGTACCAAAAGAAGGAATTTTATCAGTTTTGATAAAAGGAACAAAGGTTTTGAGTGAAGCTATGGGAGTTAGTTTCAGAATTCAATGGTATTTGGAAACTACTTTAGAAATTCCAATGGCTTTTGATATGAAAAAGAAAATTTTTATTAACATTGGATAGATTTTGCTAAAATTAAATTAGATCGTAAAAGGTGAGGAGGGGTGAAAAGACGAAAAAAGTACGAAATTTTCAGGAGGTGGGAGGTTGATGAGTTAAGATTTAGAAAAGTTGTAAAAGTTCCGACTCGAAAAGAAAAAATTAAAATGGGGCTTTCTGATAAAGAATGGATAATGATGTGCTATGAAGCTCATGAGAAGGCTGGTCAAAAATGTTTCCGAGAATATTCAGGACATAAACTTTGTGATTTATGCCCTAAAAGCAAAAAATTAAAAACGAAACCTCCAACACTTGACAAGAGGCAAGTTATTGCCTCTTTTTTAAATTTTTGGTAAATTTATTTCATGTGCGGAATCGTAGGCTATATTGGAAAAAATCAAGATCCAAAAATTGGTTTGGCTGCTTTAAAAAGATTGGAATACAGAGGTTATGATTCTTGGGGAAGTTGCGTTTTCAATCCACAAAAAAAGGATATTTTTTATTTCAAGAAAGTTGGGAAAATTTCAGATTCAGAGGGAGAATTTTTAAAATTAAATTTTAAAGGCTCTCCCTTTTTATTTCATACAAGATGGGCTACTCATGGTGGAGTTACAGAAAGTAATGCTCATCCTCATTTTGATTGCCAAAAAAATATTTTTTTAGTCCACAATGGAATTATTGAAAATTTTGATACTTTAAAAGAAAAATTAATCAGTGAGGGGCATAAATTTGAAAGCGAAACAGATACTGAAGTTTTGTGCCATTTGATTGAGAAATATTTCAAAGGAAATTTGGAAGAAGCAGTGAGAAAAGCATTAAGAGAAGTTAGAGGAACTTTTGGTTTAGCTATTATTTCAAAGGAAGATCCTCAAAAAATCGTTGCTGCAAGGTTATCTTCTCCTTTGCTTTTTGGGGTTTCAGAAGACGGAATTTTATTAGCTTCAGATCCTTCAGCCATCGTTTCTCATACTAGACAAGTTGTAGTGATGGAAGATAATGAAATTGCAGTTTTAAAACCTAACGATTTTTTAGTCTTAAAGGAAAAACCAACCATTTTTATAGAATGGACTCCAGAAGAAATTGAAAAAGGAAAATTTCCTCATTTTATGTTAAAAGAGATCTTTGAAGAGCCAGAGGCTGTTGAAAACGCAATTAGGGGTAGATTAATTCCAGAAGAGGGAACAGTAAAACTTGGAGGTTTAGATTCTGTTTCTCAAAAATTAAGAGAAATTGAAAAAATATTTTTAGTAGCTTGTGGGACTGCTTTTTATGCAGCAAAAGTTGGGAAAATAATGATTGAAGAATACGCTAAAATTCCAGCAGAAGCTGAAATTGCTTCAGAATTTCGTTACAGACAAATTCCAATTGATAAAAATTCTGTTGCCATTTTTGTTTCTCAATCTGGGGAGACAGCAGATACTTTAGCCTGTTTGCGAGAGATGAAAAAGAAAGGAATTTTGACTTTAGGAATTACAAACGTTGTAGGTTCTACTCAAGCTAGAGAAACTGATGCTGGAGTTTATATAAGGTCAGGGCCTGAAATTGCCGTAGCCTCAACTAAGGCATTTTTAGGACAATTAGCAACTTTAGCAATGCTCACTGTATTTTTAGGAAGACAAAGAGGAATGAGTTTGGTTATGGGAAAAAGAATTGTTTCTGAATTATTAAAAATTCCAAACCTTCAAAGAAAGATTTTAAAAAAGGCTTCAGAAATTGAAAAATTGGCAAAAAAATACAAAGATTTCAAAAACTTTTTCTTCATTGGAAGAAAATATAATTTTCCGGTAGCTTTAGAAGGAGCTTTGAAATTAAAAGAAATTTCTTATTTACATGCTGAGGGAGTGGGAGGAGGAGAATTAAAGCATGGTCCTTTAGCTTTGATCGATGAAAACACTCCAACAGTTGCTATTTGTACTTCAGATTCAGTTTATGATAAAATGATAGCAAATATCCAAGAAATTAAAGCAAGAAAGGGATCCATAATTGCTATAGCTACTGAAGGGAACGAAGAGATAAAGAAATTGGTAGATGATGTGGTATTTATTCCAAAGACATTAGAAGTGTTAACTCCGATGCTTTCTGTAATTCCTCTTCATCTCTTCGCCTATTATGTAGCTAGAGAATTAGGAAGAGATATTGACAAACCCAGAAATTTAGCAAAATCAGTCACTGTAGAATAAAAAATGGAAAAAGTTTTAGAAAAAACAGGTAAAAAAATAAATTTATTAGGAAATGAAGCTATTGTTAGAGGGGCTTTAGAAGCTGGAGTAGATTTTGTTGCTCAATATCCAGGAACTCCTTCTTCTGATGTTGGAGATACTTTTTTTAGAATAAAGGAGAAAGTCTCACGAATAAATCTCAATTTTCATTACGAATACTCAACAAATGAAAAAGTAGCTTTGGAAGCTGCAGCCGGAGCTGCTTTTTCTGGAGCTAGAGCTTTAGCTTCTTTTAAAAATTTTGGGTTGAATGTAGCTTCTGATTTTTTCTTCCCTCTAGCTCAAATTCGTCTTCCAGGACAACTGGTCATTTTTATTGCTGATGATCCTTCTTGTTGGAGTTCAGCTCAATCTGAACAAGATACAAGACATCAGATTTTTGCTGCAAGATTACCAATGTTAGAACCTTCAGTTCCTCAAGAATCAAAAGATTTTATAATTTTTGCTTTTGAATTATCCAAAAAATTCCAAATTCCAGTTGTCATCAGACACACAACGAGAATCTCTCATCAATCAGGACCAGTGTTGTTTGGAAAAATTTTCAAGAAATCAAAAAAGAAATTTGAATTTAAAAAAGATCCTGAGAGATTTGTCACAATGCCCCCTAGAGTTTTGAGAATGAAAATTGATCTAATAAAGAGGAGAGAAGAAATCAGAAAAATTTCAGAAAAATCTCCTTTGAATAAAGTTTTCAATAAAGAGAAAAAGTCAAAAATGGGAATTATAACTTCTGGAGTTGGATTTTTGTATACAATGGAAGCCTTACAGAATCTAAATTTGAAAGTGCCGGTTTTGAAATTAGGTTTTGTTTTTCCTTTACCCAGAAAAAAGCTTCAAAACTTTTTGAAAGGAAAAAACAGAATTTTGATTGTTGAAGAAGGAGATCCTTTCTTGGAATGGAAAATCAAAGAATTGGCTTTTGAAATGAAATGGAAAGGAAAGATTTTTGGTAAAGGAGGATCTATGGAAGGGGGAAGAATTTGGAAAGAGAGAAAATCTATTCTCCCTGCTGCAGGGGAATTAAAACCTGAATATGTAGAAGAAGCGATTTTAAAGATTTTAGGCAAAAAATCAAAGTACAAAAATCACCTGAGAAAATTTTTAGAGATTAAGGTACCTGTAAGATTTCCAATAATGTGTACAAAGCCTGTATGCCCTTATTGGTCAGTAGTTAAAGCAATAAAGAAAGTTTTGCCAGAAAAAGAAATCATTTTTGGAGGAGAAATTGGTTGCTACATGGTTTTTGCTCATAAAGCCATTAATCTTCAAGATTATCTCTTTTGTATGGGATCTGATATTGGAATTGCCCATGGGATTACAAAAGCGACAAATCAAAAAGTTTTGGCTTTTGTCGGTGATTCTTCATTCTTCCATGCTGCCATTCCTCAGTTAATAAATACTGTGGTTAATGAAAGTTCTCCTTTAATTGTGATTATGGAAAATCAAACTACTGCTATGACCGGCCACCAACCTCATCCCGGTCAAAAAATAAAGATTGAAGAGATAGTTAAAGCCTGTGGCGTCAAAAATGTAAAAGTAATAGATGAGGTTGAAAATCAAAAGGAATTTGAAAATACTTTAAAAGAATTTATTAAATTAAAAGGGCCAAAAGTTATTGTAGCAAGAAGAATGTGCGCCCTTTTGGCAAAAAAATTAAAAAAATGAAAAACAAAAATTTCAATTTAATAATTTGTGGAGTAGGAGGACAAGGACAGATTACATTGTTGAGAATTTTGTCTGAAGCTGCAATTTTAGAAAACAAAGATTTCAAAGCTGCAGAAACTCATGGGTTATCTCAAAGAGGAGGATCTGTTGAAGTTCATTTTAGAATGGGAAAAGTTTTTTCTCCTTTAGTTTCTCAAGCTGGAGCTGATTTAATTTTATCTTTGGAATTTCAAGAAACTTTAAGAGCAATGTATTATTGTTCATCAAAAACTAAAGTGTTAATTAACGACAAAATTATTCCTATTATAGGAGAGATTCCATTAAAAAAAGAGAAAATTTTAAAAGAAGTTAAAAAATTTACAAAGAATATTAAAATTATAGAAGCTTCGAAAATTTGTCAAGAAAAATTAGGAAAAGAAATTTTAGCAGGAGTTTTTTTAATTTCTTTAATTTCCCATCAAAAATTAATTCCTTTAAAACCAAAATCTCTTTTACTAGCAATTAAAAAACAAATTCCACAAAAATATTTAGATTTGAATTTAAAAGCTTTTGAACTCTCTAAATCCTTTCAATTTTAGCTCCAAGTTTTTTTAATTTTTCATCGATCTTCTCAAATCCTCTATCAATTTGGGAGATATTTTCAATTTGAGTTTCCCCTTTTGCTATTAATCCGGCTAAAACTAAAGCTGCTCCTGCTCTGATATCAGTTGAATTAATTTTATTTCCAATTAAATTTCTTTTTCCAAAGATTAAAGCTCTGTGGGGATCTGTAATTTCAATGTCAGCCCCCATTTTTCTTAATTCATGCAAATGCAAAAATCTGTTTTCATAAAGGGGGTCATGAATTAAAGATTTTCCTTGAGCTTGAGTTAGCAAAACCGAAGTTTGAGGTTGCAAATCAGTTGGAAAGCCAGGATAAGGCAAAACTTGAATTTTTGTTGCCCGAAAATTTCTGGATTTTTTGACCAAAATTTCATTTTTCTTTATTTCAAAATTCGCTCCAATTTCTTTCATCTTTTTCAAAAATATAGTTAAATGATCAGGATTGACATTCTTTATTTTTCCTTCCCCACCTGTAATTGTAAAAGCAATTAAAAAAGTTCCAACTTCTGTCCAATCAGGACAGATTTTAAATTCTGTACCTTTTAATTTCTTTTTCCCTTCGACTTTTAAAGTGTGAGTTCCAATTCCTTCTATTTTTACTCCCATTTTTTTTAAAAAATATCCTAAATCTTGAACCTGAGGTTCAGAGGCTGCAATTTCAATTTTAGTTTTTCCTTTAGCTAAAGAAGCTAGCATTAAAGCATTTTCAGTAGCTGTGACTGAAAATTCTTCTAAAACAATTTTTCTTCCTTCAATTTTTCGAGGAGCTTCAAAAATATAAAAATTTCCCTTTTCTTTTACTTTAATTCCAAAATCTTTAAAAACTTTCAAATGAGTAGTTATCGGTCTTAAACCAATTCTATCTCCTCCAGGATGGGGAACTTTTAATTTTTTAACCCGCAATAAAAGAGGAGGAATTAACAAAACAGAGACTCTCATTTTCTCAAATAGGTCAAAAGGGAGATTTTCAATGTTGATTTTTTCAGCTTTAATTTTAATTTTCTTTTTAGATAGCCATTCAGTTTTTACTCCAATTCTTTTTAAAATTTCAATTTGGTTTAAAACGTCAGAGCACAAAGGCAAATTATCAATAATTGATTCTTCTTTTGAAAGTAAACTTGCTGCCAAAACTGCTCCTGCTGAGTTTTTATAACCTGAAATTTTTACCTCACCTGAAAGCGGAACCCCACCCTTTATTAAAAATTTATTTTTCATATTCTACATTTTATCGAATTTTTCTTTTTTGGTAAATTTAAAGAATGGAAATAAATCCTCATATTTTCAGGGCTTACGATATTAGAGGAATTTATCCTAAAGATTTAAACGAAACGACTTTCAGAAAAATTGGTTTTGCCTTAGGGAGAAAAAGAAAAAAATATTTAGTCGGAAATGACATTAGAAAATCTGGGAAATCTTTAGCTTTAGCTTTAATTTCTGGTCTTTTGGCAAAAAAATCAAAAGTTGTTTATGGTGGAACAGGTTCTTTTGGTCAGATTTTATTTTCTGGTCTAAAGAAGAAGACTGATTTTACTCTTTTTGTTACCGCTTCCCATTTGCCTTCTAAATGGAATGGTTTGAAGATTTTTAAAGGAGATGGAGAACCAATACCTCCTGAAAAACTGAAAGATAGGGTTTTAAAAATTAAAGAAAAAGAAATAAAATTTAAAAAGCCAAAGATAAAAACATTAAATCTGGGAAAAGATTATATTAATTTTCTATTAAAGACCTTCAGCGATTTGAAAAAAGCTAAATTTAAAATCGTTTTAGATTGTGGTGGAGGATCTACTTCTTTGGTTGCCCCAAAGATTTTTAAAAAATTAGGTTTTCATTTGATAGAAATTTTTTGCAAACCAGACCCTACTTTTTCAAAAAGAAATCCAGAGCCAAAACCAGAAAATTTAAGGAGGTTAATTAAAACAGTGATTAAGAGAAAGGCAAATTTTGGAGTAGCTTTCGATGGAGATGGAGATAGAGGGGTGATAATTGATGATAAAGGAAGATATTTAAGGGGAGATCAATTAGCCTTAATTTTGGCTAAGGAAATTTTTAAGAAAGAAAAAAAGAAGATTGTAATTAAAACTGTTTCTTGCACAATGGCTTTAGAAAGAGAATTAGGAAAATTGGGAACAAAAGTGATTGAAGTTCCTGTTGGGCATACCTTTGTAGGAATTGCTTGCAAAAAAGAAAAAGCCATTTTGGGGATTGAAGAATCAAGCCATCTTTACTATCCCAAAATTTATCTTTTTGATGATGCTATTTTAACTCCCCTTTTTGTTGCTAGAGTTTTAATGAAAACAGGAAAAAAACTTTCTCAATTGGTTGATGAAATTCCAATTTATTCTTTCAAAGAAATTGATTTCCCTTGCAAAGATGAAATCAAATTTCAGGTTGTTGAAAGAATGAAAAAAAAGTTTAAAAAAAGGTATCAAAAAATAAATACTTTAGATGGAGTAAAAATTTATTTTAAAGATAGTTGGGTTTTAATTAGAGCTTCTAATACTTCCCCAAAGATTAAACTTTATGTAGAAGCTACAACAAAGAAAAAACTTTCCATATTAAAGAATAAATTTTCAAGGATTTTAAAAAAATGTATCAAGCAGTTATCCTAGCAGCTGGAAAATCATCAAGATTTTGGCCTTTAAATCAAAGACACAAATCTTGTTTTTATTTAATGGGAAAACCCATAATTTGGTGGAATTTAAGAGGAATAGAAAGAGCTGGAATAAAAAAAGCGATTGTTATTCAATCTCCAAAAAGAGATATTGAAAAAGAATTGAAAAAATTTAAACTCAAGAATTTAAAAATTAAATTTTTAATTCAAAAAAAACCTTTAGGTTCTGGAAATGCTCTTTGGAAAGCAAAAGATCTTTTAAAAAAGCCCTTTTTTGTTTTAAACGCTGATGTTTTAGATTCTGAAACAATTTTGCAGACAATGATAAAAAAGATAAAGAAGGAAAAAGCAAAGGCAGTTTTGGCAGGACAAAAAACAAAAACTCCTTGGCTTTTTGGAATGATGAAATTAAAAAAAGATAGAATTTTGAAAATTGTTGAGAAACCAAAAAAAGGAAAAGAACCTTCAAAAATTAAGGTTGTTGGTGTTTATTTTTTAGAGCCTGAATATTTCAAATTTTATAAGAAAACAAAAAAGCATGAGTATGATTTTGAAGATGCTCTTTCAGAATATATGAAAAATCGTGAAGTAAGAGTAGCTCTAATTGAAAAATCTGAAGATGATACTCCATCCTTTTTAAAATACCCTTGGCACCTTTTCAGTTTTAGAAAATATTTGTTTGATAAATTTTTAAAAGCGAAAGTCGAAAAAGGCGTCAAGATTTCAAGAAACGTTATCATCGAAGGAAAAGTTTTTATTGGAAAAGGAACTAAGATTTTCGAAGGCGCTGTCATCAAAGGGCCTTGCTACATTGGTGAAAATTGTATTATTGGAAATCATTCTTTAATAAGAGAATACACAAATTTGGAAAATAATGTCATGATTGGAGCCTTTTGTGAAGTTGCTAGGTCAATTTTTCAAGAAAACTCTACTACTCATTCAGGTTATTTTGGAGATTCAATTGTGGGAAAAAATACAAAAATTGGTGCAGGAACGATAACTTCTAATGTTAGATTAGATAGAGAGGAGATATTTTCTTTAGTAAAAGGAAAGAAAATTCCAACTGGATTTAAATCTTTTGGAGCAGTAATTGGAGAAAATACAAAAATTGGCACAAAGGTGAACATTATGCCAGGAAAATTTATTGGTTCAAATTGTAAAATCTACCCAAACTCAATTATTACTGAAAATGTCAAAGACAACACAGAAATCAAATTTCGTAATTGGAGTTGACGGAGGAGGAACAAAGACAATCGCTGCCTTATCAGATTTAGAAGGGAAAATTTTGAAAGTTGGGAAAGCAGGACCGTCCCATTTAAGAAATTTAGGAATAAAAAAAGCTGTAAAAAATGTTTTCATCTCTATCGAAAAAATTTTGCCAAAAAAGGGAAAAATTCTCTCAACATTTATTGGTCTTCCAGCTGTAGCCGAAGAATATAAAGAAAAGAAAGAAAAAATAAAAAAAGAAATTAAAAAATACAAAAAAATAGCAAAAATTTTTGAGGGGGAGGTGAAGATAGGATCTGACCAAGATGTAGCTTTAAGAGCTGGAATAGAGGGAGACGGAGTAATGCTCAATGCAGGAACAGGTTGCGTGGCAATTGGAAAGAGAGGTAAAAACTTTGTTCATGTTTCAGGATGGGGATATTTGGCAGATGAAGGAGGGGCTTTTTTTGTTGGGCAAAAAGTATTTCAAAGAGTTTTAAAACAAGTAGATGGAAGAGAAAATGAAACTATTCTAAAAAGTTTAATTTTCAAAGAGTTAAAAATTGAAAAAGAGGCTCAATTTTTAGAGAGGGTTTATCAAAATTCAGAAAGGATAATTCCCTCCCTTTCTGTTTTAGTAGATAAAGCTTTTAAAAAAGGAGATAAAGTAGCAAAAGAAATATTAATTGAAGCTGCAAGGGAAGCTGTATTAACAGCAAAGACAGCAATTAAAAAATTAAAATTTCAAAATGAAAAATTTTCTTTGGTTTTGAACGGAAGCATGTTCAAATCTGAAATTTTTCAAAAGAAAGTTAGAAAAGAAATTAAAAAATTTGCTCCCAAAGTTAATTTTGTCCTATTGAAAAAACCTCCAGTAATTGGAGCAGTAAAATTAGCTTTAGAACAAATAAAAAAATTCGATTTGATCATTTTCGATTTGGATGGAGTTTTAATAGATTCAAAAAAAGCTTGGCTTTGGATGCATAAAAAAGCCTTAGAAAGTCAAGGTTATTTTTATTCTTTCAAAAAGATTGAATCTTATTTAGGTCAAACTGCAGAAAGGGTTATTTCAAATTTAATTCCTAAAAGAGATAAAAACAGAAAAAAGAAAATTAAAAGAGCTTTAAAGTTAGTAAAAAAAATTTCAAGAGAGGAACAATTTTACAAGAAAGTTAAATTGATTTCTTTTGCTAAAGGAATTTTAAGAAAACTGAAAGAGAAAAAATTTAATTTGGTCTTAGTAACCAATAGCAATAAAGAATTTGTAAATTTAATTCTGAAAAAATTTTCTCTAAAAAATTATTGGAAAAAAATAATTACTGCAGACGATAACTTCAAAAACAAAGAGAAAGCCTTTTCTTTTTTAATTTCTTATTTTAAAACTACTCCTGAAAGAACAATTTGTATTGGAGATACAACTTTTGATATCAAGGTGGCTAAAAAAGTAGGCTGTAAAATAATTGCCATTCCAGGTTGGCATTCAGCTAAAATTCTGAAAAAAGAGAAACCAGATTATTTAATTAATTCTCTGAAGGAGCTAACTACATTACTAAAATAATATAGCCAATTACCATAAATATAGCTCCTAAGATAAACCTTAAAGTAATTTTTTCACTGAGAAATATTACCCCAAGCAAAGTAGTGAAAAATGGAAAAGAAAGAGCCAGTAAAGAAGCTCTTGAAATTGGAACTTTTCTTAAACCTAAAGAATAAAAAATTTCACCAAGAGCTATCCAAAATAACCCTGCTAAAATTGCCCAAATTAATTTTTGGGGAGTGAAAATTTTCAACTCATTCCAAAAATAAATCAAAAAGGGAAAGACAAAGATTGTTCCTAAAAAAGCAATTAAGGAGGTTACTAAAAGAGGATTAGTATCTTGTAAAAGTTTTTTGACAAATAAACTACTTATTGCCCAAACAAGTTGTGCCAAAATAATAAAAATTTCTCCTTTCATGTGCCCGGGGAGGGATTTGAACCCTCACGG
>CAYUTJ010000016.1:0-3696 GCA_964447735.1 uncultured Candidatus Saccharibacteria bacterium | reverse complement strand
CAATTCCGCCACCCGGGCGAATGTTTTATTATAAAAAATCTGAAAAACTTTGACAATTTTTAAAATTTTTGTAAAATTTGAAAAGGTGATTTGGTTTGCCAGTTAAGGTAGTACTTTGGGTTATAACAACCTCTGATGCAAAATCCTCTGGTGAGATATTATTACTCCAAGACATTTGGAGAAAAGAAAACAAAAAAATTCTTTTCTATAGGCCTTTGAGGGGTTGGGTAAGAAAAAATGAAAGAGTGATTCAGGGAGTTAGAAGAATTCTTAGAGAACATATTGTTGCTCAAAGAACAGAAATTAATTTTTTGGGAAAAAAAGAGAAAGGAATTGATGGGATAGGCAGGATAAGTGAGTGCCATTACCTAATTAAAATTCAATATCCCTTTGAAATCATCTCCAAATCAGAGATAAGGCTCGTTAGCTCAGCCGATCTTCCAAAAATTAAGAAAGTTTCATTCAAGAATTTAGACCAAATTTTGCTCTTTGAGGAGGATTATAATATTCTAATTAAACTTTTAACCTCCTCTTTTTTATTTTTCAAAATCGCAATTTTTGTTTGAGCACTTAATTTTTTTATTTACTTTTACTAAAAGAGAATCACACTTTGGACATTTTTCTCCGGTAGGTTCATCCCAAAGAGCAAAATCGCATTTTGGCCATCTGTTACAAGCATAAAAAATTTTTCCTTTTTTTGTTTTCTTTTTTACAATTTCTCCCTTTTTACATTTTGGACATGAAATTCCGGTAGCATTTTCTAAATCTTGAGTGAATTTACATTTTGGGTAGTTAGGACAAGCTAAAAACTTTCCATATTTTGAAACTCTGACCAAAAGGAAAGCCCCGCATTTTGGACATTTTTTATCTGTTTTTTCAATTATTCCTGCTCCTTTAATTTCTTTGTATTTTTTCTTTAAATTTTCAACAAAAGGTTCATAAAATTCTTTTAAAGTTAAAACCCAATCTTTCTTACCCTGAGCTATTTTATCCAAATTCTCTTCCATTTTTGCAGTAAATTTAATATCTACAATTTCAGGAAAATGCTTTACCAAAAGATCGTTTACCAAGTACCCAACTGCTGTTGGATAGAACCTCTTTTTCTCATCTTTTTTGACATAATTTCTTTGTTGGATCGTAGAGAGTATTGGAGCGTAGGTTGAAGGTCTTCCAATTCCATGTTTTTCTAATTCTTTAATCAAAGTAGCTTCAGTGTATCTTGGTGGAGGTTGAGTGAAATGTTGCAAGGGAATTAATTTTATCAGTTCTAAAATTTCTCCCTCTTTTAATTCTGGAAGTTCTGTTTCTTCAAATTGGATAGGATAGATTTTTAAAAATCCATCAAATTTTAAAATTTGTCCAGTAGCAGAAAATCCATAGTCTTTAGCTGAAATTTCAATTTTTGTTGCATCAAAAATAGCTTCTGACATCTGACAGGCCAAAAACCTTCTCCAAATTAATTCATAAAGTTTTAGTTGTTGAGAATTCAATTTTTGAGATAAAATTTGAGGTGTCTTTTCAACGTCTGTAGGTCTAATTGCTTCATGAGCCTCTTGAGCTACTTTTGATTTTGTCTTGTATTTTCTTTGTTTAAAATATTTTTGACCCAATTTTTCTAAAATATATTTTTTAGCCTGCTTTAAAGCCAATTCAGATAGATTCAGAGAATCTGTTCTGTGATAAGTAATAAGTCCCATTTCATAAAGTTGCTGTGCTAAAACCATTGTCTTTTCTGCTGAGAATTTAAGTTTTTGCCAAGCTGTTTGTTGCATTGTTGAAGTAATAAAAGGTTCTGGTGGTTTTCTTTTTCTTTCTTTCTTTTCAATTTTTAAAACTTTAAATTGGGCATCTTTTAGATCTTTAACAATTTTTTTAGCTTCTTTCTCTGTTTTTATACCCAATTGAGGGATTGATTTTCCTTTCTTTTTTGTCAGTTGGGCTTTAAATTCTTTTTCATCCTTTTGTTTTTTCAATAAAGCTTCAATCGTCCAGTATTCTTGAGGTACAAAATTTTTGATTTCTCTTTCTCTTTCAACAATTAATCTTAAAGCAACAGATTGAACTCTTCCCGCAGATAATCCTTTTGCTATTTTTCTCCACAAGAGAGGAGAGAGTTTATAACCTACAATTCTATCTAAAATTCTTCTTGCTTGCTGAGCATTAACTAAATTCATATCAATCTTTCTCGGATTTTTTAAAGCTTCTTTAATTGCTTCTTCAGTAATTTCGTGAAAGACAATTCTCCAATAAGGCTTTTTTCTTCCAAGTTTTAAAAGATGAACTAAATGATAAGCTATAGCTTCGCCTTCTCTATCGGGATCTGTACTCAAAATTACCAATTTTGCTTTTTCTGCTGCTTTCTTTAATTCTTTAATTCTTTCTCTTGCCTTTGGGATTACAACATAAGTTGGTTTAAAATTGTTTTTAATATCAACTCCAAATTTTCTCTCTGGTAGATCTCTTACATGACCAAAAGAAGCTAAGATTTTAAAATCTTTTCCTAAAAATTTTGAAATTGTTCTAGCTTTTGTTGGGCTTTCAACGATTACTAAGCGCATAGATTTTTCCTCCAAGATCTTTTATTTTACCTTCAATTTCTAAAATTGAAACTAAAGTTGCCACCTTTGATGGTGAAAGTTTTGTTTTTTGAGCAATTTCTTCAATTGATAAAGCTCCCTCCTTTAAAGCTTCCAAAATGATGTTATTTTCTGTTCTTTCTTTTTTTGTTTTGGGTTTTATTCTCAACTCTAACAAAATATCTTCTGCTTTTTCAACTAACTTTGCTTTATTTTTTATCAAAAAATGACAACCTTTTGAGGTTTGAGAAAAAATAGATCCAGGAACAGCAAAAATTTTCCTTTTTTGTTCTCTAGCATATTCTGCAGTAATTAAAGCTCCAGATTTTAATCTAGCTTCAACTACTAAGACTCCCAAAGAAAGCCCTGAAATTATTCTGTTTCTTTGAGGAAAAGTATATTTCCTTCCTCTTGTTCCGGGTTTATATTCAGAAATTAAACAACCTCCATTTTCTACAATCTTTTTTGCCAATTTTAAATTTGATTTTGGATAGATTGACTTTTCATCAAGTCCTGTTCCCAAAACAGCAATCGTTCTTTTATTTCCCTCTAAAGCACCGAGATGAGCAAAAGTATCAATTCCAGGAGCCATTCCAGAAACGATCGTTAATCCTGAATTAGATAAGTCTTTTGCAATTTGAAAAGCAATTTCTTTTCCATAAGAAGAACATCTTCTCGTTCCAACAATTGCAAAGCATTTTTCTTTAGGTAAAATTTTACCAACATAATAAAGAATTTTTGGTGGATTTTTAATTTTCTTTAAAAGCTGAGGATAATTTTTATCTTTAATTGAAATTTTTTCAATTTTAAACATTTTTTAAATTTATCATTTTCACAAAAAATTTCAAAAACTTGATTTTTCAAAATTTTGCGCTATTTTTTTTATTGGAGGGTTAAGAATGGGAAGGAAAAATAAGGGAAAAGTTTGCTTTTGTGGCGAGTCTGTTTATGCAAAAGGACTTTGCAAAAAGCATTATTATCAAAATTATCGAAGGAGACCAAGAGTGAGATTCAAAAGAAAGATAAAAAGAAAAATACAAAAGTTAAAATAACACTTTTTGTTCTTTTGGCTGAGATTTTCTCAGCTTTTTATTTTCTTGACTTTACAGAGAAAATATGT
>CAYUTJ010000015.1:7581-14849 GCA_964447735.1 uncultured Candidatus Saccharibacteria bacterium | reverse complement strand
TTCAGCCTGAGTTCCTTTTCCAGCTCCCGGAGGTCCCATTAAAATTATGACTTTTCTTTTAGACCTCATATTCTCGCATTTGAAGTTCAGCCCTTATTTGTTTTATAGTTTGCAAAATCACAGAAACTAATATCAAAACTGAAGTTCCTCCAACTAAAAATCGAAAGGCTCCGATTCCAGTGATTGTCTGAACTATAGTTGGCATGATAGCTATCATTCCTAAGAATAAAGAACCAAAGAGCAGAACTCTGTTTAAAACAAAAGAAATATAATTTGCAGTTGGTTTCCCGGGCCTAATTCCTGGAACAAACCCTCCAAATTTTTGAAGATTTTGAGAAACAGATTCTGGATCAAAAACTACCATCGTGTAAAAATAGGTAAAACCAACTACTAAAATAAAATACAATATTGAATGAATGAGACTGTTTTCAAAAAGAGAAATTGTTTGTTGAGATAAAGTTCCAATTATTCCTCCCATCCCAGACAAAAAATTAGCAACCATTGGAGGAAAAGTTAAAAAAGAAAGGGCAAAAATAATTGGCATTACTCCTGCGGGATTAATTGAAAGAGGTAAAAAGGTCTGAACTCCACCGAACATTCTCATACCCCGAATCCTTTTAGCATAGGAAATTTGAATGTTTCTTTTTGCCTCATTTACAAAAACAACTCCGGCAATAATAGCTAAGACCATAAGAAAGAATAAAATATAAGAAAAAAGTCTCTCTGGAGCAAAACCAGAAATTAAACTAGCAATGTTCGTGGGAAAATCAGCTGCAATTCCTGCAAAAATCAAAAGAGAAACTCCGTTTCCCAAACCTTTTTCAGAAATTAATTCTCCAAGCCACATTAAAAGAATAGTCCCTGCGGTAGTCGTAAAAAGAGAACTCAACATTGCTAAGAAATTCATTTGAGGTAAAATTCCCTGTCTTCTAAAAAGAGAAAGCATTCCAAAAGTCTGTAAAAAACAAAGGGGGACAGTTAAAATTCTCCCATATTGTTCAAATTTTTCTCTTCCTTCTCTCCCTCCTTCTTTGTACATTTTCTCTAAAGAAGGAAAAATTAAAGTTAAAAGCTGCAAAATAACGATTGCAGTAATATAAGGACCCAACCCAAGCATTACAATGGATAATCTCTCTAAAGCCCCTCCAGTAAAGATATTCAAAAGCCCAAAGGCTTTAAATTTTCCAAAAAATTTTTCAAGGTTTCCTCTATCTACTCCAGGAATTGGAATGTTGGCCAAAAGTCTGAAAATAGCAAAAACAAAAATAATAAAAAGAATTTTTCTTCTCAAATCCCTTACTCTTAAAGCATCAATTATAAACGAAATTTTCATAGTATTTTACCTCCTGCTTTTTCTATTTTCTCTTTTGCCTTTTGAGAGAAAAAGCAATTCTCAAAAATTAAGGGTTTGGAAATTTTGCCTTTTGCTAAAATTTTAACTTTTGGAATTTTACCAGAAATTTTTCTTATCAATCTCTTTTTAACTAAGATTTCAGGAGAAACTTTTTCTCCCTTCTTAAATTTCCTTTCAATATCTCTTAAATTTAAGATAGCATAATCTTTTTTAGCTGAAAACTTATAGCCTCTCAATTTTGGATATTTTTTCAAAACCTCTCTAACGATTGGTTTTAATTTCCTTCCAGCTCTTGCCTTCTGTCCTTTAATTCCTCTTCCGCAATAAGTTCCTCTTTTCCCCCCTCTTCCAATTCTTTTTGGTTTTTTTGGTTTATGGATTGGTTTGATTTGATGAAGTTGCATGTTTTTTTATTCTTAATTTTTTCAATGCTTCAATGCAAGCTCTGGCATTGTTAATTTTATTGGTAGTCATTCCCAAGATTTTAGCTGAAATATTTTTAATTCCAGCTAAATGACAGATAACTCTCACAGGGCCTCCAGCAACTACCCCTCTTCCTTTTCTCTGGGGTTTTAATAGAACTTCAGAGGGTCCAAATTTTGCATAGACTTCGTGAGGGATAGTATCTTCAACGATTGGAACTTCAATTAAATTCTTCATTGCCTGTCTCGTTGCTTTTTCAATAGCTTGAGCAACATCAGTTGCTGAATCTACTCCAAAACCAACTTTTCCTGCTTTGTTTCCAACAACGACAGCAGCTCTAAATCTTAGTTTTTTCCCTCCAGCCCTTACATGAACAACTCTTCTCAGTTCTAAAAGCTTTGATTCAAATTTTTCTTTTTCTTCTGTTTTATTTTCTTTTTCCATACTTTTTAAAATTTCAAATTTACAATTTTCATTTAAAATTTACAATCTCCAATCTAAAATTTTAACCCTCCTTCTCTCGCTCCTTCAGCTAAGGCCTTGACCCTTCCATGATACTTATAACCTCCTCTATCAAAAACAATTTTTTCAATTCCTAATTTTTTTGCTTTTTTCGCTATCAATTTTCCTACTTCAAAAGCTATTTCTATCTTGTTTTTTGCTTTCGAGTTTTTCAATTCTCTGTCTGAAGCTGAAATTATTGTATGACCCTTCTCATCGTTTATTAATTGGCAATAAATATGTTTGTTCGATCTAAAAACGCTCAACCTCGGTCTTTCTTTAGTTCCAAAAACTCTAGCTCTAATTTTTCTTTTTCTTTTCTCTCTTTTTTCTCTTTTAGTTAACTTCATTTTGCCATTTTTGCTTTCTTAGCAACCTTTCTCTTTATTCTTTCACCAAGGTATTTTATTCCCTTTTCTTTATAGGGTTCTGCTGGTTTCACGTTTCTAATTTTAGCAGCAATTTGTCCCACCAATTCCTTATCAATTCCCGAGACTGAAATTATATTTTTCTCGACAGTAACTTTGATCTCTTTTGGAAAAGTCACTTTTACGGGATGGGAAAAACCAACTTGTAAAACCAAAGTATCTCCTTCCATGTTTGCTCTATAACCTAACCCCTGAATTACTAATTTCTTTTCAAAACCCTTTGTCACTCCTTCTATCATATTAAAAATTAACTGGCGAGTTAAACCCCAGAGAGCCTTAATCTTTTTTAGTTTTCCTTTTAATTTCTTCTCTTCTATCTTCGGAGACAAAAAAATTTTTCCTTCTTTCATTTCAATCTTAATTTCAGAAGGAAATTCCTTTTCTAATTTCCCTTTTGGTCCCTCAACCAAAACTCTTTGTCCTTGAATTTCGACTTTCACGTTGTTTGGAATTTCAATTGGTTTTTTGCCAATTTTTGACATTTTCTACCAAACTTCACAAATTACTTCTCCTCCAACCTTTAATTTTCTTGCTTTCTTGTCTGTCATCACTCCTTTTGAAGTAGTCAAAATTGCAATTCCATATCCTGATTTTACAGGTTTTAATTCCTTGTAGGATTTGTAGATTCTTTGACCTGGTTTTGAAATTCTTTTAATCCCAGAAATTGCTCCTCTTCCATCTTTGTCATACTTTAGAATAATTTTTAAAAAGGGTTTTGGTTTTGTCTTTCCTTTTCTAATTTTCCTTTTTACTTTCTCAACTCTTTCTACAAATCCTTCTTTCTCTAGAATCTTTGCAAGTTCAAACTTAAATTTTGAGAAAGGAACAAAAACCTCTGGCTTTTTTACAGCCTGAGCGTTTTTAATTTGAACTAACATATCTGAAATTACATCTACCATGATGATTTTCTTACTCCCGGAATTAAACCTTGCTCTGCAAATTTCTTAAAACAAATTCGACATAATCCAAATTTTCTCATGTAACCTCGAGCCCTGCCACAATGAAAACATCTCCTGACAATTCTTGTCTTGTATTTTGGTTTCTTTTTTGATTTCACTATTTGGGCTTTTGTTGGCATAATTTTATTTTTTTATTGGAAAACCTAAAAGTTTAAAAAGTTCGAGAGCATGTTCTCTTTTTTTAGCATTGGTCACTATCGTCACCTCGAGTCCAAATATAAATTTTACTTTTTCTAAGGAAATTTCTGGAAAACACACATGCTCTTTAATCCCAATAGTTAAGTTTCCAGATTTGTCTAGAGATTTCTGATCTATTCCCTTAAAATCTCTTGATCTAGGTAAAGCAATGTAAATTAATCTCTCTAAAAAATCATACATTCTCTTACCCCTGAGAGTAACTTTAGCTCCCAAAGGTTGTCCTTTTTTTACTTTAAATCCCGAAATTGATTTTCTGGCTTTAGTAATGATTGGTTTTTGTCCTGAAATCATTTTTAAATCTTCCAAAATCGCTTCAATAATATTTTCTTGTTCCTTTGCCGTTTTTCCAGAAATTAACTTTCCAAAACCAGAATTTAAAACAACTTTTACAATTCTTGGAACTTGAAATTTGTTTTTAAAATTAAAAATTTCCATCATTTTGGGAACAACTTCTTTTTCATATTTTTCTTTTAACCTCATCATGGTATTTCCTTTTTACATTTTTTACAAATTCTCACCTTTTTTCTTTCTTTCTCTTCCCCTTTTATTAAATAACCTACCCTAGTTGGCTTTTTACAATGGGGACAAATTAACTTTACTTTCGAAACAGAAAGAGGTTTTGGGATTTCCATTATTTGTCCTTTCTCCCCTTCCCTCCTTGGTCTCTGGTGCTTCTTTACTAAATTAACACCCTCAACTACAACTTTCATTTCTTTTGGCAAAGCTCTCAAAACTTTCCCAGTCTTTCCCTTCCACTTTCCAGAAATTACCAAAACTAAATCTCCTTTTTTTATTTTCATACTATTTCTTCTGCTAAAGTTGCTATTTTATCAAAACCTTTTTCTTTAACTTCTCTGGCAATTGGCCCTATGATCCTTGTTCCTTTTGGGTCTCCAGTTTTAGGATCTATGATTACGCAGGCATTATCATCAAATCTAACATAAGTTCCATCTTTTCTTTTAACTTCTTTTTTTGTTCTCACTACAACAGCTCTCACGATATCGTGCTTTTTGATTTCTTTTCTTGGTTCGGCCTCTTTTACTACTCCAACAATAACATCACCTACTGTGGCGTATCTCGGTTTTGATCCTTTCAAAACTCTAATACATTGAACAACCTTTACCCCAGTATTATCTGCCACTTTCAATTTTGTTTTCATCTGGATCATTCTTTTTCAGCTTTTTCTAAAATCTTTACTAATTTGAACCTTTTAGTCTTTGAATAAGGTCTTGATTCTTCGATCATTACTAAATCTCCAATTTTGGCTTCTTCCTTTTCGTCATGGGCATGATATTTTTTAGAAAAAAGATAACGCTTTTTATATTTTGGGTGAGTTTTCCATCTTTCAACTAAAACGACGATCGTCTTTTTCATTTTGTCAGAAACTACTTTTCCGATTAATCTTTTTTTTGGCATTTTTCTTTTAAAATTGTTAAAACCCTTGCAATTTCCCTTTTTGTTTTCCTAATTTCTCTAACATTTTTTAACCTTTTTTCTACTAAATCAAACCTTAGTTTCTGAAGCTTTTTCTTTAAATCATTTAAAATTCCTTCCAATTCCTCTTTTGATTTTTCTCTCAGCTCTTTTGCTTTCATTTTTTAACAAATTTTGTTTTAATTGGCAATTTAGCGGCTGCTTTCTTTAAAGCTTCTTTGGCAATTTTTTCCTCAATTCCTTCTATCTCAAAAATTATTCTTCCTGCTTTTACTGGAGCTACATGTCCTGAAACATCGCCCTTTCCTCCTCCCATTGAAAATTCAACTCCTTTTGAGGTTACTGGTTTGTCGCATAAAACTCTAATCCAAAGCTTTCCTCCTTTCCTTAAATATCTTAAAATTGCTCTTCTAGCTGCTTCGATTTGTTTCTCTGTCAAAAAAGCTCCCTCTAAAGCTTTCAAACCAAAAGAACCAAAAACTAATTCCGTCGCTCTCGTTTCCTTTCCTTTTATTCTGTAGAGTTCTTTTTGTCTTTTCCTATATTTAAATTTAGAAGGAATTAAGGCCATATTTATTCAAATTTTTCACCTTTAAAAATCCAGACTTTAGCCCCCACAACTCCGTAAGAACAGAAGGCTTGAGCTTCCCCATAATCAATATCAGATCTCAAAGTTTGTCTGGGAAGCCTTCCTTTTTGCATCATTTCTTTCCTAGCAATTTCAATTCCATCTAACCTTCCTTTCAATTGAACTCTTGCTCCCAAAACTCCTTTTTGAGACATAATTCTTGCTAAAGCCATTTTTAAAACTCTTCTGTAGGGAACTCTTTTTTCAACTTGAGCTGCCATCCATTTTGCAACCAAAGGAGCTGAAGTCCAGGGATTGGAAACCTCTTTAACCTCAAGCCTTAACTCTCCTTTCCTCTTTAAAATTTTTTCTTCTAATTCCTTTTTTAATCTTTCAATATCCTCTCCTCTTCTTCCTATTACCATTCCAGGCCTAGGGGTATGGATAATAACGCTAATTTTTGATGGTGACCTCTCAATTTCTATCTTTTCAATATAAAGAGAACCTATTTTTTCTTCCAAAAATTTTCTAATTTTAAAATCTTCTTCTAACTTTTTAGCAAAATCTTTTTCATAAAATCCTCTTCCGTGCCAATTTTCCATTTTCTTAGCTCTTAAAATTTTGGGATGAGTTTTGTGGGTCATGATTTTTTCTCTTCTAAAACGATTGTAATGTGTGACATTTTCTTTTGAATAATATCTCTTCTTCCTCTAGCTCTGGGGAAAATTCTTTTTAATCTCGGACCTTCATTGACCAAAATTTTTGATATGAAAAGATTATCCTCTTTTAAATTAAAATTGTTTTTGGCATTAGCTATAGCAGAATTCAAAAGTTTCAAAAGGGGTTTTGCTGCCCTTTTTTTACAAAAGGTTAAAATATTCTTTGCTTTCTGGACATCTTTCCCCCTAATCAAATCAGCCACTAATCTTACTTTCCTTGGTGCCATTCTTAAATATCTTAAATGGGCTTTTACTTCCATGTTATTTTTGCATTGTTTCTTTTAATTTTTGGGCTTCCCTTTCTGCCATTTTCTTTTCCAATTCTCTTTGTTTTTTACCTCCGTGTTTGAAAAACTTTGTCGTTGGAGCGAATTCTCCCAATTTGTGTCCTACCATTTCTTCTCTCACTTTCACTGGAACAAAATTTTTTCCATCATGAACCAAAAAGGTAATTCCAACGAACTCTGGAATAATGGTACAATCTCTTGCCCAAGTTTTGATTGGCTCTTCTTTCTTCTCTTTTTTTAATTTCAAAACTTTCTTTAGCAGTTTTTGATCTACATATGGGCCTTTTTTCTTTGATCTTGCCATGTTTTTTTATTTTCTTCTTTTAATTATTAATTTATCTGTCCATTTTTTCTTTCTTGTTTTAATACCTCTTGCAGGTTTTCCCCAAGGAGTTTT
>CAYUTJ010000015.1:0-7481 GCA_964447735.1 uncultured Candidatus Saccharibacteria bacterium | reverse complement strand
GTATATTTTTCTTCTTGCCCCACAACTTTTGCAGAAGTTCCTGCAGCTCTGACTATTTTTCCTCCTTTTCCCGGAACTAACTCTACGTTAAAAACTGAAGTTCCAATTGGAATTTCTTTTAATTTCATTCTATTTCCAACTTTAATTTCAGCTTTTTCTGCACAAATGATTTCATCTCCAACTTTTATTTCATGAGGAGCTAACCTATACCTTTTTTCTCCATCTTCATATTCTACCAACATAATGTAGGCTGTCCTGTTGGGATCGTATTCCAAAGCTACTACTTTCCCTGGGATTTTAAATTTCTCCTGTCCAAAATCTACTATTCTGTAAAGCCTTTTCACTCCACCACCTCTATGCCTGACACAAATTCTGCCTGTCTGGGTGGATCTTCCTGCTTTCTTTTTAATATAAACCGTCAATTTTTTTTCAGGTTTCTTTTTTGTAATTATTTTTTTTGCCATTATTTTATTTCAATTTTTTCTCCTTTTTCTAAAGTAACGATTGCTTTTTTATAACCTGGTTTTTTCCCAGTTTTACCTCTAAAAGTTCTTATTTTAGGGGGAACTTTAATTACCCTTACTTTTTTTACTTTAACATTAAAGATTTTTTCGATGGCCTCTTTAATCTGAATTTTGTTGGCGTCTTTGTGAACTTTAAATACGTATTGATTCTTTTCTAAAAGCCGTTGGGCTTTTTCTGTTTTAATTTGTGAAATTATAATATCTTCTGGTCTCATTTTTTCAAAAACGTCTCTTTTATTTTCTTTATTGAATCTACTGGCATCAACAAATATTTAAAAGAAAGTAAATCTAAACAATTCAAATTTCTCGCTTCAATAGTTTCAACTTTAGGAATGTTTCTGGCGGCTAAAATTAATTTTTTATCTAACTTTGGCAAACAAATTAAAGTTGATTTTCCTTTCAGTTTCAAATTTTCTAAAATCTTTACCATTTCTTTTGTCTTTGGTTTTTCCAATTCCAGTTTATCGACCAAGATTAATTCTTTATCCTTTAATTTTCCCGCTAAAGCCATAAAAAGAGCTTTCCTTTTCATCTTTTTTGGAATTTTCTTTTTCCATATTCTTTCTTTTCTTGGACCGTGAGCTACTCCTCCTTTTCTCCAAATTGGAGATCTAATGGAACCGTGTCTTGCTCTTCCAAGACCTTTTTGAGCCCAAGGTTTTCTTCCTCCTCCTGAAACTTCGCTTCTTGTTTTTGCATGAGCTGTCCCTTGCCTTCTATTAGCTTTTTGGCAAACTACAACTTGCCAAACTAAATCTGGATTAATTTTGACTCCAAAAATTTCAGAAGGAAGTTCTGTCTGACCAACTTTTTCTCCTTTTTGATTGTAAATATCAACTTTCATTTTGTTTTAATTTCCAATAATGTTCCTTTTCTTCCAGGTAAAGCCCCTTTGATAGCAATTAAATTTTTTTCTGGTAAAACCTTTACAATTTCTAAATTTTTGACTGTAATTCTTTCTCCTCCCATTCTCCCTGGCATCTTTTTCCCTTTCAAAACTCGAGAGGGAGTGGAAGCTCCGACAGATCCTAAAGTTCTCTCTTCATGTTTTACTCCGTGAGAAGCTCCTCTACCTGAAAATCCCCATCTTTTAACTCCTCCCTGAAAACCTTTTCCTTTTGAAATTCCAGAGACTGAAACTTTCTCTCCTTCTTTAAAAATTGAAACATTAATCTCTTGTCCTACTTTAAACTTCTTTAATTCCTCATCCTCTACTCTGAATTCTCTCAGATATCTAAAGGGTTTCTTGATTTTTGATTTTTTTGGCTTTTTCAGCTTTTCAAAACCAATTTGCAAGGCACAATATCCATCCTTTTCTTTTGTCTTAATTTGAGTAACAAAGCAAGGTCCCGCCAAAACTAAAGTCACAGGAATTTGGTTCCCTTCTTTATCAAAAATTTGTGTCATTCTAATTTTTTTCCCTAATATAAACTTCATCAAATTTAAAAAATTTGCTGGAAAAAATTCCAGCTTTTTTATTTTTTATCTAAGCTTGATCTCAATCTCGACTCCAGTAGGTAAATTCACCGTTTGCAAGGCTTCAATCAATCTTGGAGTCACTCTTTCAAAATCAATCAATCTTTTGTGAATTCTAATCTCAAATTGTTCTCTAGCGTCTTTATGAACAAAAGGAGATCTGTTAACAGTATATCTATGAATTTCCGTAGGTAAAGGCACGGGGCCTGAAATCTTGACCCCGTATCTCTCTCCTATCTCAATAATCTGCTGGGCAGAACTATCCACCAGCTTCGCATCGTATCCTTTGATCTTAATTCTAATTTTGGGGGCTCTTTCTTCTTCCTTCCTTCTCTTCTTTGGCATTTTTCATTTTATGATCTTTGTAACCACTCCTGCCCCAACCGTTTTTCCACCTTCTCTGATAGCAAATCTTTGTTTTTCTTCAATCGCAACAGGTGTTATCAATTTTACTTTGAAATTCACAGTATCTCCTGGCATTACCATTTCAGTTCCTTCAGGAAGAGTAATTTCACCCGTAACATCAGCTGTCCTGACATAAAACTGAGGTTTGTATCCTGAGAAAAATGGAGTGTGTCTTCCTCCCTCTTCTTTGGTTAAGACATAAACCTGAGCTTCAAATTCAGTGTGGGGAGTGACTGTTCCTGGTTTTGCCAAAACCTGTCCCCTCCTTACTTGTTCTTTTTCAATTCCTCTTAACAAAACTCCGATGTTATCTCCGGCGATTGCCTCATCCAATTCCTTTCTAAACATTTCCAAAGAAACTGCAACTGTTTTTAATGTCGGTCCAAAACCCACAATTTCAACTTCTTCTCCAGGAGTGATCTTTCCCCTTTCAACTCTTCCTGTAACAACAGTTCCTCTTCCAGCAATCGTGAAAACATCTTCAATTGCTAACAAGAATGGTTTGTCAACTTCTCTTTGCGGTTCTGGAATGTAAGAGTCTATAGCTTCTATTAAATCTAAAATTGGTTTTACCCAAGGATCATCTATGGATTTAGCCTCAATAGCTTTTAAAGCTGATCCTTTAATCACTGGAATTTCGTCTCCTGGATATTCATATTTTTTCAAAAGTTCTCTTACTTCAGACTCTACTAAATCAATCAATTCTTTCTCTGCAACAGCATCTGTTTTGTTAATGAAAACGACGACAGCGGGTAAACCTACCTGTCTTGCTAAAAGAATGTGTTCTCTGGTCTGAGGCATTACTCCATCAGTTGCTGCAACTACTAAAATAGCACCGTCTAACTGAGCAGCCCCAGTAATCATGTTTTTAATGTAATCTGCGTGTCCTGGGCAATCAATGTGGGCGTAATGGCGTTTTTCAGTTTCGTATTCAACGTGGGAAATAGTAATTGTTAATCCCCTTGCCTTTTCCTCTGGAGCTGCGTTCAAATCGTCGACGGTCACTTCCTTGTCGATCAAACCTTTCAATTTCAAAACATGAGTAATAGCTGCAGTTAAAGTTGACTTTCCGTGGGCAACGTGCCCTATCGTTCCAATGTTGAGGTGGGGCTTTTTTCTGACAAATTTTTCTTTTTCTGGCATATTTTTATTTTTTTTGACCTTTTGTTTTACCTTCAATAATTTCTTTTGCTATATTAGCTGGTACTTCTTGATAATGACTAAATTCCATTGTAAAAGTTCCTCGACCTTTTGTCAACGATCTTAAATCGGTAGCATAACCAAACATTTCTCTCAAAGGAACCTTTGCTCTAATGATTCTTAAATTTTTTCTTTCGATCTGTTCTTCTATTTTACCTCTTCTTGCTCCGAGGTCTCCAATCACAGTACCCAAATATTCTTCAGGCACGATAACTTCAAGTTTCATTATAGGTTCTAAAAGAATTGGTTTTGCTTTTTTTGCAGCTTCAAACAAAGCCACAGATCCTGCAATTTTAAAAGCAATTTCTGAACTATCTACTTCATGGAAAGAACCATCAAACAAAGTGACTTTCAAGTCTGTTAAAGGATAACCTGCCAAAATTCCTTTTTCCATAGCTTCTTTCACTCCTTTCTCAACTGCTGGAATGAATTCTTTTGGAATTACTCCTCCCTTAATTTTATCTTCAAATTGGAAACCCTCTCCTCTTTTTAAAGGTTCAATTTTAATGATTACATGTCCGTATTGTCCTCTACCCCCAGATTGCCTGATATATTTTCCTTCAGCCTCAGCTACTTGGGTAATTGTTTCTTTGTAAGCTACTTGCGGTTTTCCAATCTTCCCCTCAACTTTAAATTCTCTTTTTATTCTATCTGTGATAATTTCCAAATGCAACTCACCCATTCCAGAAATTAAAGTTTGTCCGGTTTCAGGATCATATTTTACCTTAAAGGTTGGGTCTTCTTCTTGAAATTTTTTCAAAGCTAAAGTTAATTTATCTTGATCTGCTTTAGTTTTAGGTTCAATAGCGACTGAAATTACAGGTTCAGGGAAAGTAACTTTTTCCAAAACTATAGGATGATTTTCATCACAAAGAGTGTGGCCTGTTGAAGTAGATTTTAAACCAACAGTCGCTACAATATCCCCGGCAAAACACTCATCTAATTCTTCTCTTTTGTCAGCATGCATTCTTAAAATTCTTCCGATTCTTTCTCTTTCTCCTGAAGTCGAATTTAAAACATAAGATCCTTTCTTCAAAGTTCCAGAATAAACCCTAAAATAAGTTAAAGTTCCAACATAAGGATCCAGTTGTACTTTAAAAGCTAAAGCTGAAAAGGGTTCAGTATCTAGAGGTTTTCTTTCAATAGTACCTCCGGTTTTGGGGTCAGTTCCCTTAATTGGAGGAAGATCGATTGGGCTTGGAAGATAATAACAAATCGCATCAAGTAAAGGTAAAACACCAATTCTTTTGTAAAGAGAACCAAAAAAGACAGGGAAAATTTTAGCCTTTATTGTTGCTCTTCTGATAGCTTCTCTCAATTCCTTCGGGGAAATTTCCTCTCCTGATAGATATTTTTCGAGCAAAATTTCGTCTTCTTCTGCTACTTTTTCTAATAATTTCTTTCTCCATTCTTTAGCTAGATTTTCCATTTCTTTTGGAATTTCAAATTCTACTTTTTTTGATCCTTCTTCTCCTTCAAACCTTAAAGCTTTCATTTCAACCAAATCTATCAAACCCGAGAAATTATCTTCTTGTCCGATTGGCAATTGAAGAGCTACAGCGTTAGGACTTAATCTCTCCCAAATTGATTTTAGGTTCATTTCAAAATCTGCTCCGATTTTATCCATTTTGTTAACAAAACAAATTCTTGGGACTTTGAAATTCTCAGCTTGATGCCAAACTGTTTCAGATTGAGATTGAACTCCAGCTGAACCATCGAAAATGACAATCGCTCCATCCAAAACCCTCAAAGATCTCTGAACTTCAGCTGTAAAGTCAATGTGGCCTGGAGTGTCAATGATGTTAATTTGATATTCTTTGCCTTCAATTTGCCAGTTACAAAAAGTTGCTGCAGCTACAATTGTCATTGCTCTTTCTCTTTCTTGAATCATCCAATCCAAAGGAGTAGTTCCTTTTTCTAAGGTCCCGATTTTGTGAACTCTTCCTGTATAATACAAAATGCAGGTAGTAGTCGTTGTTTTACCTGCTGAAATATGGGCAATAAACCCAATGTTTCTTGTTTGTTCAATTGGGTATTTTCTTGGCATTTTAGGCTAAATGGGCAAAGGCTTTGTTAGCTTCTGCAATTTTATGAACTTCTATTTTCTTTCTCGTTGCCCAACCTTCTCCTTTGGCACTGTTTATTATTTCTTCAGCCAATCTTTCTTCTATTGGTCTTCCTCTCTTTTCTCTTGCCCCTTGAACCAACCATCTCATAGCTATCCTCCAACCCCTATCAGGATTAACTTGAACTGGAACTTGATAAGTAGCTCCTCCAATTCTCCTTGCTCTCGTCTCCCACAAAGGAGTAGCATTCTTTACTGCTTTTTCTAAAATTTCCAAAGGATCCTTTTTCGTTTTCTCCTTTATAATTTCAAAAGCTTTATAAACAATTTTTCTTGCCAAAGATTTTTTGCCCCTTCTCATCACAAAATTTATTAATTTTGCAACTTTCACTGAATTATAAACTGGATCTGGTAAAATTTCTCTTTTTTTATATCTTTTTCTACCCATAGATTTTATTTCTTTACTCTTTTGGTTTTTTAGCTCCGTATTTTGATCTTGAAGTCTTTCGTCCCTCAACTCCAGCAGCATCTAAAGTTCCTCTGACAATGTGATATCTAATTCCTGGTAAATCCTTCACTCTTCCTCCTCTAACCAAAACTATTGAGTGCTCTTGTAAGTTGTGGCCAATTCCAGGAATGTAAGCAGTAATTATTTGTCCGTTGGAAAGTCTTACTTTAGCTACTTTTCTCAAAGCAGAGTGCGGTCTTTTAGGAGTAGTCACAAAAACTTTAATACAAATTCCTTTTTTAAAAGGAGAGGGAAAATAAACCCTTTCTTGTTTTAAAGGATTAAATTTGAATTTCAAAGCAGGAGATCTCACTTTCCTTGTTTTCTTTTTTCTTCCTTTTTTAACTAATTGTTGAATAGTTGGCATGATTTTAATAAACTTTTTTATATCAAATTAGAAACTGAAATGCAAGAGAAAATAAAAGTGCCAAACCCCAATAAAAAGGAGACCAAGAAATTACTTTAAATCCATCCAAAGGAGGAAAAGGCAAAAGATTGAAGAAAGCTAAACTAGCATTAATCTTTGCGCCAAAATAAAAAAGAGGATGAATTTTACTCAAGAATAAAAATAAAATTGCTAAAATTAGATTTGCCAGGGGTCCAGCTAAGGATATTTTACCATTTTCTTCTTTTGTTGAAAATGGAGCGAAAATCATTACAGCGCCAGGAGCTGCAAAAATCGTGCCAAAGAAAGAAAACAAAAGAGCAAAAATCAGTCCCAAATCAAATCTTCTAAACTCTGCCCAAAATCCATATCTCTGAGCTACTAATTTATGAGAAATTTCATGGAGTAAAAATCCAAGACCGACTGTAATTAAAGAGAAAAAGAAAATCTTCAAAAAACTTCTCTCAATTCTAAATACTCCTCCCATCAAAGCAAAGGTAAAAGAAAGGGAAATAACTGCCCAAGCCACTAAAAGATCTTCTATTTCTTCTTTTGAAAATTTAAAGAAAATCATTGTTGAATTTTAACAAAAACTTATCTAAAATTAAAACTATGGCAAAGAGATGTCAAATTTGTAAAAAAGGAAAGGTAAGAGTTTTCAAAAGAGTAAAATTAAGGGGAAAATACAATCCCACAAAAAAGAAAAAACAAAAACCTAATTTGCAATGGTTCAAACTTCCTTCTGGAAAGAGGATTTTAGTTTGTGCAAAGTGTAAAAAGAAACTGACAAAGGAATTTAAAGTGTAGGATAACGGTAGTCCGTCCCGCCCTTTCAACGGGGCATGGTGTAGTGGTAACATACACCCTTGGGGTGGGTGTGAGCGTGGGTTCGATTCCCACTGCCCCGAAAATAAAAGG
>CAYUTJ010000014.1:13922-15036 GCA_964447735.1 uncultured Candidatus Saccharibacteria bacterium | reverse complement strand
GTTTTTTTAATTTCGATTAATTCTTGATTTCTTTCTTCTCTTTATAAAGTTGAATTGCTTTTTTTATTTTTTCTTTTGCTTCTTTAGCTCCGAGCCAGCCTTTTATTTTGACCCATTTGTTAGGTTCTAGGGCTTTGTACATTTCAAAAAAGTGAGTGATTTCTTTTAAAGTATGTTGAGAAATATCTCGTATGTCCTTAATATGGTCAAACCTAGGGTCATGAACTGGGACAGCTAAAATTTTATCATCCAATCCTTTTTCATCTTCCATTTCGATAGCCCCTATGGGTCTAGCTTCAATCAAACAACCCGGAAAAGTAGGTTCTGTGACTAAAACTAAAACATCTAAAGGATCTCCATCTTCACAAAGAGTTCCGGGTATGTGGCCATAATCTGCTGGATAGTGCAATGGAGAATGCAATGTCCTGTCTAATTTAAAAACCTTGAGCTTTTCATCAAACTCATATTTGTTTTGTGAGCCTTCTGGAATTTCTACAAAAACAAAAATTCTTTCTGGTGGATTTGGACCTGGAGATATTTCTTTCATAATTTTTGATCAATTTAATTTTATCTTAAAGAAAACAAAAGTCAATTTTTTAAAAAATAATTTTTAAAATTTATTGTCAAGAATAAAATTTTTTGATAAAATAAAATATGGAAAAAAAAGAAGTTGCAAAATTGCTTTCAGAATACAAATCTTTAAAAGAAAGAGCAGAAAAATTATTAGAAGGATCAAAAAGATGGGAAATGAGAGATGATTTTAAAGAGAAAATTAAAAAATTAAAAATTCCTCCAAAAAATCTGGGACAATTAGAAAAAATAATTAAGATTGCTCGGAAATCAAAATTGACTCAAAAACAAAAAAGACAATTAATTCGAATTACAAGGAAAAGACTTTCAATTTTAATGAATCATTTTTTATCGATTTACAATTTAGTAAAACAAAACCCCGATTTGCTTTTGGATAAAAAAATTTCAGCTTCTGAAGAAAATTTAAAAGAAAGGCTTTCTCTTTATGAAAAGATTGTCCCTGTTTTGTTTAAAAAGAAAGATTGATTTTTGATAAAATAAATTCTAGGGGGGATAAAATTTGAGTACCTTAAAAGAAGATGAA
>CAYUTJ010000014.1:1422-13822 GCA_964447735.1 uncultured Candidatus Saccharibacteria bacterium | reverse complement strand
TTGATAAAATAAATTCTAGGGGGGATAAAATTTGAGTACCTTAAAAGAAGATGAATATGAAACCCTTTACTGGACGAAAAAACAAAAGGAGTGGTTTTTAAGAAGAGACAGAAAGACTTGCCAATTTGTTGATTTCTCAAGCGGAAAGGCAAAGAATTGTTATAATCAAAAGAATCTTCATCTTCACTTTATTTTACCTCCAAGATTCGCAGCCCAACTTAAGATACCCCAAAAAGAGATAATTTCTCCTTTTAACGGAATTATTCTTTGCGAATACCATCATTTGAATTTCATCCATCCTGACATTGGAATTTTAGCAAGAAAACTTTACAGATTCACACCAGAAAGTTTTCAGATAATTTTGAAATGGCATGAGGCCTTAGCAAAAGAGAAAGTTCCTTATTGGATAACTATTTGGGATGAAGTATTAAAGCTGATTGCTAAAATCAGGACCAGGAATTATCTAAAAAATCATCCTCAAGATCCCTTTCCAGTTTAGAAGCCGTGAATTTTCACGGTTTTTTTATTTGAAAGCAGAGAAATTAGTTTTTAAGATTAAATTAATGAAAAAAGAAAAAAGTTTTGCTTTTATTCCTCTAATTTTGGGAATAGTTGCAATTTTACTTTTAGGGGGAGTAGGGTTGGAAATAATTCAGACAAAACAAAAAATTTCAAGGGCAATTTCAGAGGTTCAAACTTTACAAAAAGAGAAAAAGTTTGAAGAAGCAATTCAAAAGTTAGAAAGTTTAGAAAATGATTTCTTAATTAGATATTTTGGATTCGGAAAAGATGAGATCGACAGAAAAATTGAAGAAAATAGAAGATTAATAGAAGAGGTAGAGATTGAAGAGGATAAAGCAAAGATAGAAAAGAACAAAGAGAAAAAAGAAGAAACAGTACCAGAAATTTTAGATTGCCAAGATAATTTTGATTGTTTAATTGAAGCAGCAAAAAATTGTAATTTGGCCAAAGTTAAAGATAAAATTTTTGTCAAAGTTGGAAGTTATAATGCTGACATTTTGTTTTCAGCTGAAATCAAAGGAAAAGAAGGTGAAAAATGCGTTTTACATGTCAAAGCTGAAAAACTCTATAAATTGGAAAAAGAGGGAATGACAGAGGAAGAGGCAGAGAAGGAAACTCAGAAATGGAAAAGTTTTATCGAGGGAGCACAAGAAATTTGCAAATTCAACAATGAGGATTTAGTAAAATGGTTGGAAACTTTAAAAGAAGGAATTTTACCTTCTTTTGAAAGTGCTGAATGTCAGTATCGAGGACTTGAAATTTTAGAAATTCTTCCTAAATTGTGAAAATCAAAAAATACATTCAAAAATTAATCGATCTCGTAAAACTAGAAAGAGAGGCTGAAATTGAAGCAATGAAAGAGGAAATGAGAGCCCTCTCGCCAAAAGAGAGAGAGAAAGTAGGGAGGGCGATTTTAGATTTGAAAGGAAAAATTGTTGGAAGAGAATTCGAATTTTTATTAGTTAAATATCAAAGAGAAAGAGAAATCCAAACTGAAATTGAAGTTGGAGATTTAGTTTTAATTTCAAAACAAAATCCTCTTTTGAGTAATCTTTATGGAACGGTTGTCGAAAAAAGAAAAAAATCGATCGTCGTTGCTTTGGAGTTTGTTCCCAAATGGGCTCAAGGTAAAGTGAGAATCGATTTGGCAGCTAACGATATTACTTTTAGAAGACAAATAGAAAATCTAAAAAAACTATCAAATTTTGGTCTTCTAGCATTAAAATTTTTACTCAAGAAAGAAAAACCCAGAAAAAGTAAATTTTTATATTTTGATTCTCAAAATAAAAAGTTAAACAAAGATCAAAGGCAAGCAGTCTCTCTGGCTTTAGGAAGCAAGGATTTCTTTTTGATTCACGGTCCTTTTGGAACAGGAAAAACGACCACTTTGGCAGAATTGATTTTGCAAGAAGTGGAAAGAGGAAAGAGAGTTTTAGCTTGTGCAGAAAGCAATGTGGCAGTTGATAACATTGTTGAAAAACTCTACAAGAAAGCAAGAATTGTGAGAGTTGGACATCCATCAAGAGTTTCAAAAGACTTAAAAGAAACAACCTTATCTTTTTTGGTTCAACTTCATCCTGATTATAGAAATGTTTTGAAATTGAGAGAGGAGTTAGAAAGATTGAAAAATCTAAGAGAAAAATTTTTAAAACCCACTAAAGAAAGGAAAAGAGGACTTTCAAGATCTGAGATTTTAAGATTAGCAATGAAAGGAAAGACAAAAAGAGGGATTTCTTCTGAAGAAATTAAAAGGATGGCTCAATGGATAAAGTTGGACAAAGAAATCCAAAAAGTTTTCAGAGCAGTGAAGGCAATCGAAAACTGGATTGTAAAAGAAATAATTAAAAAAGCAGAAGTTATATTATCTACAAATTCTTCTGCAGCTTTGGAATTTTTAGAAAACGAAATTTTTGATGTCGCAATTATTGATGAAGCTTCACAAACCACAATTCCTTCTTGTCTGATTCCTTTGGCTAAGGCAAAGAAGTTCATTTTAGCTGGAGATCACAAACAACTTCCTCCAACGATTATGAATGAAAGAGCCTTTGAGCTTTCAGAAACTCTTTTTGAAAAGTTAATTAAGATTTATCCTCAAAAATCAAAAATGCTAAAAATTCAGTACAGAATGAACGAAGTTTTAATGAAATTTCCTTCTTTCCAATTTTATGGAGGAAAGATAAAATCTTTTGAGAAAGTGAAAAAAATTTCTTTAAAGGATTTAAAATTGAAAAGACCAAATTTCGATTCCTTTTTCAATTTTATTTTAGATTTTAAAAAACCTTTAGTATTTGTAGATACTGCCAAAATTCCTGAAAAATGGGAATCGCAAAGAGAAAGTTCCACCTCAAGAGAAAATCATTTCGAGGCTTTTTTGGTGATGGAAATTTTAAAAAAATTTTTAAAAATTGGCGCAAAGAGAAATCAAATTGGGGTTATTACTCCTTATGATGATCAAGTAAAATTAATAAGATCTCTTTTAGAAGATGAAAAATGTGAAGTAAAAAGCGTTGATGGATATCAAGGAAGAGAAAAAGAAATCATCATTATTTCCTTTGTGAGGTCAAATAAAGAAGGAGAATTGGGATTTTTGGAAGATTTGAGAAGGTTGAATGTTTCTTTGACAAGAGCAAAAAGAAAATTAATTGCTATCGGAGATTCAAAAACTTTATCAAAAAATAAAGTTTACAAGAGTTTTATTGAATTTTGCAAAAAAGTTGGAGGATACATTGAAGTTTAAAAATGAAGAGCAAAGAAGAAATAATAAAAGAAGTTTTAAAGAGAAACAATTTTAAAAATTTAAATCCTGTTCAAAGAAAAGCTGTTGAAATGGGGATTTTAGAAGGTGAAAACTTAGTTGTTTCCTCCCCGACTTCTAGCGGGAAAACGCTTTTGGCAGAAATTTCAGGTTTAAACTGCACTCTAAACAAAAATCAAAAAATGATTTATCTCTGCCCTTTGGTTGCTTTAGCGAGAGAAAAATATGAAGATTTCAAAAGAAAATATCAAGATTTAGGAATAAAAGTGGCCTTGTCTGTAGGAAATTATGATAGTTCAGACCCTTGGTTAGAAACTTTTGATTGGATTGTTACCTCAAATGAGAAAATGGATTCTTTAATTAGACATGGAGTTAATTGGATTGAAAAAGTAGGTTTGGTTGTTGCAGACGAGATTCATCTTCTAAATGATTTTGAAAGAGGCCCCACTCTAGAGATTTTATTGACTTTGTTGAAAGAAATTTTGCCAAATTCTCAAATTTTAGCTTTTTCAGCAACAATTTCTAACGCAGATGAAATAGGGGAGTGGTTAGGGGCTTCTGTTTTAAAATCAAAATTCAGACCAGTTCCTCTTTATAAAGGAATAGTTTCTGACAGAAAAATTAAATTTCCTGGATTTAAAGAATATGAATTAAGAAAAGATTTATCTCTTGAAGAAGCAATTTTAGAAAATACTCTTTTGATGAAGAAACAATTAATATTTTTTGTTTCTTCAAGAAGGAATGCAGAGGCCTTAGCTGAGAGGCTTTCAAGATTGACATTTCATTTTTTAAAAAATGAAGAAATAAAAAAATTGGAAAAAATTTCCAAAAAAATTGAAAATGTCTTGGAAACTCCAACAGAACAATGCAAAAAATTAGCAATTTGTGTCAAAAACGGAACAGCTTTTTATCATTCAGGACTTTTGTTCAAACAAAGAATTTTGGTAGAAGAAGCTTATAAAGAAGGACTTTTAAAAGTGATTGCTTCTACTACCGCCCTTTGTCTTCATCCAGAAATCTTGGTTTATTGTGAAGATGGTTTTTTAAAAAAAATTAAAGACGTTAAAATCGGAGAAAAGATTTTAATATTCGATTTCAAAAACTTTAAATTCAAATTCAGTAAAGTTTTGAACAAAACTAAAAGATCCTTATATAAAAACGAGGATCTCTTAAAAATCAAAACCTCGAGCGGAAAAGAAATAATCGCCACTTCAGGACATCCATTTTTAACTTTAAAAGGAACCAATTTTAGTTGGATTTCTGGGGGAGAATTGAAAAAAGGAGATTATATTGCTGTTTCTAGAGAAATTTCAGAACCTAGCACAAAAAATTTTTCTCTTTTTGATCTTCTTCCAGATAATGCTAGGATAACAAATCAAAAAATGATTGATTTTCTACTAAAGAAACTCCTAAAAAAGTACGGTACTCAAAAGAAAATTTCTCAAAAATTCAAAATCAATTATAAAACACTTGAAAGTTATTTTAATAAAAATGTAAGCTTGCCAGTGAAATATTTTTTAAAGTTTACTAGAGACTTAAAATTAAAGCCTGACAATCTTTTTTCAACGCTTGAGGTTACTACTTGGAAAAAGCAAGATAGAATCAAACTTCCTTTTAATTTAAAACCTCTAGCAAGATTATTTGGAATTTTACTAGGAGATGGAAGTATAATAGAAACCAAAAGTTTCAAAAGGGGAAAAACCTATCTAATTTCGCTTGTTAGCAGGGATATAAAATGGCTTAAACAATATCAAAACTTACTGAAAGTTTTTGGAATTAAAACAAAAATACAGACGAATGTTCGAGACTCTAGCTTAAAGCACATAAGTTTCAAATCCAAAATTCTTGGAGAAATTTTTCATAAAAAATTAAATTTTCCCTTAGGGAGAAAGGCAAAGCGAATTCAAATAACTCCTTTTTTTCTAAAATCCAACGAATTGTTGAAAGAAGTAATAGGAGGCTTGATAGATACAGATGGAAGCGTTGGAAAAGAGATAATCGAAATTAGTTCTATAAGTAAAGAAATGATGAAACAACTTCAACTTCTTTTGTTGAGATTTGGTGTCTATTCTTTTTTAGAAAAAAGGAGAAAATCCCCTACTTATTTGGTTAATTCTAAAAATCCCAGTTACCGAATTTCTATTTTCGGTGAGAGCGCAACTATTTTTAAAAAAAATTTCAACCTCCTTCATTACAAAAAGAAAAGGAGGTTAAGCTTAATCAGAAAAAAGTCGAGCACATTTAGCAAAGATATAATTCCAAATTCAAAAGAGTTTATAAAACAAATTTTAAATGAAACAAAAATTTCCCAATGGAAAATGAAAAAAATTTCAGGCTTAACTCCTTATAATTACTTGTCCAGGGGGCAAAATTTGCTTCGAAGAACTGTTCTTAAAAACTTTGCAAAACTGCCACAATCTAAAACTCTTTCTTTTTTACAAAAATTAGCTCAATCTCCTTTAGCTTGGGAAAGGATAAAAAGTATAAGGAAAATGAATAAAAGAATACCCGTATATGACATTAGCGTTTGTGAGAAGAATTTTTGGGCTAATGGGTTTGTAGTACACAATTCTTACGGGATCAATTTGCCAAATTTTCGAGCAGTGATCAGAGACATAAAAAGATATTCTCCAGGTTTAGGTTCTGTTTTCTTGCCGGTCTTAGAAGTAGAACAAATGTTTGGGAGATCAGGAAGGCCTCAATTTGATTTTTGGGGAGAAGGAATTTTGATTGCAAAGAGAAAAGAAGATGAAAAAGAATTAAAGAGAGTTTACATTCATGGAGAGTTGGAAGAAATTTTGAGTAAAATTTCTTCTGAATCAGCCTTAAGAAGTCATCTTTTATCTTTAGTTTCCAACAGATTTTGCAAAACTCAAAACGAATTAATTTCTTTTTTGAAAAAGACATTTTTTGGGCAAAAATACGACGTTTTGTTCTTGAAAGAAAAAGTTAAAGAAATTTTGGAAACGTTAGAAGATTGGGGATTTTTGGGTTCAAAAGAGATAAGAGAAAATGGAGATGTTATAGATAAAAAAATTTTGCCAACAAAAATCGGAAAGAGAATTTCTCAACTTTATTTAGATCCTTTAACAGCCTATATTTTCATTGAGAATTTGAAAGATTGTAAAAAAGCTTCACATTTCACTTTACTCTGTCTTTTGTCTCAGGCTCAAGAATTGAAACCTTCTCCTTCAATTTCTACAAAAGATTTAGTTTTGATAGAAAAAGAAATTTTAAAAAACAAAGAGTTTTTCTTTTTCCAAACTCCAGATGAATTTGA
This sequence comes from uncultured Candidatus Saccharibacteria bacterium, assembly GCA_964447735.1. Classification (GTDB taxonomy): domain Bacteria; phylum Patescibacteriota; class Minisyncoccia; order Minisyncoccales; family GBS-2; genus CAYSYN01. The sequence continues at coordinate 7,265 of CAYUTJ010000014.1, read as the reverse complement.
TGAAGATTATGAAGAATTTTTAAGAGAGGCAAAATTGGCTACCGTTTTTTCGCTCTGGATTGAGGAAACTTCAGAGCAAGAAATTATGGAAAAGTTTAAAATTACTCCTGGGGAATTATATTCAAGACGGGAAATTTTAGATTGGCTTTTGTATTCAATCTTGGAAATTTCAAAATATTTCAATTTTAGCAAAGAAATTAAAAGAATGTTGAAAAAATTAAGAGCAAGATTGAAATACGGAATCAAGGAAGAATTAATTCCTTTGGTTTCTTTAGAAGGAATTGGAAGAAAAAGAGCGAGAATTTTGTTTGATGCAGGGTTTTCGAATTTAGAAAAACTAAAAAAAGCAAATTTGGAGAAATTAGCTAGGGTTTTGAAAAGTAAGATTTTAGCTCAAAAAATCAAAAAGCAACTTAGAGTAAAGAATAAAGAATGAAGAGAGAAAGAAGAGTAATGGCGACAATATTCTGAAGTTTAATTAGAATATGAAGAGAAGGACCAGCAGTGTCTTTTAATGGATCTCCAAATGTATCTCCGATAACTGCGGCTGCATGGGCTGGAGTTCCCTTTCCTCCAAAATGTCCTGCTTCTATATATTTTTTTGCGTTATCCCAAGCACCACCAGCATTATACATGAATACTGCCAAGAGTACAGAAACTATTGTTACTGAGATTAAATAAGCTCCTAATCCCCATATTCCAAAAACAAAACCTACAATAATTGGTACGATCAAAGCAATTAGAGTAGGTAAAGTCATTTCTTTTAAAGCATTTTTAGTACTAATATCTACACACTTTGAATAATTCGGTTTTGCAGTTCCTTCCATTAGTCCTGGTATTTCTTTAAATTGTCTCTTTACTTCTTTTACCATTTCAAAAGCAGTCTTTCCTACAGCTCTGATAGAAAGAGCAGAAAAAAGAAAGGGTAAAGCTCCACCAATGAACATAGGAACAATTACCGTTGGATTTACTAAGTTAATCACTACGTCATTTATTGAAGAGAAATTGATTCCTAAAATTTTAGAGGCTTCAAAAATATAAGCAAAAAAGAGCGAAACAGCTGTTAATGCAGCACAACCCATAGCATATCCTTTCGTAATCGCTTTTGTTACATTTCCAGCAGCATCTAATATTTCGGTTCTTTCTCTAACTTCTTCTGAAATTCCAGAAAATTCAACTATTCCACCTGCATTATCACAAATTGGCCCAAAAGTGTCAGAAGTCATTATTATTCCTGTGGTAGACAAAATACCCATAGCAGCTACTGCTATTCCATAAATACCTTCCATTCCTTTTCCGCAAATAAAGTAAGAAACAGTTATCACGATGGCAATTAAAAGTAAAGGCCAGACAGCGCTTTCTAAACCATAAGAAAAACCAGTAATTAAATTAATAGATGTTCCTTTTTCTGAGGCCTTGGCGATTTCTTTTACTACTTTATTTCTTGCTCCTGTATAATACTGAACTATCAAAGCTATAAAAATACTGCTGAACAAACCAAGTAGAGCGCAATAGAAAAAGTTTATATTATTTAAAAATTTAACTGTTAAAAAATAAAAACCTATTAAACAAATTAAAGCCGTTATTCCAAAGCTCTTAAAAATACTTTTAATAGGATCTTTCCAATCTCTTACTGAGAAAATTCCGATTATCGTTGCTATAACTCCTAAAGTTCCCACTAAAAGAGGAAAGATAATTCCTTTTAATCCATACATTAAATAAAAGGCTGTTCCTAAAATCATTGTTCCGATAATATTATCTGAGAAAGATTCAAATAAATCCGCTCCTCTTCCTGCGCAATCTCCAACATTATCTCCTACTAAATCAGCAATAACTGCTGGATTTCGAGGGTCATCTTCTGGAATATGTTTTTCTACTTTTCCTACTAAATCGGCACCAACGTCTGCACCTTTAGTATAAATTCCTCCACCTAATTGAGCGAATAAAGCAGCCAAGCTTGCTCCAAAACCAAAACCGACTAGTAGAGCAGGATCTTTTCCAAAAAGAAAAAATAAAAGACCTATTCCAATAAGACTCAATCCAACAATTGAAAGTCCAGTAACTGAGCCTCCATAAAATGCAATCTTTGCTGCTTTTCCAGCTGATTTTCTAGCAGCATTTGCTACTCTTACATTTGCTCTTACAGCTATATTCATCCCTATCCAAGCAGCTAATAAAGAAAAGAAAGTACCTATTATAAATCCAAGGGTTATTTCCCATCCAAGGAAAAAGTATAAAAGTAAAGCCAATACTATAATAAAAAGAGACATTGTTTTATATTCTCTTTTTAAAAAAGCCATTGCTCCCTCCTGAATGTAAGAGGCTATTTCTTGCATTTTTTCTGTACCTTTTTCTTCTTTCTCCAAAAACTTGGCGATAATACCGACAATAAGCATTGCTACAAAACCAACGATAGGAGTTAAAATTGCTAAATCCATATTCTTTTAAAGATTAATTTTTTAACCTTTATTATTTTAATTGATTTTATAAAACGAGAAAAAGAAGGTCAATATATGAATTTCAAATCCTTTCTCAGGAAGTAAACTTTTTTTAAAATAAAACCAACATGAAGATAATTTCTTGGAATGTAAATGGTCTAAAATCAATTTTGAAAAAAGGTTTTTTTGATTTTTTAAATAAAGAAAACCCAGATATAGTTTGTCTCCAAGAGATTAAATTTCAAAGCTTTTTTGAAACAAAAATTAAAAATTATTTTGCTTTCTTTAACTGTGCAAAGAGAAAAGGATTTTGGGGAGTGGCTACTTTTACCAAAAGAAAGCCAATTAAAATCGAAAGAATTTTAGGTTTTAAAAGATTTGATGATGAAGGAAGATTTTTAAAATTGGACTTTAAAGATTTTTCTTTGATTAATGTTTATTTGCCACACGGTGGAAGAAAAAAAGAGAATTTGCAATATAAATTGAAAGCATTTAAAGAGTTGAGAAAATATTTGAAAAAAATAAAAGATAAAAAAATAATTTTAGCTGGAGATTTCAATGTTGCCCATACAGAGCTGGACTTGGCTAAGCCAAAAGAAAACAGAAATAATGTTATGTTTTTGCCACAAGAGAGAGTCCAAATTGATAAAATTTTAAAACTTGGATTTTTTGATACTTTTAGATACCTTCATAAAAAAGAAAAAGTTTTTACTTGGTGGCTAAAAGCTTTCAATTGCAAAGAAAGAGATATTGGCTGGAGAATAGATTATATTTTTGTCTCAAAGAGTTTAGTTCCAAGATTAAAAGAAGCCTTTATATTAAAAGACATTGGAATTTCAGATCATTGCCCAATTGGAATAGAATTAGAAAATTATCAACAGTCTTCTAATTTAACTTGAAATTCCTTTCTTATTTTTTAAAATTAAAAACGAGGGGAGAGATTGACAGAAGCTGAGAAAAAGAAAAAGAAAAGTATCAATCCACAGCTTGATTCCTTCAACCCATCATCAGAAGAGAAACCTTTGAGAATTGCAATTTTGCCAGAAGAAGTGCCATTTTGGAGAAAGTTCGGCAGTCGCTCAATGCAAGCAAAACTTAACGCCCACAGCCACAGAGGACCAATTTAAAAACATTAGTATTCACATGACCCCCTCCTTATTTTTTTGCTCTTTTTGTTAGTTCTTTTTTCAAAAGCGGCTGGTTGCCGCTTCAATTTATTTTTGTAAAATTTAATTTATGGATAGAGAAAAAGCATTTAATTTATTAAAAGAAAACTTAAAGAATCAAAATCTAATTAAACACTCTTTAGCAGTTGAAGCTGGAATGAGAGCCTTAGCTAAATTTTTTGGAGAAGATGAAGAAAAATGGGCTCTAGCTGGGCTTTTACATGACATTGATTATGAAAAAACAAAAGGAGATCCAAAATTACATTCAAAGTTAGGAGCTGAAATGTTAAAAAATATGGGTTTTGAAGAAGAAATTTGCCAAGCAGTTTTAACTCATAATGAAATTCATGGAATTGAACCTAAAACAAAAATGGCAAAAGCTCTATATTGTTTAGACCCTTTAACTGGATTGATAGTAGCTTCAGCCTTAGTTTTACCTTCAAAAAAATTAAAAGATTTAAAAGTTAAGAATGTCTTAAATAGATTCAAAGAAAAAAGATTTGCAGCAGGCGCAAATAGAGAAATAATTAGAAAATGCGAAGATTTTTTGGGAATTTCTTTGGAAAAATTTGTAGAAATTGTTTTGGGAGCTATGCAGAAAATTTCAGATCAATTGGGATTATGAAAGAAAAATTATTAAAAAAATGTAAAGGAAAATCTGCTATTTTTAAAGTAATTGAGGAAAAAATTGGGAAAATAAAAATTAAGCGAAATGTACTTGAATTTCCAAGAACAGTTGGAATTTTACCTTTGATAGGGAAAAATAAAATTGTGCTTTTGCGTCAATTTCGCTTTTCAATAAAAAGAGAAATTTGGGAAATTCCTGCAGGAAAACTTAGAAAAAAAGAAAAACCAAAAATTGGAGCAAAAAGAGAATTAAAAGAAGAAACTGGATTTGAGGCAAAAAAATTAGAAAAAATTGGAGAGTTTTTCCTTTCCCCGGGTTATTCAACAGAATATATGTATCTTTTTAGAGCAACTGGGTTGAAAAAGGGAAAACAAATGTTAGATGAAGGAGAAATGATAAAAGAGGTTAAAATTTTTTCGTTAAAAAAAGCATTAGAAATGATAAAAAAGAGAAAAATTTTGGATGCAAAATCGATTATCGCCATTTTAACAGAGGCATTTTTTCGTACTTGACTTAATTTCTTGGTAGTTTAAAGTTAAAGTATAGGAAAAAAGGTCGGGAAAAAATTGTGAAATATGGCAGAAGCACAAAAATACGAAGCTTATTGTGTAAAATGTAGGAAAAAAGTTGAAATGAAAGATCCCCAGATAGTTGAAATTAAAGGAAAAGGAAGTTCAAAGAGAAGAGCAGTTCAAGGTACCTGTCCGGTTTGCGGAACAAAAGTTTTCAAGATTTTAGGAAAAGCCTAAAAATTGTAGATTGAAGATTGTAAATTGAGAGGTTTTGAAACTGATTCGAAAGAATTTTCGAATTTAAAATTTTCATGTAAAAACGCCCCTTTCAGGGCGTTTTTATCTTTTTCCAACCCACAAATTTCTTTACGGGCTGGAAAAAGAGAAAAAGGGGAAGTTATTTATTTTGAATTAATTTTTTAACTTGGCGAGCTACTTCGAGGGCTTCTTCAAGTTTTTCAATAGAGGGCGATTTTAATGGAGAATTGAAAGCACCGCAATTTGGACTCACCATTGGTTGCTTTTGCAAATTTTCTAAGGTAATAGCCAAGTTTTTTCTAAGAAGACTAATAGTCATGTGTTCTGTTGCATGCCACTCTGCTAATTCATTTTTCCTTTTTCGTTCTCCTCTTTCAAAAGAATTCTTGATAAAGAGAGTCATTGCGAATGCTATTGGCATTAGGATAATTATTCTTCCCAACAAGCTTATTCTTTCTATCTCTGCTACCACTGCTAATAGAATGGCCCACGCGTTCATTAAACATATTGTAAAAATTTCAGTAGAGTACAATTTTATTTTTTGTTTTTTACTTTTGTAGTTCTTACTTTTTACAATCTTCCCTTCATAGGTGACTACAAATCCTGTGTAATTGGCAAGTCCTTGGAGTATTAATTTCTTCTTTCTCATTTCCCTCTCTCCTTTTTATTTTTTAAGTGCTTTCTCTCCACCTCAACCCCCCTTTTCTGGGAGCTGGAGGTTGAGAGGCAAGAGATTTATTTTTAGTGGGCCCTTGCCTTCCCACTTTAAACTCCTCCTTTTCAATCTTAATTATAGCAAAAAATTTTTTATTTGTCAAGAATTAAATATTTCTATCTGAAT
>CAYUTJ010000014.1:0-1322 GCA_964447735.1 uncultured Candidatus Saccharibacteria bacterium | reverse complement strand
TTAATTATAGCAAAAAATTTTTTATTTGTCAAGAATTAAATATTTCTATCTGAATTTGTGCTTTTTGAAAAAAATTTTGTTTTTTGCTATAAAAATTAAAATTATGAAATTTCCAGTTTTTAAAACAAAAATCAAAGGATTGAACAAGAAATTTGATTTGACAGATCCAGAGCAAGAAAAAGAATATTTTGAATTGAAAGCAGGAAAAGAGATTGAAAAATTGAGAGAGTTTTTAAAGGAAAATTCTTTTGTTGCCTATTTGTTGGGAAAGAAAAATTCTGGAAAAGGAACTTATTCAAAAATGTTTTCAAGAATTGTCTCTCCAGAGAGAGTAGAACATTTTTCGATCGGAGATATGATAAGGGAAATTGATAAGGAATTAATAGATAATAAAAAAAGAAAAGAATTGATTTCTTTTTTGGAAAGAGATTATCGAGGTTTTATTTCGCTAGATGATGTAATAAAAGCCTTAGAAACAAGAAGCACAAAAACGTTGTTGCCAACAGAGCTCATTTTGGCTTTAGTGAAGAGAGAAATGGCAAGAAAAGAAAAGAAAGCTCTTTTTATCGATGGTTTCCCAAGAGATTTGGACCAAATTGGCTTTTCATTATTCTTTAGAGACTTAATAGGTTACAGGGATGATCCTGACATTTTCATTCTAATTGATGTTCCAGAGACAGTGATTGATGCTAGAATTAAATGGAGAAGGGTTTGTCCAAAATGCAAAACTCCAAGAAATTTAAAATTACTACCTACTTCAAAAATAGGTTACGACAAAGAAAAAAAAGAGTTTTATTTAATTTGCGACAATTGCGGAACTAGAATGGAAAAAAAAGAAGGAGATGAGTTGGGAATTGAACCAATTAGAGAAAGATTAGAAAAAGAAGGAAAATTAATTGACGAAGCTTTAAAACTTTACGGAATTCCAAAAATTTTGTTGAGAAATTCAGTCCCAGTATCTTTAGCAAAAGATTTTGTCGATGATTATGAAATTACTCCAGAGTATTATTATGAAATTGAGAATGAGAGAGTAATCAAGAAAGAAAAACCTTGGAAATTTTTAGATGATGAAGGAGTGGAATCTTTTTCGTTATTGCCTCAACCTGTTGTTGTTTCCTTGATAAAACAAATGGTTGATATTTTTAATCTTTAATTTGACAATAACTTTCAAAAAGCTTAAACTAAAATAAGGCCCTGCTGGGAAAAAGCTCCTGGATAAGTTTTTGAAGGGAGCGGGATAATGATTGCTAGCTCGTGGGCTAGCACTTCCGCACCCACTAGTTGATTGAACCGGGACGCTTTGGAGCCAGCAGGGCCTTTTA
>CAYUTJ010000013.1:11923-16147 GCA_964447735.1 uncultured Candidatus Saccharibacteria bacterium | reverse complement strand
AAATGGTGTAAAGTGAAATTGAGTGGGAAATTGTGGAAAACATTGGGGAAAAGTGAGCCATTTTGTGGATAACATGCCATTCTACGGAGAATATACATATTCATTAGACGACAAAAAAAGATTATCTATTCCTCCAAAGTTTAGACAGGTTTTAGGAAAGAAAGCAGTAATTACAAAAGGTTTGGATCAGTGCCTTTTTCTTTATCCTCAGAGAGAGTGGGAAAAGCTAGCTAAAAAATTAAGCCAATTGCCTTTATCACAATCTGATGCCAGAGGTTTTGCAAGATTAATGTTGGCTGGAGCAATGGAAGTGAAAATTGACAATTTAGGAAGAATTTTAATTCCAGATTATTTAAAAGATTATGCTTTACTAAAAAAGAAAGTAGTAATAGCTGGAGTTTACAATCGAATTGAAATCTGGGATGAGAAAAAATGGCAAGAGTACAAACAAAAGACAGAAAAGGAAGTAGGGGATATAGCAGAAAGATTAAAAGAGTTGGGAGTTTAAAATGCACCTTCCAGTTTTAAAAGAGAAAGTCATTGAATATTTAGATCCAAAGGAAAACGAAAATTTTGTAGATTGTACTTTTGGAGAAGGGGGTCATACAAAGGAAATATTAAAGAAAAATAAACCTGAAGGAAAGGTTTTAGCAATAGAAATCGATCCTGATTTGTATGAAAAAGGGAAGGAGTTGGAAAAAAAATTCAAAGGAAGATTGATTTTAAAAAGAGGAAATTTTGCAGAATTGAAAAAAATTGTAAAGGAAGAAAAATTTTCACCAGTTAATGGAATTCTATTTGACCTTGGGATATCTTCATGGCATCTGGAAAAATCTCAAAGAGGATTTTCTTTCAAAAGAGATGAACTCTTGATAATGAGGTATGACAAAAATTTAAAAGATTTGACTCCAATCGATGTTCTTAACAAATTTCCAGAAAGAGAGATTGAAAAAATTTTAAAAAATTATGGTCAAGAAAGATTTGCAAAGCAAATTGCAAAAGAAATTGTTAAAGAAAGAAAACAAAAAAGAATTGAAACTACTTTCCAATTGGTCCAAATAATACGAAAAGCAACACCAAGGTGGTATCAGAGAAGAAAGATTCATTTTGCGACAAAAACATTTTTGGCTTTAAGAATCTTTGTCAATCAAGAATTAGAAAATTTGAAAGAGGGATTGAAACAGGCTTTAGAAATTTTGGAAAGAAATGGAAAAATAGTAGTTATTTCCTTTCATTCTTTAGAGGACAAGATAGTCAAAGAATTTTTTAAAAAAGCAAAGAAAAAGGGCCTTCTTGAAATTTTGACAAAAAAGCCAGAAACTCCATCAAAAGAAGAAATTCAAAAAAATAAAAGAGCAAGGTCAGCGAAATTAAGAGCAGCAAAAAAATTATGAAGATTTTAAAAACCATAATATTTCTTTCATTCTTTGTTCTTTTGATTTTTAGTTTTTATCAAGTTTTTTCTCTTTCTCAGAATCTTTATTTCTTGAAGAAAGGAGAAAAAGAAATAGCTAAACTTTCCAAGGAAATTAAGAAGTTAGAAGTTGAGTTGTCAGAGAAAACCTCTCTTTCGAATCTTGATCAATTTTTGGCAAATTCTCATTTGATAAAAGCTGAGAGAGCAAAGTTTATTGAAGTTTTTGAATCGGGTGTTGCTGCAAAATGAAAAATCTAAGAGAAAAATTTTTATTTTTCTTAATTCTTTTGGGATTTTTAGCAATTTTAACAAAATTAGGTTTTTTACAAATTAAAAAAGGGGATTATTATAGAGCTTTATCCTTTGGGCTAACAACCCCTCTTTTTGAGAAAAAAACTCAGAGAGGGGAAATTTTTTTTCGGGGTGGAGAGCCTTTAGCAATTAATAAATTTTCCTATTTTTTAGTAATTTTTTCGAAAAAAATTAAAGATCCTCAAAATTTAGCTGAAAATCTAGCCCAAATTTTAGGAAAAAATAAAGACGAACTTTTAGAAAAAATTAAAAACGAAGAATTTCTTCTCATAGATATTGGAGATGATTCTGAAAAAATAAACAAAATAAAAAAATTGAATTCAGAGGGAATCTGGATTGAAGAAGGTGTCAAAAGATATTATCCCCAAAAGGAGTTAGCAGCTAACGTAGTTGGATTTTTAGGAGGCGAGGGAAGAGGGCAATATGGAGTTGAGGAGTTTTATGATTCCTATTTAAAAAAAGGAAAAAACCTAATTTTAACTTTAGATTATAAAATCCAATTTCAAGCTGAAAAAATTTTAAAAGAATTTCATGAAAAATTAGAATTTGAAAAAGGACAAATTTTAGTTTTGAACCCTGAGAACGGTGAGATTTTAGCGATGGCAACCTTTCCAAGTTTCGATCCTAATGAATACACAAAATATGTTGAAAACCTAGAAATTTTCAAAAACCCTTTCACTCAAGAAGTTTATGAACCAGGTTCTGCTTTCAAACCAGTAACTATGGCAATAGGTTTGCAAGAAAAGAAAATTACTCCAGAGACTACTTATGAAGATCCTGGCCAAATAAAGATCGATGGCTGGATAATTAAAAATTATGATAACAGAAGATATCCAGGTGAGATTACAATGACTGAAGTCTTGGAAAAATCAATTAACACGGGAGCAGTTTTTGTTCAAAGTAAAATTGAAAATTTCGTATTTTTAGATTATTTAAAAAAATTTGGAATTTTTGAAAAAACAGGAATTGATTTGGCAGAAATTTTGTATGATAACCAGGAAATAAAACATGGAAGAGATATTAACTTTGCGACAGCTTCTTTTGGACAAGGAATTGCTTTAACTCCAATTCAATTGGCAAGAATTTATTGTGCGATCGCAAACGGTGGAAAATTGATAACACCTCATTTAAACAAAGATTTCGAGAATTTAAAAGAGAAAAGAATTCTTTCAAAAGAAACAACAACTAAATTGGCGAAAATGTTAATTTCTGTAGTTGAAAATGGTTTTGCAAAAAGAGCAAAAGTCCTAGGATATTTCATCGCAGGCAAAACGGGCACTTCCTTGCAACCTAAAAAAGATAAAAAGGGTTATTCAGAAAGAACTTGGCAGAGTTTTGTTGGTTTTTTCCCAGCTTTAAATCCAAAATTTTTAGTTTTAGTGAAATTGGACAATCCAAAAACAAAAACAGCAGAGTATTCAGCAGTTCCCGTTTTTAAAGAAATTGCAGATTATGTAATTAAAATAAAGCAAATTCCACCTGACTATGAAACTCTGTAAAAAAATTAAATTTTTAATCGAAAGAAAAAAGATTGTTTTAGTTTGTGGGAAAGGGAGAGAAACTGCAAAAGAAGCTATTTTGAAGGTTTTAGAAAAAAAGTTTCAAATTGGAAAGGAAATAATAGTAGAGGCTGTTGAAAATGAAAAAATTGAAGATTTTGAATTCTTTCTGAAAAAATCTCCTCTGGCCATTTTAGTAGTAACTCATGTTGGAGATATCCCCCCTGAGGATATAGTTTTTGCTGGTGAGAAAGAAGAAATTGAAAAGATTGTAAAGGTAGCTCAAAGACTTCCTCCTTTAGTGAGATTAGTTTTAAATTATGATGACGAAACAGTGAGAGAAATCGATGATCTAACGAATTTGCATTGTACAACTTTTGGTTTGGATGAAAAAGCTGACGTTTTTGCTACAAATATTAAGTTCAACAGGGGAATGAATTTTAAGGTTTCTTTTGAAGGAAGTTTAGTTCCTTTCTGGTTGGAAGGAGTTTTTGGAAAAGAGCAAATTTATGCAGCTTTAGCAGCAGTTGCTGTTGGAAAGATTTTTGGAATGAATTTAGTTGAGATTTCTCAAAATTTGAAAGATTACAAATCTTTACCTGGAAAAATGAGATTGATCGAAGGTCAAAAAGGTTGTTTTGTCTTAGATGATGCAGAATCTGCAACCGTATTTTCAATGTCAGAAGCCATTGAGGTTTTAGGAAAAATTCCAGGATTTTTTAGAAAGATTGCAGTTTTGGGAGATGTGGTAGGAGTTGGAAAATACACAATCGAAGCTCACGAAGCTATTGGAGAAAGAGTTGCCAAAAATGCAGATATTTTGTTTACTTTTGGTGAAAGAGCAAAATTTATCGCAAAAGGAGCTTTCGAGAAAGGAATGGAAGAAGACAAAATCTTTTCTTTTGAAAAAATTGAAGATGGAATTGAAAAATTAAAAGAAGAAATTAGAAAAGGAGATTTAGTTTTGGTCGATGGCTCAAAAGAAATGAAAATGTC
>CAYUTJ010000013.1:5127-11823 GCA_964447735.1 uncultured Candidatus Saccharibacteria bacterium | reverse complement strand
GGCCCCATCGTCTAGTGGCTAGGACGCCAGTTTCTCAAGCTGGAAACAGGGGTTCAACTCCCCTTGGGGCCACAAGGACTTTTAAAAAGTCTTTTTTTGTTTGATAAAATAAAAAAATATGGAAAAGGTTTTTTGGCATAATTTGAGCTGGCAACAAGTTTTAAGAAAATTAGAGTCTGATCCAGAAAGAGGTTTGACAGAGAAAGAAGTTAAAGAAAGATTGGAAAAATACGGAAAGAATAAACTTCCAGAGGAAAAACCTTTATCTTCTTTTGAAATTTTTTTAGAGCAATTTAAAAGCCCTCTAATTTATATTTTGGTAATAGCAGGAGTTATTACTTTGCTTTTGAGGGAATATACAGATAGCATCGTTATTTTTGGAGCTGTGTTTTTAAATGCTTTAGTTGGTTTTTTTCAGGAAAAAAAGGCTTCTCAGGCTTTAAGAGAATTGAAAAAAATTGTCAAAATCAATGCCAGAGTAATTAGAGATGGAAATCAAAAAATAATAGATGCTGAAAATTTAGTTTTAGGGGATATTTTTTTATTAAAAGCAGGAGATAAAGTTCCAGCTGATGGCAGAATCATTAAGGCTAAAAATTTGAAAACAAACGAGATGGCTTTGACTGGTGAGTGGTTGCCAGCAAAAAAGCACTCTGAAATTTTACCTCGAGAAACTCCTTTGGCAGACAGAGACAATATGGTTTTTATGGGAACGATTGTAGAACAAGGAAAAGCAAAAGCAATAGTAACCGCGACTGGATTGAATACTGAAATGGGAAAGATAGCTCAAATGCTTAGAGAAACGAAAGAAGAAAAGACTCCCTATCAAAGAAAACTTTCTCATTTTTCAAAATTTGTCGGGATAGCAATTGGAGTTATTTGTTTTTTAATTTTTATTTCTGGAATGCTTGAGGGAAAACCTTTTGAAGAGATGTTTACTACTTCTGTAGCAATAGCAGTAGCTGGAATTCCAGAAGGCTTGCCCGTAGCAATGACTGTGATTTTAGCAATCGGAATGCAGAAAATTTTAAAGAGAAAGGGACTAGTAAGAAGATTGGTAGCTGCAGAAACTTTGGGTTCAGCTTCCATAATTTGTACTGACAAAACTGCTACTTTAACTGAAGGAAGAATGAAGGTGGTAAAAGTAATCGGAGAAAAAAAATTAATTTTGAAAGCTGCGACTTTGATTTCCGAAGCCTTTGTTGAAAACCCGCAAGATCCAAAAGAAAAATGGATAATTAGAGGTCCACCCACAGATAGAGCTTTTTTGGAAGCTGGTATTGAAGCTGGTTTTAATAAAAAAGATTTAGAAAAAGAAAAAATTGACGGAATTCCATTCAATCCCCAAAATAAATTTTCTGCTGCTTTAATTAAAGAAAATGAAAAAAACATTCTTTATGTTTGTGGAGCTCCAGAGAGAATTTTGGAAAAAAGTTCTTTGAAAATTGAAGAAAGAAAAAAATGGGAAAAGGAAACGGAAAATTTAGCTAAAAAAGGATTGAGAATTGTAGCTGCAGCCAAAAAAGAAATAAAAAAAATTCCAGAAAAATTAGAAAAAGAGGTTGAGAATTTAAATTTTTTAGGTTTGATTGTCCTAAAAGATCCGATAAGACCCGATGTTAAAGAAGCAATTAAAATTTGTCAAAAAGCTGGTTTGAAACCAATTATTGTTACTGGAGATCACAAATTGACAGCAAAAGCTGTTGCTGAGGAGTTGGGAATTGAAGTAAGAGACGAAAATATTATGGAAGGAAGAGATTTAGATAGACTTTCGGAAAGAGAGTTTGACAAGATTTTAGATAAAATTCAAATTTACGCTCGTGTAGAACCTCGCCACAAAATGAGAATTGTTTCTGCTTTTAAAGAAAAGGGAGAAGTAGTAGCAATGACAGGTGACGGAATTAACGATGCCCCAGCTTTAAAAAAAGCTGATATTGGAGTGGCTTTAGGATCTGGAACAGATGTTGCAAAAGAAGTTTCAGATTTAATTTTATTGAACGATTCCTTTTCAATCATTGTCGCTGCAATAGAAGAAGGAAGAGGAATTTTAGATAACATTAGAAAGGTAACCACTTTTTTGTTGTCTGATAGTTTTTGCGAAGCAATTTTGATTGGGGGTTCGATGTTAATTTGCTGGTTAATGAAAAGGGTTTGGTTATTACCAATGACTGCTATTCAAATTTTGTGGGTAAATTTAATCGAAGATGGTCCCTTATCTATTGCTTTGGCTTTTGAACCAAAAGAAGAAGGGATAATGAAAAGAAGGCCGACGGGTCATAAAATTCATCTTTTAACTTCAGAAATGAAAGTTTTAATTTTTGTAATTGGTATTTTAACTGATATTTTCTTGCTTTTTATGTTTTTTTGGCTTTTGGAATTTACCCACTATGATATTTGGCATATAAGATCTGTAATTTTTGCAGGACTGGCTTTAGATTCGATGCTTTATATTTTTTCTATCAAAAGTTTAAGAAAGAATATTTGGAAAATTAACCCTTTTTCTAACAAATTTTTGATTTTCGCCTGGTTCTTTGGAATTTTAATGCTTTTTGCTGGTCTTTATCTTCCCCCTCTTCAGGTACTTTTAAAAACTGTTCCTTTGAATGTTTTTGATTGGGGATTAGTTTTGGGTTTCGGATTTTTGAATATTCTTTTAATTGAACTCACAAAATGGTATTTTATCAGTAGACACGAGACAGAAATTTGATAAACTAAATAGAATGAAAAAAGATTTTTATGCTATAGCCACTCTTACAGGTACCATTATTGGAGTAGGTTTTTTTGCTTTACCTTACATTCTTTCAAAAGTTGGATTCTGGGTAATGTTCATCTATTTTTTTGTTTTGGGAACGTTGGTAATTTTAGTTCATTCTCTCTTTGGTGAAATAGCTTTAAAAACTCCAGATTTTAAGAGATTACCAGGTTTTGCAAAATTTTATCTTGGAAATTGGGCAGAGAAAATAGCTGTAGTTTCTGCAATATTTGGATTCTATGGTGTTTTGTTAGCCTATCTGATAATTGGAGGCCAATTTTTAACAAAACTTTTGTTGCCAACACTTGGAGGTTCAGAGACTATCTATACAATTTTTTATTTTTTGGCAGGGACTATTTTTATTTTTTTTGGTATAAAGACAATTTCTCAAATTGAATTTTTTGATGCTCTTTTGTTTTTTGCAATTTTACTTTTCATTTTGATTTTTGGTTTTTCTTATTTTAAAAGTGAGAATATTTTTGTTTTGCCCCAGAAAAACTCTTTATTTTTACCTTATGGTCCTATTTTATTTTCTCTCTGGGGCGCAGCCATTATTCCTGAAGTTGAGGAAATGCTAAAGGAGGAAAGGAAAAAGCTAAAGAAAATCATTCTGATTTCAATCTTACTTTGTGGTCTTTTTTACTTTCTTTTTGCAATTTTGGTTGCTGGAATTTGTGGACAGAAGACTTCAGAGGATGCTCTTTCAGGATTAAAAAATGTTTTGGGGTCTCAAATTTTAAATTTATTTTATTTATTTGGAGTTTTTGCCACTTTCACTTCTTTTGTTTCTTTGGGATTAACTTTAAAGAAAACTTTCTGGTATGATTTAAAAATAAACAAGAATTTGGCACTCTTGATCACTCTCTTGCCTCCTATCTTTTTATTTTTATTAGGATTTAGAGAATATATTACTATAATTTCTTTAGTTGGAGCTATTACTCTAGCTATTGATGGAGCCTTAATTTTGTTAATGTATAAAAAGTTAAAGCCCAAAGCATATTTTGTTTTGCCTTTAATTTTAATTTTTATAGCTGGAATTTTTTATCAAATTTTTTACCTATTAAAATAAAATGGTTTGGGTAAATTTTTTAATCTTTATCTTTTCATTTTTAGCTATTTTTTATTCTTCAAAGTGGCTGATGGAATCTCTCTCAAGAATAGGCAAATTTTTAGGATGGAAAGAATTTGTAGTTGCTTTTTTGTTTTTTGCTTTTTCAGCATCTTTACCTAATCTTTTTGTAGGAATAACTTCAGCTTTAAACAAAATTCCTCAACTTTCATTAGGAGATGTTATCGGAGGTAATATCGTTGATCTAACTTTAGTTGCTGGTTTGGCAACTTTAATTTCAAGAGCTGGAATTTCAGCTCCATCAAGAACCGTTCAAAATTCAGCAGTTTTTTTAATTTTAATCACAATTTTGTTTTCTTTTTTGATCGCAGATAATTCACTTTCAAGATTAGATGGTTTCTTACTTTTTTTAATTTTTATTAGTTATTTGGTTTGGCTCTTTATTAAAAAAGAAAGATTTAAAAAAATTTACGATTCCATTACAGAAGAATTGAATCTTAAATTTTTCCTAAAAAATCTTTGCCTTTTCTTTCTCTCTTTAATTTTAATTTTAGCCTCCTCTCAGGGTATTGTAATTTCAACAAAATTTTTGGCTAACTACTTTAGTTTCCCCCTCTGGTTTATTGGGCTTTTGATCGTTAGTTTTGGAAATGCTCTTCCAGAGCTCATTTTTTCGATTGAATGTGCAAGAAAAGATCAAGATTGGTTAATTTTGGGAGATTTAATTGGAAGCGTAATTATTTCCACAACTTTGGTCTTGGGAATTGTAGCTTTAATTTCCCCAATTCAAATTGAAAATTTATCTGCGATTTTAATTTCAAGAATTTTTCTTTTAGTTTCTGGACTTTTCTTTTTGTTTTTATTAAGAAGTGGGAAAAAGATAACAGAGAGAGAGGGGGTAATTTTAATTTTAATTTATGCCTTTTTTCTTCTCGTTGAAATTTTAGTTAAGTAATGGTACTATTTAAAAATGGCCTTTGAGAGTTTAGCGTTTTTACTTTTTCTTTTAATTTTTGCAGGCTTTTTTCTTTATTTTCTTTTCAGATTAACTGAAAAAATCAGCCAGCAAAGCCAAATTAATTTACAACAAGCAAGAGACATTCAAGAAATAAAAGAGAAACTTTCTCTGGGAACTCAATTTCAAAATCATTTAAAAGACGGAATTGAAAAGACAAGAGAGTTGTTAGAGGAATTGAGAAGAAGAGACGAAATCAGAAAAGAAAGAGAAAGGGAATTTTTGGAAAGAATAAAAAGGGTTGATGAAATTTTAGCTGGAACGACAGCTAAAGGATTATCGGGTGAAGAAATTTTGAGAGAAACTTTCAAAAAATTGCCACCTGAAATGATAGAATCTAATTTTAAAGTAAGAGGAAAAATTGTAGAATTTGCTTTAATTTTACCAAACGGAAAAAGATTACCCATCGATTCAAAATGGCCAGCTTCAAAACTTTTGCTAGATTTGGAAAAAGAAACAGAACCTGAAAAAAGAAAAAAAATTATTCAAGAAATTGAAAAAGAAGTTGTCCAGAGGATCGGGGAAGTTAAACAATATATAGATCCTGATTTAACTTGGTCTCAAGCTGTGGCTGCAGTACCCGATTCTGTTTATTCTGTTTGCCAAAAAGCTCATTTGAAAGCAAGAGAAGAAAATGTTATTTTGATGCCCTATTCCATGGTTTTGCCCCTTTTGCTTTACATGTACAGGTTACATTTGCAATATGCAATTTCAATTGATATTGAGAATTTACAAAATCATTTAATTTCTATTTCAAAAAATTTGGATGACATGGAAGAAATTTTAGAAAATAAAATTTCAAGAGGCACAACAATGATTTCCAATGCTTATTCAGAATACAAAAGTAAAATTTCACAAATTAGATCTTCTTTGAGAGAGCTTCAATTGAAAGGTTCAAATCAAAAAAGTTTAAAAGAAAATGTTGGCAGTGATTAAAACAGGAGGAAAACAATATCTGGTTTCTCCGGGAGATAAAATTCAGATCGAAAAGATTGATGAAGAAGAAGGAAAGGAAGTTGAATTTTCTGAAGTTTTGCTAGTAGAAAAAAGAGGAAAGGTAAAGATTGGAACTCCCTTTGTTAAGGGAACAAAAGTGATTGGAAAGGTGATAAGACATGGAAAAGGAAAGAAAATTTTAGTTTTGAAATACAAAAGAAGAAAAAGATATAGAGTGAAAAGAGGACACAGACAGCAATTTACTGAAGTTGAAATTTTGAAAATAGAAGATTAAATTTTTATCTTGACTTTTTTTGATTATTGTGTAGAATAAAAGAGTTAAGGAGGGATTAGTTTGGCTAAAGTAAGAGTACAAATAATAATAAGAGGCAAAATAGTAAAAGTATTAGAAGGAGAGGAAGCAGAAAAAGCTGCTAAAGCCATTCGACTAATTCTAAAAGATGTTAAAAATAAACGAAGCACTTTGATACTTAAACCTAAAATGACTTTTATAGATATCTCTGAAGAGAATCTACCGGAAGAATTCAGTTATTCTCAAGCAGTCCTAGAAGCGCTAGAGAAGGGTCTTAAAGATCCTTACAGCATTGCAGAGTACGTTTTTCAGAGAAAAAAAGAATTTCTTGAACATTCCTAAGAGCCTCGAGAATAAATCTCGAGGTCATTTTTTATTGGTATTGACAAATTTTTTGAAATCAATATAATAAAAAGGTTCTCAAGAGGAGGGAAAAAATGAAAATAAAATGCCCAGTATGTCCCTATACAATAGAAATCAAAAATCCAAACCATTCTTTCGACTCAGTGATTGCCATTGGAAATTTCAAGTACCATCTTGAAAAGCACTCAATCAAAGAGCTCATTGAGGCTGTAGTGAAACTAGCAGTTAAGAACTCTACAAAATAGTTC
>CAYUTJ010000013.1:0-5027 GCA_964447735.1 uncultured Candidatus Saccharibacteria bacterium | reverse complement strand
TTTTTTATTTTGGGGCGGTTTTTTTATTTTAGAGCTAGATACTTGACATTCTTTCTTCTTTGTTTAATAATGTATCTACGCACGTTTACAATTTAAGGAGGAAAAGAAATGAAAGGGAAAAGAATAATAATTGTAAGAGAAGAAGTGATCTGGGAAAGAAATCTTGAAGAATTTGTTTGGGACCTTTATCACCCCAATAATCAAATTGTGTGGTACAAAGATTTGGGCCAGGGTCAAGGAGGTGTATTACTCTATGTTATTGTTATTGAACAATCAAGAATTATTAATGAAGATAATTTTCTTTCAGTTGTAGTGTTGATTAAAGCAATCTATACAAGAGTGAAGGAATTTAGAAAATTTCTAGTCTGCGATCCTTTACACAATGTATTTGAGTATACCAACGATCTTTCTAAGGTAAAGCAATTTGGAGAAAGTACGAAAACATTTATGGTTAAAGATACTCCAGATGAAATAATAAATAAAATTGTAGAGAAAATTAAAGAAAAAAGAAAAAGAGAGAAATAGATTTACCTCTCTTTTTTATTTTTGAGATAAATTTTTATCTTCTACCTTCGAAAGCAGATTTTAGAGTTTCTTCGTCTGCGTATTCTAATTCTCCTCCTGAAGGCAAACCCTTTCCCAAGCGAGTAATTTTTTTGCCGAGTTTTTTTAACTTTTTTTCCAAATAAATTGAAATTGCTTCTCCAGTAACAGTTGGATTTAAAGCCAAAATTATTTCTTTGAAATTTCCAAAAACTCCAAATTTTTCAGGAGATTTTATTCTTTCAAAAAGTTCTTTAACTCTTAATTTTTCTAATTCCTCTTTTGAAATTGAAGAAATGGGTCCTCCCAAAACAAAATAAAGTCCGTTAAAAATTTGGGCATTTTCAATTGCTTCCAAATCTTGTTCTTTTTCAACAACACAAATTTTAGTTAAATCTCTGGCAGGATTTTGACAAATTTCACAAAGTTGTTTTTCTCCTTCAAAGGGTTTGAAACAAAATTTGCAAAATTTTACTTTCTCTTTCAAATCTTTTAAAAATTTCGAAAATTCTTCAATATCTTCTTTTTTTTGTTTTAGTAAATAAAAAACAAACCTTGTTGCAGTTTTTTGTCCAATTCCAGGAAATTTTGAAAAAATCTCAATTAATTTTCTGATTGTTTTTGGATACATTAAATTTCTTCAAGAGAGATTCCCTTTTCAATGTTCTTGAAAGTAACTGTTCTTTCATCAAAATAAAGTTCTGCTTGTCCGACAGGGCCGTTTCTATGTTTTGCGACAATGATATTTGCAATTCCTTTTTTTGGAGAATCTTCAAAATATCTATCCTCTCTGTAAATAAACAAAACCACATCTGCATCTTGTTCTAAAGTTCCAGATTGTCTCAAATCAGAAAGTCTTGGAATAGGCGGCGATCTTTTCTCAACTGCTCTTGATAGTTGAGAAATTGCCAAAACTGGAATGTCAAATTCTCTAGCTAAAGCCTTCAAAGCTCTCGAATTTTCAGAAACTTGTTGAACAGGAGAGGCTTCAGGGTTTAAAGGTTCCATTAATTGCAAATAATCAATAATAATTAACCCCAATCCTTTTTCAGCTTGAAGTCTTCTGCACATTGCCTTCATTTGCAAGACAGTAGGGGAGGGGGCGTCATCAATATAAATTGGAGCTGAAGCTAAAATTCCCATTGCTCTTCTAATTTTCGTAAAATCATTTTCTTCACCTTCAGCAGATAATCTACCTGTTCTCAATCTCCAGAGGTCAACTCCGGCTAAAGAAGCGATTAATCTATCGACAACCTGGTCTCTTGACATCTCTAAAGAAAAAATTCCCACAGGTATCTTTTCATTGATTGCAACATTGGCTGCGATATTCAAAGCTAAAGCTGATTTTCCCATTGTGGGTCTGGCAGCTAAAATTATTAAATCAGATTTTTGAAACCCTGCTAAAATATTGTCTAGATCATAAAATCCAGTAGGTAATCCTCTCAATTTTGCACCAAATTTTGATAATTTATCTATTCTTTCAAAGGCTTCTTCTAAAGTATCTTTGACCGGAGTGAATTTTTGAGTTAAGGTTCTTTGAGCAATTGAAAAAATCCTTTTTTCAGCTCTGTCTAACAGAACTTCAATATCTTCTGATTCATCCAAGGCCATTTTTCCAATTTCTTGAGAAGCTGCTATCAAATCTCTGAGAACTCTTTTTTTATGAACTATTTTTGCATAACTTAAAGCATTTGTGGGAGTGGGAACTGAATTTACCAATTCTGTTAAATAAGCCATTCCACCAATTTCATCCAACAAATTTTTTTCTTTTAATCTATTGGCAACAGATAAAATGTCAATCGGTTCTCCTTTTTGAAACAATTCCAAACAAGCTGCAAAAATCTCTTGATGAATTCCTCTGTAAAAATCTTCAGGTCTTAAAAAATCGGCTACTTGATAAATAACGTTTGAATCCAAAAAAATAGATCCCAAAAGAGATCTTTCAGCCTCAATGGATTGAGGAGGTAATTTTTCAATGGTTTCAGCCATACTATTATTTTAATTTTTGAGAAATTTTTGGCAAGTTTTGATATAATTTCTTTAATGAAAATAGGTTTAATTACTTTCCATTCGTTTTTAGAACCTGGCGGAGTCAAAACCCATCTTTTAGCTCTATTAAAAGAATTCAAGAAAAAGAAAATTAGAGCCAAAATCATAGTCCCCAGAAGAAAAATAAGAGAAAATTACGGAAAAGATGTTATTTTATTAGGGACTGCTTTTCCAATAAATTTTGGAGGTGGGAC
Organism: uncultured Candidatus Saccharibacteria bacterium; assembly: GCA_964447735.1. Classification (GTDB taxonomy): domain Bacteria; phylum Patescibacteriota; class Minisyncoccia; order Minisyncoccales; family GBS-2; genus CAYSYN01. The sequence goes on along the minus strand of CAYUTJ010000013.1, from coordinate 2,241 downwards.
AGCAGATTTAGTTTTTAATTTTACTCCAGCTTCAATTGAGGCTACTTTGATTAAAGAGCAATTTGATATTTTACATTTTCACAATGCAACCTTTCCTTCATTTTTTCAAATTCTTTTATCTCCTTTGAGTTTTAAAACCTTAAATATTCTCACTTTGCATTCTGACATCTCAAGAACGAGATTGTTTAAAAAAATTCCTCAATTTTTTAATTTTTTTATAAACTTTTGTAATTTAAGAATTGATGGTGCGATTGCAGTATCTCCAGTTGCTTTTAAAGCTTTAAAGAAATTTAAAAAACCAAAAGTTATTATTCCAAATGGGGTGGACTTGGAAATTTTTAATCCTCAAAATCCAAAGATAAAAAGATTCAAAGATGGAAAAATAAATTTGCTTTTTGTTGGAAGAATTGAAGAAAGAAAAGGGTTAATTTATTTGTTAAAAGCATTTTTGATTTTAAAGAGAAGATATCCAAATTTGAGATTGATTGTTGCTGGAGATGGTCCAGAAAAGGAAAAATGCGAAAATTTTGTTAAAGAGAATAATTTAAGAGATGTATTATTTTTAGGGACGGTAAAAGATGATTTACCTTCTTTATATTCAACTTGTGACATTTTCTGTGCTCCTTCAATTTACGGTGAAAGTTTTGGAATAGTGATTTTGGAAGCTTTAGCTTCCGGTTTACCTTTAGTTGGATTTGCCAACAAAGGTTACAAAGAACTTTTAAGAGGAACGATTGCTGAAAGATTTCTAGTAAAACCCAAAGATTATAGAAGTTTGGCAAAAAAAATCGAAATTTTAATTAAAAATCCCAACATAAGGAAGGAATTGAGGCAATTTGGCTTAAAACATGTCAAAGAATATTCTTGGGAAAAAATCGTCAAAAAAATCTTAAATTTTTATAGAATCTGTTATAAAAAGAAAAAATGATCTTTTTAGATAATTCCCGATTTTTATAATTTCTTTATTTTTGGGCCTTCTTTTGTATCTTCTATCCAAAAGCCTAATTTTTTGATTTTTTCTCTAATTTCATCTGCTTTTTCAAAATCTCCTTTTTTTCGATATTCTTCTCTAATTTTTATCAATTTTTTGATTTTTTCTGGAATTTTAGGTTTTTTCAATTTTTTCAAATTAAATCCTAAAACCTTATCAAAATCTAAAAGAATTTGATATTTTTCAGCATCTTTTACTTTCTGATCTGAAACTAACTCCCAAACTATAGCTAAAGCCTTTGGAGTATTTAGATCATCGTTAATTGCATTTTGAAATTTCTTTTTGTATCTTTCAAAATTTTTAGTTTTGATTTTTTTCCTTGTTTTGTACTCTAAAGTTTTTTCATAAAGGTTTTCTAGAGCATTTTGACAAGATTTTAAGGAATCAAAAGTGAAGTTTAATTTTGATCTGTAGTGAGCGGTCAAACAAAGATAACGAAAAGCCAAAGGCTTAAAACCTCTGTCTATTAAATCCTTCAAAGTAAAAATGTTTCTTTCTGATTTTGCCATTTTCTTTCCTTCAACTAATAAAAATTCGCCATGCAACCAATAACGAGCCAAAATTTTTGAAAAAGCAGCTTCAGCTTGAGCAATTTCATTTGTATGGTGAATCAAAATGTGATCTACTCCACCACAATGAATATCGAAAGGAATCCCCAAATGTTTAATTGACATGACAACGCATTCAGTATGCCAGCCAGGGAATCCTTTTCCCCAAGGAGAATTCCAAAGAAATTTTTTTCTCTTTTTCTTTGGGAATTTCCAGAGAGCAAAATCTGTAGGATTTCTTTTTCCTGGAACCATTTTCACTCTTTTTCCTGGTAAAATTTTCATTTTCTTTGGCCATAATCTTCCATAGGTTTTTAGTTTTGAGGAGTTAAAATAAACTCCATCTTCGATAATATAGGTAAAACTTTTTCTCTCTAAAATTTTTATTAACTCAATCTGGTCTTTAATAGTTTCTGTAGCCTTAACCCAAACGTCAGGTTCTTTGATATTCAAAAGTTTCAAATCTTTCTTGAACTCTCTTTCATAAAATCTAGCAACTTCTTTTGGAGTTTTCTTTTCTCTTTTTGCAGCTAGCAAAATTTTATCTTCTCCTACATCTTCATCTGAAACTAAATGTCCAATATCTGTAATGTTCATCACATGCTTTACTTTGAAACCATTGTATTCTAAAACTCTCTTTAAAATATCTTCAAAAATATAAGTTCTTAAATTTCCAATGTGAGCGAACCAATAAACAGTAGG
>CAYUTJ010000012.1:0-17500 GCA_964447735.1 uncultured Candidatus Saccharibacteria bacterium | reverse complement strand
AAAATTTCACTTCTTGCAATTATACTAGCAGTTAATCTTGCTTCTATTTTGAACATTTCTGCTATTGCTTTTTCTACTGCTTCTTTCTCATCTCTTGCCTCCAAAAGTAATTCATAGGGTCCAATTTCCTTTCCGGTATAGATGCTTCTTTTCCAAAATCTTATTTTAAAGTGCATTTGATCACCTCCAATTTATACTATAGAATCATTTGAAAATTTTGTCAAATAAAAAAATCACCGTCGATTTGATATTCTGAAAATAAAATTTTGGGAAATTTAAAACCAAAAAAATAAACTAATTTTTTTAAAACTTTTGAAATGAAAATTTGAGATAGAAAAAAATTTTCTGCTTCTTTCTTGTACTTTAGAAAATCAGGAAAGTTCAAAAGCAAAATATTAGCCAAACGCAAACCCCAAATCACCCCTCCCCCACTCCAAGGTTTTGTCAAACCTGCTGCATCGCCACAAAGAGTAATCCTCTGGTTTTTAGGAAGTGAAAAACCTTGAGGAATTGAACCTGAATTTTTTTTAAAGAAATTCAAATTTTTCCATTTTTTAAAATTCTCAAAAATGTCCATTGCTCTTTTCCCCTCTTCCATTATGCCGTATTCTACTTCATCTCCTCTTGGAATTCTCCATAAAAATCCATTTTTAGTTGGCCAAACCTCAACAAAATTTGAAAAATCCTTCTCTTTTACAAAACCTTGGAGAGCAAAATAAAATTTTGGTTTTTTTAACTTTAGATAATCTCTAACTCTTGAATTAGCACCATCACAACCTATGATTTTATCAAAATCTTTTTCGATATCTTTTAAAAAATCGAAGTCAACATTCTTTCCAAATTCAAAATTAACTCCAGATTCCTTCGCTAACTCAAAAAGATGTTTTTGTAAAGAATCTCTATCAAAAACAAAAAAATTTTTTTTAAAATTGAGTTTGATTTCTTTTTTAGGAAAATGTAAAAGGCAAAAATCAATTTTATTTTTTATAAAATCTTTCGCCGTCGGCAAAAATTCAAAAATTCTTTCTGAATAAAGGCTAGAACAGGCTTTTCCTCCAATTTCTTTTTTCTTCTCAAATAAAAAAACTTGGTGTTCTTTTACCAGCTTTAAACTCAAATATAAACCTGAAATTCCGGCTCCAATTATTGCTATTCGCATTTAATTGCAGCTCTAATAAATTCTCTAAATAAAGGATGGGGTCTAATAGGTCTCGATTTAAATTCTGGATGAAATTGAGTCGCAAGGAAAAAGGGGTGGTTTTTCAATTCAATAATTTCTACTAAATCTCTCTCTGGATTAATACCTGAAAAAGTTATTCCTCCTTTTTCAAAAATTTCTCTGAATTTGTTGTTAAACTCGTAACGATGACGATGTCTTTCAAAAACAAAATCTTTTTGATAAGCCTTAAAAGCTAGCGTATTCTTTTTGATTTTACATTTGTATTCTCCCAACCTCATAGTTCCTCCATATCTTCTTTCTTTTAATAAAATCTTTTGTTCTGGCAAAAGATCAATGACTGGATATTTTGTGTTTTTTGCAAATTCTGTCGAATGAGCTCCCTTTAGTTTTAATACATTCCTTGCAAATTCAACAGTTGCCAATTGCATTCCCAGACAAAGTCCCAAAAATGGAATTTTATTTTTTCTGCAAAATTCAATAGCCTTTATTTTTCCTTCAATTCCCCTTTTTCCAAACCCACCGGGAATTATAATTCCAGCAAACTTTTTTAACTCTTTAAGCCTTTGAGAACTTCTTTCGTACTCTTGAGCATCTAACCAGACGATTTGAGGTTTCCTTCTAAAATACCAACAAGCATGCCTTATAGCTTCTATCACTGAAATGTAAGAATCCATTAAAACGAATTTTCCAGTTCTAAAATATTTTCCACAAATTCCAATTTTCAATTCTTTTTTAGAATTTTTTACCTTCTTTAACAAAATTTCCCATTTTTTCAAGTTACTTTTCTTTGGAATCATTTTGAATTCTTTTAAAATCTTATTTCCAAAATTTTCTTTCTCAAAATTAAAAGGAATCTCATAAAGGAACTTAACATCTGGAGCTGAAATTACATTTTCTTCTCTTAAATTGCAGAAGAGAGCAATTTTTTTTCTTCGGGGTTTATCCAGAGGAACTCTGGCTCTTGCTACGATAAAGTTAGGTTGAATTCCAGCCTCATTCAAAAGTCTGGCTGCTGTTTGAGTAGGTTTTGTCTTCATTTCACCTAGCATTGCCGGAATTGGCAAATAAGAAACTAAAATAAAAAGAACTCTTCTAGGAGTTGCCAATTTCATTTGCCTTGCAGCTTCCAAAAATAAAAGATTTTGATATTCGCCAACTGTTCCTCCAATCTCAACTAAAACAAAGTCTGCTTTTTTAACTCTCCCTAAATTTTTAATTCTCCAGATAATTTCGTTTGTAATATGAGGAATGACTTCAACGCATTTCCCCTCAAATTCAAAATTTCTCTCTTTTTGAATAACGCTTAAATAAACCTGTCCTGAAGTCATGTAGTTTTCTTTGGTCAATTCTTCATCGATAAATCTCTCATAAATTCCAATATCTTGATCAGTTTCAATTCCGTCTTTGGTCACAAAAACTTCTCCGTGTTCAATTGGATTCATCGTTCCTGCATCAACATTCAAATAAGGATCAATTTTCATTGGAGCTACTGAAAATCCTTTTGATTTCAAAATCAAAGAAACTGAAGCCATCGTAGTTCCTTTTCCGATTCCAGACATTACGCCTCCTGCGACAAAAATGTATCTTGTCATTTTTCTTCAACAACAATTATTTTTATTTCGGCCTCTAAATTGTGAGGGAATTTTATTTTCACTGGGAATTCTCCCAATTCTTTTATTGGTTTTTCCAAAACGATCTGCTTTTTCTTTAATTCAAAACCCTCTTCTTTTAATTTCTCCAAGATCTTTAAAGGAGTAATAGATTCGAAAAGCTGACCATCTTTACCTACCTTCACTGGAATTGTAATTTCTAGCCCATCAACTTTTGAAGCTAAATCTTGAACCTTCTTTAGGTCTTTTTCTGCTTTTTCTTCAAGTTTTTTCAATTTCTTTTCTAACCATCTTAAATTTGCTTCAGTGGCTGGTTTTGCTAATTTTTTTGGAAATAGAAAATTCCTTGCATATCCTTCTGCAACTTCTTTTATTTCATATTTTTTTCCTAAATTTTCTACATCTTTTAATAAAATTACTTTCATAGATTTTTTAATATTTCAATTGCTTTTTCTAATTGAGGATCTTTTCCTTCTTCAATATCTTTTTCTGTCATTTCAACCTTAATATCAGGCTCCAAACCTACTTGTGAAATTTGTTTTCCAGAAGGAGTTAACCATTTTGCGATTGTAATCTTCAAAGAAGAGCCTCCTTTCAAATTCTCCAGTTTTTGTACAGATCCTTTCCCGAAGCTCTTCTCTCCAATAAGAAGAACTTTCAGATTATCCCTTAAAGCTGCTGCTAAAATCTCAGCTCCAGAAGCAGAACCTTTGTTGATTAAAATAACAATTTTATAATCTGAAAATTTCGCAGGACCCTGACTTTTATATTCTTGTCTCTCTCCAGTCCCATATTCCTCAATTGCCACTAATTTTCCTTTTTCCAAAAACCAACCAGCAATGTCAACTGCAACTTCCAAGTATCCACCAGGATTATCCCTCAAATCTATAACCATTTTTTTTGTTGGTACACTCAAAATCTGATTAGCTGCCAAAATAAAATCCAATCTTGCTTTTTCAGAGAACTGATAAATTTTCAAATAAATTATACCATCTTTTTCTTCCCATTTTAAAGAAGGAATCTCAATTATATCCCTGATAATTTCTATTTCTTTTGGTTCTTCCCATCCTTCTCTCATAATTTTTAATTTTACTTTTGTTCCTTTTGGTCCTCTGATTAATCTTACAGCCTCATCTAAACTCATATCAATCGTGGATTTTCCATCAACTTCTAAAATTATATCTCCTGCTCTAATTCCTGCTCTTTGGGCAGGAGTACCTTCCAAGGGAGCGATTACCGTTAATTGTCCTTTTTTAATTCCAATTTCCATTCCCACCCCTTCAAAATATCCTTTAACATCTTCTTTAAAAATTTTGGATTCTTCAGGATCTAAAAAAACAGTATAAGGATCTTCTAAAGATTTTACCATCCCAGAAATTGCGCCGTAAATTATCTTTTGGGGAACAATTTTTTCTTTGTCAACAAAATTTTCTTTCAATTTATGATAGGCTTCCCAAAAGAGGGAAAAATCAATATCTTGTGGAGGGCAAATCTCACATTGTAACTTTCCATAAAAAAAACCTCCACAAAATGAAACTCCAATTAAAATTACAATTAAGAAAAGAAAAAATATTCTTTTTCTTTTCATTAAGCAAATTTTAACAAAATTCTATTTAAACTCAAAATAAAAAAGAAAGATTCTAGAATTTTGAAAAGGTCTATTTTAATTCTTTTTCTATATCTTTTAACTCTTTACCGATAAATTTCTCAGAGATTTTAATGGCCTCTCTCAACTTGTTCCTTACTTTCCTTTCGCTTTCAGTTAATCCTGCCTTTCCATCTAAATACTCAATTTGCCTTTTCACCTCTTTTCTTAAATCTCTAAAAGCAATAAAAATTGCTCTTGCTAATTCTCTTGTTTCCCTTTTTAATCTTTTTCTCCACACTGAGATTCGATACCAAACATAAAAAAGAATTAGAAATAAACCGGCAATAATAACAATTAAGGTAGCCATGATAGAAAGGTAATCGATAGCTATTTTACCAAACTTTAAAAAAACAGGCAAACCAACATGAAATTCACAAAGCTTTGAGGGTAAACTTAAAGCCCCCCTCTCATCTTTTGCCTGAACCCAAACTTTATAATCTCCTTCTTTTAATGGATCGGAAATGAAAGTCCATTCTCCTTTTTCATCTGCTTTTATCTCTTTCACTATTGGCTCTTCGCTTTCTCTTTGAAGAAAAACTTTAATTTGAACATTTGGAACACTTTTTCCTTTTAAGGTAAAGCTCGAATTCTGAAAAACAATTTTGGGACAAGATCTAATCTCTAGGGTTTTTAGTGGGAAAATCTCAATTTCGGTTTTAGCTTCAGAAAAGTTTCCTGCTTTATCAAATGCCCTAACAATAATTTTATGCTTTCCTGGAGCCTGAGGGGGTAATTGAAAAGGATTTGATCTTGTTATCCCTCTTACCTGAATCGGTTCTCCCTCTCCAATTTTCACTTGATAATATTCAATTCCCGATAATTCATCGGTTGTATTAAACAAAAGAATTGGTGTTGGATCTGTAAGATCTTTTTTCTGAACTTCAATTTCAAAAGGTAAAGGTGGTTTTGTGTCAATCATTATTTTCTTGTGGGTCAAATCTCCCCAACCATAACTATTTTTGAAATTAACATGAAAATACCAGATTCCGTCTTCTAAATCAGAAAAAGATACAGAATTTTTAGCTTCGAAAATTTCTTTTGGATTTGTAGTTGGATTTTGATCAATTGCGTAACTTATCGCAATTACATCCGGAGGTAATTTCCATTCAAAAATTGGAGAATCGTTAGAGTACCATTTATTTTCATCAGGATGAGTTGGCGAATAAACAACGGGGGCTTTAGGAACACCAACAGTAGGCTGAGGCAAAATTTCCCTTTTCTTTTCTTCTGATAAAGGAGAAGTAATTTCTTTTACTACTAATTTATAATTTCCGCTACCTAAACTTCCTAAGACATTCGTTCCCTTCCCATCGTCAGCTAAGACAGAACCTTGGCTAAAAATAACATCTGCAATCCCTACAGTCTTTGCTCTAAAGTAAATATTAAGGATTGTTCCTGCTGCTCCGATAAATCCTGGAGAAGGTTTTCCACCTGCAAAGTTTATTGTACCCAAAGAATTTGAAAAAGTAGGTTCTTGAACCCAAATAGTAAAAATAGAATCTTCTTTTGAGAGGCGAACAACTTCCAAGTCATTGGGGTCGAAAATTATCGTCCCTTCAGCAGCATTTATTGCCACTCCTCCGCTATTGACTTTCACCTGAATTAAAAAGGTATTTTCGACCGTATAAGTTCCTGTTGAGGGAGCCAAATAGAGTGACGCTTTTTGTGCTTTCGCTAGTAAAGGGAAAAATAAAAGAAAACAAAAAAAGAAAATAGAGAGAGATTTTCTAAAAATAATAAATTTCATGTTTTATTCTTTTTTGGAGTCATTACTTTCTTTTTCAGTTTCCAAATCACCACAATTATCATAAAAATTATTAAAATTATTACAATTGTCCACCAAGAGAACATTTCTTTTTTAGGTACCCATTCAACAATTCTTTCGTTTCCAGCTTTGTCAACTGCTTTCACTTTTATTATACTTTTTAAGTCTTGATCTTCCAACAAATACGGACTTTTAGCAATTTTCCAATCCCCTTTTCCTTCTTTTACTTCATAATGATCAATCCCGCTTTGTTTGTCGACTGTGAAAAAAACAATAAACCATTTCCCTCCAAAAATCATAGAATCTTTAATAAATTTTATCTCAAAGGGCTCAGGAGGAACGTTATCTTTTTCTAATTCTTCTTTCCATTCTTTTAACTGAATCTTTGATTTTCCAGGTAGAATTTCAAAATTAGCATTTCTAAAACTCAACTTTGCTGGCGTTCCAAACCCGTCGTTTAGTAAAACTTGAGATTCTTCTAAAAATTTTAGAATTGCCTCTTTTTTTTCAGTTGTTTCTTTGACTTTAAAAATAATCTTCCCTAATAGATTTGGTTTTCCAGGCTCTCCTGGTAATGCTCCGCAAAATCCACCGGGAACTCCTCCTACAAAGGAGATTTTTCCTTCATTTTGATTAATTTCAGGTGATTGAAGCCAGAGAGTTAAAATTGAATTTCCAGTGCTAAACTCAACAGCTTTTAAAACATTTTGAGAAAAACTCAAATTGGCTTTTACTGTATTTATACATTCACCTTCAGTATCTATTCTCATTTTTACTATAAAAGTGTCATCCTGATGATATTCACCACTCGATGGTTCCAAATACAAAATTGCCGCACTGACTAAAAGTGGGAATGTGAGGAAAAACGTAATTAACAAGAAGAATTTAATTTTAAATTTTGATTTTTGCATTTTGATTTTTTATCCTGTCCACCAATACATTAAAATTGAAAAATCTGGCAAATTAACTTTTCCATCCCCATTTACATCGACGCAGGGATTATATTTTCCCCACCAATAAAGCAAAATCGAAAAATCAATTAAATTTGTTCTTTTATCATTGTTAAAATCTGCTCTCGGACAGATCTCTCCTGGTTTATATTCTCCTATATAAAAGGCTAAAACTGATGAGAAAGAACTTTCCAAACCTTCAGGACTTTTTGCCCTTGCCCTTGTGACATGCATTCCTTCGTCTAAAGGAGAGGTATTAAAAATATCTTCCCAATCTCCACTCTCTTTTGCCTTTGTCTCTCTAATTATCTCTTGGGGTGATTCAATATGAATTGAAATTTGACTTTCTGGAGCGGTCTGGCCAAAAATTTTAAGATCCTCTCCTTTTACAACCTTAGTTTTATCTAACTCAATTGTTGGTGGAATAAAAATATTTGAAATGGTTGTTATTTTCCCTTCTAAAATTGTAACTGAAAAAGAAATAGTAATCGATCTTCGCCCTTCTTTATCTTCCGCCCACAAAGAAAAATTCCAAATCCCAGGAGAGATTTCTTTAATTTCGGTTTTAAAATTGGCATTGCTATCTGCAGTTATTATTGCTCCTACCTCTCCATCTTTTAAAATTGTTATTTTTGCTGAAGGATAAGCCTTTCCTTGTAAAACAACTTTTGTTTCTGCTGAAGGAGGAACGTAACCTCCTCCACCCCCACCAGATGGAGAAACTGTTTGGCAACCTGAAGTATCAAAAGTACAATCTGGATTGCAAGATAAAGTTCCGCTGTAATATCCCAAACTTTCACAAGTTACACCCCCGAGATTCAACCCATCGCATTCTTCCCCATTCTCAATTATTCCATTTCCGCAAACAGAAACAACTACAGACACAGATGTTGTTGAGATTAAAGCTTTTGCAGTTTTGAATATTAAAAAAAGAGTGAGAAAAAATCCCACCCCGGAAAATAGAATTAAAAATAAAATTCTTTTTCTCATTACATCTGAATTTTAGACTTTCTTTTTTTAAGATAAGAAATTAAGCTCAAAACGATCGCAACCAAAATTAAAGTTCCCAAAAAAGTTGCCAAAACTAATCTGAAAGGAGAAGCAGTTAAAAAATCAGAAATTCTTTTTAAAATTGGCTTTGATCTTAGAGTTCCAGGTAAATGGATGTTGAATCTAATTTTATCTTTTACTTTTAACTCATCATCTTTATAAATTTCATATTCTGCCCAATACTGACCTGATTTTAAATTAACTTTCATTTCTCCAATGCTCTCTCCTGCCTTAAAAGGATCCACCCAACTCATATTGATAATATCCCCTGATTTTAGCAATTGCTGATGGAAATTGTCATAAATATCCAAATGAATTTTTGAGGGTCTAGTTTTCACATTTCCGATATTTTTTAAGGTAACAATAAATTTTAAAGGCCATCCCTCTTCAAAAGCCGGAATTGAAACTTTCATTATTTTAAAATCTGAAAATACTTCACCAGATACTTTCAACTTGATTTCGGCCTGAACTCCTATTGCTACCGTCACCTGTCCTTTTGGCGCAATAGGAGTTGCTTTAATTATTATTTTTCCATAGTAAGTTCCATAAGCTGCATTTTCTGGAACATCAATGATGAAATTTATTGGAAATTGAGTTAAATTTGCAGGGTATTCAAATTCTTTTCCTTTATCGACTTTAATCCAATTTTCAATTTCTGGAGGTTCAATTTGAATAGTTATTTTTAAGGGTTCTTTTGGTTCAGATCTTGTCAGAGTTATTGTTTGTTCAAAATGGGAACCTGGAACTAAGTGATCATTTTTCAAATAAGGTGGAGAAATTCCAAAACCGCTAGAATTTACATTTCTCCAAACTAAAACTCCTCCACTAAAAATTAGAATCATCAACAACTTTTTTAAATCCATGATCTTAAAATCTCTTAACTTCTCTTTATGTTAATTCCTTACCTTACCTTTAATCTTGAGTTACTGTGAATGTATTCTCTCCTGTGTAATCTCCGGTTGGTTGGCCAGAAGGAATTTGAATTCCCCAATAAATGTTTTGTGCTTGGTTTGACGGATGAGTTGTTGGTTTTCCAGTCGTAAATTCCAAAAGCGTCGGAGTATCACTTAATGCATAACCAGATCCATAAACTACAGAGCTTGTAGCATAATGCTGAGAAGAAGTAGCAATGGTATCACCTGCACAGGTTGGATAATCGGTACACATTTGAGTTCCTGAAATATTAGCATCGATGGCAGTATTTCCAGTAGTTGTAGCAATAGTTAAAACGCTACAATCTAAAGTCTGACCAGGAGCTAAAGTGCCGTAAGAAATACTCGGTGTTACATCTAATGCTACTAAAGTATTTAACTCAACTGGTGTGGTAGTGGTTGCGCTTCCTGTAGCATTTTGGCTATCTTGTGCCGTTACCTCACAATCCCAGTTTTCAGAGGCATAAGTCCCAGAATCTGTAGGATCTGCATGGAACCAAATTTGAGCTGTACAGGTTGCATTTCTATCGTTCCCGCTAACATCTCCCAAAACACAACTTACTTGATAACAATTGTTATCGTCGGCAGTACATGATGATCCTACTCCAGAACGGAAAATTACAGCATTTGCTGAGGTAATATCTGAACCTCCATTATTATCTGTTAAGGTAGCTGTACATTCAACGGTTGTAGCTGTATTTTCTGTAAGAGTAATGTCAGATCCTCCGTTCAACACTACGTTACTCACTGAAGGAGCAGCATTCCCGACAGTAACTGAAGTAGTTGCAACATCAGCTTCTACTTCCGGAATTCCAAGCAAAAGCAGCATCCCCCCATAAATACATCCAAAAAGAATTATCAAACTTATAACAAAAATTTTAAATACCTCAGACATTCCTAAAAATGTTTAATTTTTAATTCGACCTTTTAATCCGAACTTATTAATTTTATTTTACCATAAATCTATTTTTGGAAATGTTAAACTTTAACTCAATCTGAAATTGCTGTAAAGGTTATTTGTCCTAAATAACTTCCCATCGATGTTCCCGAAGGAATTTGAATTCCCCAATAAATATTCTGGAATTGATCTGAAGGATGGCTTGTTGGCTTTCCGGTCGAGAGTTCTAACGCAGTAGGAGTAGAAGACAATGCGTATCCTGAAGAAAAAGCAACACTTGAGGTAGCATAATGCTGTTGAGAAACAGAAATTGTATTTCCATCAGAACTCATATCGGTACCTGAAATTTCAACATCAATGGCTACGTTTCCGGTTGTGGTCACTGTGCTTACAATGTTTAAAGGATCAATTACCTCTCCTGGATACATTGTACCATAATTTATTTCGGAAGTCACTTCTAAAGCTTCTAAAGAGTTTAGATCAACTGTTTGGGTAATATTTGTAGCTGAAGAAGAGGCATTCTGAGAATCTACAGCTTTAATCCAGGCTACCCAATACTCTGTCTCCCAAGGAGATCCTATATCGGTAGGATCGGCATGAAACCAAACATTGAAATTGCAAGTTGCTTGGCAATCTGTCCCAAAGCAAGAACTTGTAGAACAAGAGACTTCATAACAATTGTTATCATTTAAAGTACAATTTTCCCCAACACCTGACCTAAAAATTCTCCCAATGACTTGGGTGATATCTGAATAACCATCGGGATCAGAAATGGTTCCAGTCGCTGTCACTAATGTCGTTGTATTCTCAGTTAGATTGATATTATTTCCACCATTTAGAGAAATATTACTTATAGTAGGTGGTTGATTGGCAGGAACAGTATAAGTAACTTCAATCCAAACGTAATCAAAATGGATAGCATCAGGAGCTGCCCCATCATTATTAGTAAATTCTATGTCAACATTTTGAAGCTCTGCTTTTGTATCTACACCCTGAGCGTACAAATCATATGTCAGGTCTCCACTCCATCCGGTAATATCAGTAGGTTGAATAGTTGTGTTGGTTAGACCGCTTCCATTGTCATATCTCACATAATTTGTCCCATTGTAACCGTTTTCTGCTCCATATTCAAGATGAAGAACGACTCCCGTAATGTTTGCACTATCTGGAATCGAAGAGACATCGAAGGTATCTATTTGCATTACATCATTTTTATCAACAAAATAGCATCCATCTCCTGCTGTGTCTGCGGATTTCGTATCAGGATCACAGGTGGCATCATCTGCAGTAATTTCGCTTAATGCTGAAGGTGAAGTATCATTAGCATGTTTTGAATTAGGTAAAATATTGACTGTTTCAGCTCTCACTATTTCAATCTTTGGCAGAACCGAAATTTTTTTCCAAATTAGATGTTGACCAGAAAAAAACCAAACTCCAAGGAGAAAAATGAAAATCAAAAGTGAAGCTATTGAAATTTTCCCTGCTTTAAGATAATTCATACAAATTAGTTAATTTTAACAGATTTTAATTCGAAGACCAATTAAACGAATTAGTTTTTTATGCTTTAAAATAAGAGTTAATAAAAGTTTTTTAGATTCTCTTTTTAAAATTTTAAAATCATTAGTTGGCTCTTTCAAAGTTTTTGATTTTGAATGAGTTTCAAAATTGGAAAAGCGACAAATGACAACAATTTTTTTGAAAGAAAAATTGTTTTCCTTTAACTCTTCAAAAACCTCTTTTATTATTTGATCGAAAGTTTCAAAAATTATTTTCGCATCTCTGGTATCTTTTTCAAAGGTTATTTGTTTTCCAATAGATTTTACCTCCTCTTTTGAAACAACGGGCTCTTTGTCAATCCCTCTTGTTGCCTCGAAAAACCACTCCCCTACCTTTCCAAATAATTTTTTCAATTTCTCTTTTGACAATTTCTTTAAATCCTTAATCTTTTCTATTCCAATTTTTCTCAATCTTTGGGCAGTTTTGGGACCAATTCCTGGAATTTCCTCAATTTCTAATGGTTCTAAAAATTTTTCAGATTTTTCAGGAGTAACAACTAAAAGCCCATTTGGTTTTGCACAATTTGTAGCTATTTTTGCAATTAATTTGTTAGGTCCAATACCTACTGTACAAGTTAATTTTTCTTTTTTAAAAATTTCTCTTTTTAACCTTTTGCCTATTTTCTTTGCCTCTTCCCATATATTCTTCTTTTTTCTACGATCGTAAAAAATAGGAGAAAGATCAAGAAAGGCTTCATCTAAAGAAACGATTTCATAGATTGGAGAGTATTTTTTAACAATTTCCATTATTCTTTCTGAAACTTCTTCATAAAGTTTTTTGTTGGGTGGCAAAAAAATAGCTTCAGGACAAAGTTTAAAGGCTTTTGAAATTGGCATACCAGATTTAATCCCAAATTTTCTGGCTATATAATTTGCAGTAGATACTACCCCTCTACCTTTTCCTCCTTTTGGGTCCGCACCAACGACGATCGGTTTTCCTTTAAAATGAGGGTTTTCTCTTTCTTCAATTTGAGCGAAAAAAATAATCCATATCAAAGTGTAGAATTATTCTTTGCATATTCTACCGATTAAATAATTAGGTTTCGCTTTCGTAATTTTCACTTTAACAAAATCTCCAAGTTTTCCTTTTTTTAAAATTACAGCTTTGTAAGAATTCAATCTTGCCAAAAAAGAATTTTTTCTCTTTTCTGTAATTAAAGCTTCAAAGTTCTTTCTTAAATATTTTTTGCTTTTTTCTTTACAAATTTTGAGCCAAATTTTTGTTAAAATCCTTGAGCTCTCCTTTTTTATTCTATCTGGAAAATCTTTTAATTTTGAAGATTGAGTCCCTTCTCTACTGGAATACCTAAACAAATGCAAAATTTCAGGTTTTATCCTTTTAATCACAGAAACTGTCTTTTGAAAATCCTTTTCAGTTTCTGTGGGAAAACCAACAATGATATCTGTCGCTAACATAGAATTTTTAAATTTTCTTTTAAATTTTTTAATCAATTTCAAAAAGTCTTCAACTTTATAAGTTCTATTCATTGTCTTTAAAACTTCATCAGATCCCGATTGCAAAGGTAAATGTAAGAATTTGTAGAACTTCTCAGATTCTAAAACTTTTAAAATTTTGTCAAAAATTCTCTTTGCAAAAAATGGATTCATCATTCCCAATCTCACTCTAAATTTTCCTTTAATTTCTGAAATCTTTTTTAAAAGTTTGGGTAATTTAAATTCTCCCCTGTCTAATCCATAAATTGCTAAATCTTGAGAAGTCAATTGAATCTCTTTTGCTCCAGATTCTAGAGCCAATTTTATATTTTTTAAAATTTCTTCTTGATCAAAACTCCTCAGGTTTTTTCTTGCAAATTTTGTCGCACAATAAGAACAAGCAGAAAGACAACCTTCTGAAATGGGAACAATAGCTGTGCAAGTATTTTTTGGTATTGCAAAGCATCTCAATTTTGCTTTATCGATTGGTTTTTGTTTTAAAGAAAAAGATTTCTTCCCTTTCAAAACGTTTTTGATTACCCTTTTTAAGTTCAAAATATTTGTAGGACCTAAAATCCCATCTGCAATTTCTTTACAAACTTTTGGTGAAATTAAAGGCAAGCATCCTGCAAAAATTATCTTTTTTCCTTTCTTTTTTAATTCTTTTGCTCTCTTTATTATTTTTCTTTCTGTTTTTTCTACTACACCGCAAGTATTCAAAATAACAAAATCAGCCTCATTTTCTGAGGCTTTTTTAAATCCGCTTTTTTCAAGAATTTTTTCAATTAAGGCAGAATCTGCTTTATTAAATTTACAGCCAAAAGTTTCCAAATAAAATTTCTTCATTTGTTAATGTTCAATTTACAATCTCCAATTTTCAATTTGAAGTGCCCCCGGGAGGAATCGAACCCCCAACCTTCTCCTTAAAAGGGAGCTGCTCTGCCAATTGAGCTACGGGGGCGCGGGCCACCGGCACCTCACTTAACCAGCTCATTTTGCTTCGCAAAATGAGAAAATCCGTTCGGTGCCGTGTCCTTTTCTCCAGCCGATGCATGCATCGGCTGGGACCTCACTAATTACTAAGGACTAAATGCTAACTACTAATAATTATTTTTACAGTCCTTCTTCTCTTAACCTTTCTAAAAGTTCTTTTTGTTTTTTTGTTAATCTCTTGGGGATTTTAATTTCAACTTTCAAATATAAATTTCCTCTTCCGTATCCTCCAAAATGAGGAATTCCTTTTCCTCTGATTTTAAAAATCCTTCCAGATTCAGTCCCTGGTGGTATTTTAACAAAAATTTTTTCTTTTTCAAGGGTTAAAAACTCAACTTCCCCTCCTAAAACAGCTACTGTCAAGGGAACCTTCAATTTTGCGTAAAGGTCATCACCCTTTCTTTCAAAAATTGGATGTTTTTTAACAAAAATTCTCAAATACAAATTCCCGGGCTTTCCTCCTTTTCTTCCAGCATCTCCTTTTCCTTCTATTTTTATTTCTTGATTGTTATCAACTCCTGGTGGAATGAAGACAGAAATTTCTTCTTTTCCTCTAATCCTTCCTTCTCCATAACAAACATTACAGGGCTTTTCAGGAACGTAACCTTCTCCTTTGCACTGAGGGCAAACAACAGTTCTTGTTATTTGTCCAAAAGGTATTTTCTTTATTTCTTTAACATAACCCGTTCCTCGACAGAGCGAGCATTCAATAAGTTTTGATCCGGGTTCAGCTCCCGTTCCTTCGCACCTTTGACATTTTATCCATTTTTCCAAAATTATCGTTTCTCTTTTTCCTTTGAGAGTATCTTCTAAATTCAATTCGATTCCAACTTCAATATCCTTTCCTCTTTTTACATCTCTTTTCCTTCTTCCTTTTGGAAATCCGAATCCGAAAATATCCTCTACCATTTCTTCTAGGTCTTCGAATCCAAAATCAAAATCAAATGGTTTTCCTCCAAAAAACCATTCAAATCCAGTTTCTGCTCCAGCTCCCGCAGTTGGGGCTTCTTCAAAAACCCTTCCGTACATATCATATTGTCTTCTTTTTTCAGGATCAGACAGTACTCTGTAAGCTTCATTTATTTCTTTAAACTTCTCGGGATCTCCTCCTTTGTCTGGATGATACTTGTGAGCTAATCTATAATAAGCTTGCCTGATTTCTTCAAGCGAAGCGTTGGGAGAAACTCCCAAAATTTTATAATAATCCTTTCTCTTTCTCATATTTTATTTTTGCTCTCCTGGTTTCTGCTCTCCTCCTTGTTTGTACATTTGAGATCCAATTTTTTGAAGTGACTGAGACAATTCTTGAATCTTAATTTTAATTTCATCAATATTATCACCTTCTTTAGTTTTTTTCAATTCAGAAATCTTTTCTTGAACTTCTTTTTTAATATTTTCTGGAATTTTATCTCCCATCTCCCTTAAAGTCTTTTCTGCAACATAAATTAAATTATCTGCTTGGTTTTTAACCTCTGCCAATTCTCTCTTTTTTCTATCTTGTTCTGCAAATTGTTCTGCTTCTCTTTTCATTCTTTCAATCTCTTCTTTTGAAAGTCCGATTGAACCTGTAATTCTGATTGATCTTTCTCTTCCAGTGGCTTTGTCTTTTGCAGTCACTGTTAAAATTCCATTAGCGTCAACATCAAAAGTAACCTCAATCTGCGGAATTCCTCTGGGAGCGGGTGGAATTCCATCTAGAATGAATCTTCCCAAAGATCTACAATCTGAAGCCATCGGTCTTTCACCCTGCAATACATGAATTTCAACTGATGTTTGATTATCAGCGGCGGTCGTGAAAATTTGAGTCTTTGAAGTTGGAATAGTTGTATTCTTTGGAATCATTATAGTATTGATTCCACCCAAAGTCTCAATTCCTAAAGAGAGCGGTAAAACATCTAAAAGCAAAACTGACTTTATTTCCCCTTCTGGAGCTCTTCCTTCTTCTTTTGCTGTCAAGATTTCAGCTTCAATGGCTGCTCCCATAGCCACGACTTCTTCAGGATTAATGGATTTGTTGGGTTCTTTTCCAAAAAAGTCTTTAACTGCATTTCTTACTTGAGGAATTAGAGTTGTACCTCCAACTAAAACTACTTCATCAATATCTTTTTCAGTCATCTTTGCTTCTTCCAACGTTTTCTTAACTCTCTCTATTGATCTTTCAACTAAATCTCTTGTCATTTGTTCAAATTGAGCTCTAGTTAATTTGTAAAGTAAATGCTTTGGTCCTTCTAGAGTCGAAGTAATGAAAGGCAAATTGATTTCAGTTTCTACCATTGAGGACAACTCAATTTTTGCTTGCTCTGCTGCGTCTTTTATTCTTTGCAAAGCTAAAGGATCCTTTGAAAGATCTATTCCTTCTTCTTTTTTGAATTTATCAATAATCCAATGCATTATTCTTTGATCGAAATCTTCACCTCCCAAATGAGCTTCGCCTCCCGTTGCAATTACTTCAACAGTTTCTGGAGCAACGTTCAAAATTGTAACGTCAAAAGTTCCTCCTCCAAAGTCATAAACTAAAACTTTTTTTGGTTCTTTTTTTCCGAGTCCGTAAGCTAAGGCTGCAGCTGTAGGTTCGTTAATAATTCTTAAAACTTTAAAACCAGCAATCTCCCCTGCCGCTTTTGTTGCTTTTCTTTGTGAATCGTCGAAATTTGCAGGGCAAGTGATAACGACATTTTTAATTTTCTCTCCCAGTTTTTCTTCAGCATCCAGTTTTAACTTTTGTAAAATCATTGCTGAAATCTCAATGGGGGTGTACCATTTATCTCCCATTTTCACTTCAACTCCTCCATCCTTTCTTTTTCTTGTCTCATAAGGTAATCTTTTTAATTCTTTTTGAACTTCTGGATCATCAAACCTTCTTCCAATAAATCTTTTGACAGCAAAAATCGTATTTTTTGGATTAGTGATTGCTTGTCTCTTTGCTAAAATTCCAACTAATCTTTCTCCACTTTTTGAGATTGCAACTACTGATGGAGTCAAAATCGATCCCTCTCTGTTCTCAATGCATTTTGGCTCACCATTAATAATAGTAGCCATCTTTGAGATGGATGTGCCAAGATCTATTCCTAAAATTTTGGCCATATTTTTATTTTCCTTTTTTCTTAACCTTTATTTTAACTTTTTTCTCTGCCTTTTTGGGAGTTTTCTTTGGGATCTCAATTCTCAAAATTCCATCTTCATATTCAGCTGAAGCTCTTTTCTCTTCAACTTCAACTGGTAAGGGAACTACTCTCTTGAAATATCCTGCTGAAATCTCCCTTTTGTAATATCCTTTTCTTTTTTCTTCTTTCTCCTCTTTTTTCTTGGCTTCAACTTTCAATAAATTATCCCTTACTTCAACTTCAATATCTTTAGGATCAACTCCTGGCATTTCTACCTCAGCTATTATTTTATCTTCTGTCTCTGAAATATTCATTCTTGGAGTTCTAATTTTGGGAAATCTTGACCACTCAAAAAACTCAGGAAATTCTTCCTCAAACCA
>CAYUTJ010000011.1:0-17870 GCA_964447735.1 uncultured Candidatus Saccharibacteria bacterium | reverse complement strand
AATGGTAAAAAATTTAAAAGAAATTATTCGTTGGGCTACTTATTTAATTTTTCTAGCTCCTTTGATTTTTTCTCCTCGTTTTTTCTTTCCTTTTGTGGGACCAAAAAGTTTGTATTTTTTCGCTCTCTCTGAAATTATTATCTTTTGTTGGTTGATTTTAATTTTCGTTTGCCCTTCCTTCAAACCAAAGAAAAATGCAATTTTAATATCTCTCATCATCTATCTTTTTATTTTTACTCTTTCTACAATTTTCGGGGTTAACCCTTCTTATAGTTTTTGGTCAAAGCACGAAAGAATGACAGGACTTTTAATGCAACTTCATCTTTTTGGATTCTTTTTGGCTTTAAGTTCAACTTTTGATAAAGAAGATTTTAAAAATTTTTTTGTCGCTTCAATTTTTATTGCGCTTTTAGCAGGAATCTTTGGAGTTTTGAATGTCGAAAACAAATCAATGAGAGGAGGGGGAACGATTGGTAATGAATCTTTTTTAGGAACCTATTTACTATTTAACATCTTTTTTGCTCTTTATTTGTACTTTTCTTCGATCGATTGGAAAAGAAATTATGGTTTAATTTCTTTTCTTGTTTTGACAATTTGCCTTTTACTGATCGGAATTCGCTTTAGAGGACAAGGTTTTTTAACTTATGTTTTTTTAATTTTTTACAAATCAGGAGCAAGAGCAGCTAAAATTTCTCTTTATGGAGGAATAGGCCTTTTGTTTTTGCTTTGGCTGATCGCTACCAAAAAGAAACCCTTTAAAATTTTGGGCTTTTTGGTTTTGATTCCTTCTGTGATTTTAATTTCTTATGCTTTATATTCTATAATGTTTCAACCTCAAAGCCTTTTCAGACATTTAATAGAAAAAGAAGTTGGTTCTTTTGGGGGAAGATTTTATGTTTGGGAAGGAGCAAAGAAAGCATTTTTTGAAAAGCCTCTTTTGGGCTGGGGACCTGAAAACTTTGAATATCCCTTTCAGAAATATTTCAATCCTTGTTATGGAACGGGAGATTGCGGAGGAGATGTCTGGTACGATAGGGCTCACAATGTGATTTTTGATACTTTAGTGACTACAGGAATTTTGGGGTTATTATCTTATTTTTTAATTTTGATTTCGATTTTTTATGTTTTGTGGAAAAACTTTTTAAAAAATAAAACTGATTTTTGGACAGCTTCAATTTTTACTTCTCTTTTCGTTGCCTATTTTGTTCAGAACTTAACTGTTTTTGATATGATTTCTTCATATTTGATGCTTTTTCTATCTCTTTCTTTCATAGCTTCTCTTGAGAAAGAGAAAGAAAAAATTGAAATTAAAAAACCAAGACCCTATTTGATCCCAATTTTGACAATTTTGTTTTTTGCTTCATTTTTGTATTTTGTGATTTTTCCCGTTATTTCTTCTACTTCTGTAATTTTAGCCGTTAAAACTCCACCCTTCACAGAAGAAAGATTAAAACTTCAAAAGAGAGCAATTTATATGTCGCCTTTAGGGAGATTTCAAATCCGTCAGTTCTTTACAGAGAACATTCTTTCGACTTATGATAAAAATCCAGTTTGGGGAGTGAATGTTAAGAAAGAATTTGATTTTTTGATTGATGAAATGAAAAAGAATATTAAAGAATGTAATTTAGATTACAGATCTTATTTGGAAGTGGGACAATTGTTAAATATTTATGCGAGAATAGACCCTAAAAAAACAGCAGAGGCAGAAGAAATTTTAAGAAAAGCAATAGAAGTTTCTCCAAACAATCAAAGAGGATATTGGAATTTAGCCCAGACCCTGCTTTTGAAAGGTAATTTTGAAGAAGCTATTTCATTAGCTCAAAAAGCAGTTGATTTAGAAAAGAATCTTCTGAATTCTCATGCTGTTTTAATTCAGGTTTTAAAACTTGCAGGAAAAAATGATTTAGCAAAACAAAAATTTGAAGAGGCAATAAAGATTAATCCTGCCTGGGAAGAGAGTTTGAAGAGATTTTTACAGTAGGTATTGACAAAAGAGTTTAATTTTGCTAAAATTGAAATATCTGTGGATACGCCAGCGAAAGCTGGGTCCTACTAGGTGGGCAGGCCTTACTCGAGCAAGGCCTGCTTTTTTGTTAGAATGATTAAAATCTATGTATTTTGTCCACCCCCAAATTGAAAAGAAAAAAATATTAAAAAGTTTTTCTTGCTTTTTTCAAAAAACAAATTTGAAAGAGATTAAAGAAAAATTGGCTCCTTTCTTTCCTGAAAAAGAACTTTATTTTGTAGACATGGCAAGAACCGCCTTTAGGATTATTGTTGAGAAGTTAAATCTTAGAAATTCTCAAATTCTAATGCCAGCTTTCATTTGCGACGTTTTTTATCCAATTTTGAAAGAGTACAATATAAAACCTATTTTTTTAGACATTGATTTAAAAACTTTTCACATAAAGCTTGAAAAAATAAAAGATAAAATCTCAGAAAATACGAAAGCAATCCTAATTTGTCATACATTCGGATTGCCAATGGATATTGATAATCTCTTTTTTGAACTCAAAACTTCAAACATTTTTGTTATTGAAGACGCAGCCCATGCTTTTTTTGCAAAATATAAAAACTCTTTTGTTGGAAATTTTGGAACAGTTTCTTTCTTTTCTCTTTACAAACAGTTTCCAATGGCAAGAGGGGGACTTTTAGTTTGTCCAAAAGATTGGAAAGTAAATTTGAGAGAAAGTAAATTTAACTTGAGAGATTTTATTTCTTTTTTAAATTCAATTTCATCTTTTGCTTTTCTTTTCAAAAAATTTGGACAGAAAATAGCTCCTCGAATGATGAGAGGAGAAAAAAAGAAAGAATTTTTAGCAATCAACAATGTTTCTCTAAATTTATTTTCTTTGTTTTTAAATGATTTTGAAAAGAATCTTGAAAAAAGAAAAAATTTAGCGCTTTTTTATCAAGAGTCTTTAAAAGAGCTTGGTTTTGAAGTGCAAGAGGAGGAAGGAAACATTTTTTGCTATCTTTCAGCTTTAGTTCCCAAAAATCTTGAAGGAAAAAGAGACAAAATTGTAAAGGAGCTTCAAAAAAGAAGAATTTTTTGTACGAGAATTTGGAAAGATCCTATAATTTTGAACAAAAAAGCTCAAAATTATTGGAAAATAAATCCAAAAGATTATCCAAACACATTGGAAGCTGCAAAAAGAATCATTAATTTTCCTCTTCAATCTCATTATCATCAAGAAGATATTAAAAAAATTATTTTTGTTTTGAAAAAGATTTTAAATTTTTTAAAATAAAATTGGGCCGGTGGGTAAGTATCCACAGAAACACCTAGTATTGGGATCAACTCCACCGGCCCTTTCAAAAACAAAATCTAAAGTTTACAATTTGCAATTTCAAATTTTAAAGTTTTCCACATCTTGACAAGTTTTTTTGAAGTGAAAAAATGAAATAAGGAATCGCCTAGGTTTAGGTCGACTAGGCGTAAAAAGTACTTTAAAAAATAATGGCCAAAAAAAAGAAGAAGAAGGCCAAAAAGAAGAAGAAAGCTAAAAAAAAGAAGAAAAAGAGATAAAGCACTCCTCGCCCCACATTAGGGAATTCCAATGTGGGGCTAATAGATTTTGCAATGAAGATTAACATTAAAGCAACCAATTTGGAAATAGGAGAAAAATTCAAAAAAGAAATCGAAAAGAAAATTAATTCTTTAGAAAAGTTTGCAAAGAAAACTTTTGGTAAAAAATATTGGGATGGATTCTTTGGAAAGGGAAGACCAAGGGCTGAGGCTTTCGTAGAAATCGCAAAGATGTCAGGACATCATAGAAAGGGCCCTGTTTTCTATGCTGAATGTCAAATTAAGTTTCCTGGAAAATCTTTAAGAGCCGAAGCTCAAAAAGAAAGTTTAGAGTTGGCATTAAAAGAGGTCAAGGAAGAGTTAAAAAGAAAAATAAAAAAATTTAAAGGTAAATTAACCGCAAAATACGAAAGAGGGGCGAGGAAGGCGAAAAGAAAACTTTTACTTTCAAAATTAGCTCAGAAGAAAGGAGGAAAAAGAGATTTACAAGAAGGAATTTGATCTTGACTTTTTAAAAGAAATTTTGTAAAAATTAAATAGTTAATCGCTTTTTTTACCCTTTGTTTTTTCTTCTCCCCCCAGATATACATCTGGAGGGGAGGAGGAAGGCTTCTTCTCGGGAGAACCCGAGAAGAGGTAAGCGATTAACTATTAAAAAAAACATGAAAAAAACAAAGGGGTCCACTCGATGGGCCAAAAAAACACAACAGAAATATCTCGGAATTCACTTGATTGCCGAATTTTGGGGTGGAAAAATAATCGAAAACTCAAGAGAGCTTGAGAGAGTTTTGAGGTTAGCTGCAAAAAAAGCAGGAAACACTCCATTGGAATTTTCTTTTCATAAATTTAATCCCCATGGAATGACTGGGGTTTTATTATTGGCAGAATCTCACATTTCTTTTCATTCTTGGCCAGAACACAATTACGTAGCTTTAGATATTTTCACTTGTGGTCCTAAAACTTTTCCTGAAAAAGCTTTGGAAGTTTTAAAAAAGAAAATAAAACCTCAAAGAGTAAAAGTTAGAGTGATAAAAAGAGGGAAGGTTAATGTTTGAAAAAAAACTTTATAAAAAATTTTTGTCTTTTGCCAAGAAAGATTTTTTTATTTGTGCAAAAAAATTTTCTACTTCTCTCAAAAATTTGAAAATTTCAGATGAAATTTTAAATCAATTTTTTGAAAATTATGAAAAGCCATCTTTCCTTTCTTTTTTAAAAAGGGTAAAGGATATAATTTACTCGAAAAAAAATTCAGAATTTATTTTGAAAAATTTTACTGAAGATTGGGATTTCTGGCGATACTTAAAATTTTTACAAAAAGAAAAAGTAATAAGAGTAAAGAAAAATGGAAAAATTGAAGTTAGAAATAAAAATTTTTTAAAGAACATTCCTGAACCTCAAACTGAAAAAGAAATTAAAAGAAAGATAGAGAAAAAATTAAAAGTTAAAATAAAACCAAAAGATTTAGTAATTAATCTTTTTAAAAAAGAATTTAAATTTTTCCCCGAAATCAAATTTGATCAAATGCCAATTTCTCAAGGTTCTGCTCTTTTTTTAGTAAAGAAGATTTTGGAGTATTTACCTTTGAAGAGAAAATTTTTGTTTGTTGGAGATGACGATTTTATTTCCATAATTTTAACTTTGGTAGATTCTGAAATTGAATGTACAGTTTGCGATTTAGATGAGAGAATTCTAAAGAATATTAATTATTTGGCAAAAAAATACCATTTGAAGATCGAAACCAAAAAGGTTGACATTTCAAAAGTAAAGAAATTGAAGGGAAACTTTGTGGGATTTTTGACAAATCCAGTTTATACAGAAGAAGGAGTTAGAAAATTCGTGAAATTTGGAAAAGAAAATTTAGGAAAAGAAGGGGGGTTTGGATTTTTAGAAGTAGGGGATGAATCTATTGGAAATAGATTTTTGTTTTTGCAGAAATTTTTCTCAAAAGAGAATTTGATTATTTTAGAAAGGATTAATGGAAAAATTTTTTACCCTCAGATTGAGCTTTACGAAGAAGATAAGGAAATTAAAAAAAGATTGAGTGAATTTTTCACTCGAGAAACAATTGAAAAATTACCAAAAATAGGAGCCTCTCTTTTTATCTTTGAATTTCTACCTCAAACTCCCAAAAGAGTAAAATTCAAAAAAAATTTCTATGCCTATTTATAAAAATTGGTTTTTAGAGAAGAAAATTCCAGGAAAGAGAGAAAAGGGAATCAAACATTATTTTTTGATTGAAAAAATAATTTTTAAAGGAAAAAGCAAATTCCAAGATATTTTAATTTTTAAAAATCCAATTTATGGAAGAATTTTAGTGTTAGATGGAATTTTACAATTAACAGAATACGATGAATTCATCTATCATGAAATGATTTCTCATTCTGTCTTATTTCCTCACAGAGACCCTCAAAGAATTTTAATTATTGGTGGGGGAGATGGAGGAGCCTTGAGGGAGGTTTTAAAACATTCTGTTGAAAAAGTCCATTTAGTAGAGATGGATAAAACAATGATAAATTTGGCAAAGACCCATTTAAGATTTGTTTCTCAAAATTCTTTTTCTGATGAGAGAGTAAAAGTTTTTATAGAGAGAGGGGAGAAATTTTTGAAAAACACAAACGAAAAATACGACATTATTATTATTGATTCTCTAAATTTTGGTGAAAAAAATTCTTTAGCTCTTTTTTCTCTAAAATTTTACAAAAGAGCTTTTAAAATCTTAACCAAAGAAGGGATATTAATTACTTTGGGAGCTTCTTTTTTGGATTTTGAAAATTTTGTTAAAAAAATTTTTTTAAGATTAAAAAAGGTTTTTCCAAAAGTTTTTATTTTGAGATTCTGCGTTCCTTCTTTCCATTGTGGTGAGTATTGTTTTTTAATAGGGTCTAAAAAAATTGATTTGAAAAAAGCAAAGATTGAGAAAAAATTTGAAAAATTTAAAAAGAAATTTTCTTTAAAATATTTTTCACCTGAAATTTTTAAAGCAAGTTTAACCTTGCCCAAAATTTTTAAGTTATGAAAAAGAAAATTTTAATTTTTGGAAAAGGGAGAATCGGAAGAGCCTTTTTTTATCTTTTAAAGAAAAAAGGTTTTAGAGTTAACTTTTGGAAGAAAAATTCAAATTTGAAAAATTACGATATTTTTTTGGGAGCTTTACCGGGAAAAGTGGGGAAGCTTTCTTTGAAATATGCTTTAAAATACAAAAAAGATTTAATCGACCTTTCAGATTTGGAAGCTGAAATCTATTTAAAAAAGAAAAAAGAAATTAAGAAAGCAAAAATTTGTGTTTTACCAAATTGTGGTTTTTGTCCTGGGCTTTTGAATTTTTTGATTTCGTTTTTTGCTAAAAAATTAAAAGAAATTAAAAAAATTGAAGTTTTTGCTGGAACTTTATCTCCCCAAAAATTTTTTTATCCTTTTTTATGGTGTTTTGAGGACTTAATTTTAGAACACGAACTTTCATCAATTCAATTAATTAATGGAAAGAAAAAAAGATTTCCTCCTTTTTCTGGTTTAAAAAGAGAAAAATTTTTTGGAATTTTAGCTGAGAGTTATTTTGCTCTCTCTGGGTTTGAGCAATTAATGAAAAAATTGAAAATAAAAAATTTCATTTTTAGGGTAGTAAGACCTTATGGCTTTTTTGAATTTTACAACTTTTTGAAAAATCACGGATTCTTAAACAAAGAAAATTTCGAAAAGACAAAAAGAATTTTGGAAAGAAAAATTGAAGATAATTTAACTTTTGGAAAGATTAAAATCGAAACAAAAAAAGAAAAACTTTCTTTAGTCGTCAAAAGTTTTTCAAAAAAGAAAGAAAAACTAAACTCAATGCAAAAAATTTCTGTCGTCTTTCCGTTGGAGGTTTTAAAAAAGTTGATTGAGGGAGAAATAAAAAAGGGATTAATTTTTCCAGAAGATTTGGCAAAGGAAAATTTTTCAAAAGGAATTTTCAAGAATTTGAGAAAGAATTCTTTAATTTCTTTTAGGTTGACATCTCAAGAAGATTAAGATAAAATTTAATTTAGAGGTGAGAGAATGAAATGATACGAGATGCAAATTTAGTTGAGCGAACTCTTGAAAACGAGGAAATAGAAAATAGTAATATACAAGAATGCATTCTAATAAAGTGCAAGATCAGAAATTCTAACCTACAAGAATGTGAGCTTAAAGAGTGCGAGGTGCAAAATTCTAATCTTCAAGAATGTAAGAGAGATCAAAAAACTTCGTTTATAGATTGCAACATTCAACAATAGCTCTTTTATTTATGTGGCGAAAGCCACCTTTATTTTTTATTAAAAAGGACTAAAATTTAAAATATGTTAAATCTCAAAAAAATTTTTGGAGATCAAAACGAAAAATATTTAAGGAAAATAAGGCCGGTCGTTGAGAAAATAAATTCTCTTGAAAAGGAATTTGAAAAGATTCCTGATGAAAAATTAAAAGAGAAAACTTTAGAGTTCAAAGAAAGATTAAAGAAAGGAGAAACTTTAGATGATATTTTACCAGAAGCCTTTGCTTTAGTTAGAG
Organism: uncultured Candidatus Saccharibacteria bacterium; assembly: GCA_964447735.1. Classification (GTDB taxonomy): domain Bacteria; phylum Patescibacteriota; class Minisyncoccia; order Minisyncoccales; family GBS-2; genus CAYSYN01. The sequence continues at coordinate 9,817 of CAYUTJ010000011.1, read as the reverse complement.
AAGCTGCAAAAAGAACTTTGGGACAAAGACATTACGATGTTCAAGTAATGGGAGCTATTGCTTTGCATCAAGGAAAAGTCGTTGAAATGAAAACTGGAGAAGGAAAGACTTTAACAGCGACAATGCCTCTTTATCTAAATGCTTTAGAAGGAAAAGGATGCCATCTGGTAACTGTTAATGATTATTTAGCAAGAAGGGATACTGTTTGGATGGGTCAAATTTATCATCTTTTGGGACTTTCTGTAGGGTGTTTAAATCATGAACAGTCTTTTTTGTATGACCCAGAATATAAAAAACCTCCAGAAGAAAAAGAAAAATTGAGAGATGAATTGGGTTCTTTTTATGTTGTTGAAGATTTTTTAAGACCCTGCAAAAGATCGGAGGCTTATTTGGCAGATATTACTTATGGAACAAACAATGAATTTGGATTTGATTATCTAAGAGATAATATGGCTTATGACAAGAGTCAAATTGTTCAAAGAGAATTGCATTATGCTATTGTTGATGAAGTAGATTTTATATTAATAGACGAAGCCAGAACCCCTTTAATAATTTCTGCTCCTTCAAAAGAACCAGAAACTATTTATTACTTTTTTGCAAATTTAGCAGAGAAATTAAAAAGAAAAGAGGATTATATAATAGACGAAAAGGATAGAACTTTTGAATGGACAGAGAAAGGGCAAGAAAGGGTTATCTCTTTTCTGAAAAAAGATCCTTGGGCAGAAGCTGATTTTAGAACAATCCATAGAATAGAAAATGCTATTAGAGCAAAGGAATTTTTCCATTTAGATAGGGATTATGTGATAAAAAATGGTCAAATCATTATTGTGGATGAGTTTACCGGAAGATTAATGCCAGGAAGAAGATGGTCAGCTGGAATTCATCAAGCAGTGGAGGCTAAAGAATATGTGAGGGGACACAAAGAAGTGAGGGTAAAAACAGAATCTATAACTTTAGCGACAATTTCATTTCAAAATTTCTTTAGAAAATACAAAAAATTAGCTGGAATGACAGGAACTGCAGCTACTTCTGCCGAAGAGTTTGAGAAAGTTTATGGGCTAGAAGTTGTAATCATTCCTACGAACAAACCAATGATTAGAAAGGATCTCCCAGATAAAATTTTTAAGACAGAAAGAGCAAAATTTAAAGCAATCGTTGAAGAAGTGAAAAGAAGATATCAAAAAGGACAACCAATCTTAGTCGGAACAAGATCAATAGAAAAAAATGAACATTTGTCAAAACTTTTAAAAAGAGCAGGAATCCCCCATCAAGTTCTAAACGCAAAACATCATGAAAAGGAAGCTCAAATTATAGCTCAAGCTGGAAAATTAAAGGCTGTTACTGTTGCAACAAACATGGCAGGAAGGGGAGTTGACATTATTTTGGGAGGTAATCCTCCAGATGAAAAGGAAGCAGAAAAAGTGAGGGAGTTGGGCGGTCTTTTTGTTTTAGGAACTGAAAGACATGAAGCCAAAAGAATTGACAATCAATTAAGGGGAAGAGCCGGAAGACAAGGAGATCCAGGGGAAAGTCAATTTTTCATTTCCTTGGAAGATGAATTAATTAGAATATTTGGAGGGGAAAAAATAAAATCTTTAATGGAAACTTTAAAAATTCCAGAAGATCAACCCATAGAATCTAAATTAGTTACAAAAGCAATCGATGAAGTTCAGGCTAAAGTTGAGGGAATTAACTTTGATATCAGAAAAAATCTTTTGGAATACGACGAAGTAATGAACAAACATCGAGAATTTTTCTATAAAATGAGAAGAGAAATTTTGTTAGCTGATTATGATGCTTTGAAAAGAAATCTTGAAGAATTTGTTAAAGAAGCAGGTTTTAATGTTGAAGATTTAAAAAGAAAAGAAGAGGAATTCGGAAAGGAGAATTTCTTTAAAATTGGCAAATATTATTCTCTCTCTGTTTTTGATTCATTTTGGGTAGATTATTTAGAAACAATGGAGCATCTGAGAGATTCTGTTAAATTAAGAGCTTATGGAAATTTAGATCCTCTCGTCGAATACAAGAGAGAAGGTAATTTCCTTTTCAAAAAAATGATTTCTGAAATTAAAAAAACCATCGGAAAAGGAATTTTGTCAATTTATATGAAACCCAAAAGAGAAGAAAGGGTGAAAATCGAAGGGAAAAAAGTAGGAAGAAATGACCCTTGTCCCTGCGGTTCTGGGAAAAAATATAAAAAGTGTTGTTGGCCAAAATATGGTTATTGACAAAGTCTTATTTTTTGTTTTAAAATAAAAAAATATGGCAAAGGTTAATCTAAAAAAAGTTTGCCAGGCTTTAATCTCAAATTTAAACGGAAGAGAAAGAGAGGTTATAGAAAGAAGATTTGGCCTTTTCGGGAAAGAAAAAGAAACTTTAGAAGCTATTGGTAGAGATTTTGGAGTTTGTAGAGAGAGAGTAAGACAAATTGAGGAAGCTGCCCTGAAAAAAATTAGAGAAGAGATTGGAACCAAAAAAGCAGTTTTCGATTCCATTTTTTCAGAGTTTAAGAAAAAAGGAGGGGTGAGGAAAGAAGAGAATTTAGTTTTAGAAAAGGGAAGAGAAATTCTTTTGCTTTTGAAATTGGATAAAAGATTTCAAAGAAAGAATCAGACCGATGAATTTTTTACTCTCTGGACCATAGGCAAGAATTATTTGGAAAGAGCCAAAAAGTTTTTGTCAAAGTTAGTAAAGTTTTTCAAGAAAGAAAGAAAGCTTTTGAAATTTGAAGAGATCTCAAAGATTTTTGGAATTGAAAGAGAAGTTTTGAATTCTTTTCTTGAGATCTCAAAAATTGTGGCCAAGAATGAAGAAGGTTTCTATGGGCTTTTAGAATGGCCTGAAATAAAACCAAGAGGAATTAGAGACAAGGCCTATTTGGTTTTGAAAAAAGCTCAAAGACCCCTTCACTTTACAGAAATTGCAGCCCAAATTAAAGGTGCAAAGGTACCGACAGTTCATAACGAACTTATAAAAGATGAAAGATTTGTTTTAGTTGGAAGAGGAACTTATGCTTTAGCTGAATGGGGTTATTTTCCAGGAGAAGTAAAAGATGTGATTTTGAGAATTTTGAAAGAAAAGAAAAGACCGATGACAAAAGAGGAAATTTTAGAGGAAGTTAGAAAGCAAAGGATTGTAAAGCCAACTACTGTTTTCCTTTATCTTTATAACAAAAAGTATTTTGAAAGAGATTCTCAAGGAAGATACAGACCAAAAACCGCTCAAATCTAATGGCCCTAGATACAGTTGAAAAAAGGATTTTACATTTTGTTCCCCTTTCCTTTTTCTTTGTTTTTTTATTTTTTCCACTAAACTTGGGAATGAAAATTTTATTTTTTTCTGCAATTCTTTTTTTTCTAATTTTATTTTCTCTTTGTGCTTATTGGACTCAAGAATGGTATCCTGACAGGAAATTTTTAGTCGGATTTTTTGTTAGTTTTTTACATACTTTTTTATACATTTTTAGCGGATTTTTAGGTTTTTTCTTTGCTTTTTTAACTTCGAAATTTTTTCCATTTTTAATTGATTATTTTAAGGAAATTTTTTCTTTTTAAAACATGACAATTTTTTGGCAAATTTTAAAGAACTGGTGGTGGTTCTTTTTCCCATTAATCTTGTATTTTCCTTTTAGATTTTTTTATCTTTGGTGGATGAGATGGGAGGTTTTTTATAAAAAATCTTTCAAATGGATATTACTTGAAATTAAACCTCCGAGAGAAGTAAAAAAACCATTTTCTGCGATGGAAAATGTTTTTTCAATGCTCTGGGGCATAATTGATGTTGGAAACTGGAGAGAAAGGTGGTGCAAAGGAGCTTTACATCCTTTAGGATATGGAGGTTGGTTTTCTTTTGAGATTTGTTCTTTTGGAGGAGAGGTTCATATTTTTATGAGAATTCCTGATTTTTTTAAAAATGCTGCAGAAACTGCTATTTTTTCTCAATATCCAGATGCAGAAATTTCAGAAGTTGAAGATTACACCAAAAAGGTACCCCAAAATATTCCCAATGAAAAATGGGATCTTTATTCTGAGGATTATACTTTAGCAAAACCTGATCATTTTCCAATTAAAACTTATACTATGTTTTTTGAAAGGCCTGAAGAAGAAAAAAGAGTTGTAGAGGAGAAGAGGTTAGATCCAATGGATGCTCTTTTGGAAGCACTATCAAAACTTCAATCTGGAGAGCAGATTTGGTTTCAGATTGTTTGCAATCCAATTTTAGATAAGATTTTTCCTTGGCAAGCAAAAGCAAGAGCAGAAGCTGATAGAATTGCAAAAAGAAAATCTGCCAAAAAACCAAAATCAATTTTTGAAGAGGTTTTTGAAACCTTAGTGATGGGAAAACCAAAACCAAAAGAAGAAGAAAAGCCTTTAGAATTGATAGCCCCTGAATTGAGATTGACACCGGGAGAAAGAGAAGTGTTAGCAGGGATTGAAAACAAATTGAAAAAACCAATCTATCAATGTTGGATAAGGGTAATTCATCTTTATAAAAAAGACGAACCTCACAATCGTGGAAATTACAAATTAATGAGAGAATATCTAATGAGTCAGTTTTCAACTGTTCATATGAATTATTTCACATATTTTGGCGGAACGAGAACTAGAATTCATTATGTAGCCAAAGGAAGAAGGCTCTATTTAAGAAAACGTCAAAGATTCAAAGATTATGTCGAAAGGTTACCTTCTTATTTCCCTTGGAATTTTAGAGGAGATCCTCCACCTTTTATCAAATTAATTCGCTACAGAACCGTTCCCGGAATCAGAGCTACTTGTCTTTTGAGTATTGAGGAATTAGCAACCATCTTTCACTTCCCAACCAGGATTATTCTACCTACTGTTCCTCGAGTCGAAGTTAAAAAAGTTGGGCCTCCACCAACTTTGCCATAAAACTTATGGAAAAAGATATTACCTATTTAGGTTTTACTACTTTTAGAAATCAATTTAAAAAGTTTGGAATAAAATTGGACGATAGAAGACGTCATATTTATATTTTAGGAAAGACCGGGATGGGAAAAACTTCTCTTTTAGTAAACATGGCAGTTCAGGATATTTTAGCTGGAAGAGGAATAGGTTTTATTGACCCTCATGGTGAGGCAGCAGAGGAAATTTTACATTATATACCTTCCCATAGAATTAACGACGTTGTTTATTTTAATCCTGCTGATATTGAATACCCAATAGCTTTCAATGTGATGGAAAAGGTGTCGCCAGAACATAGACACTTGGTAGCTTCTGGTTTGATGGGAGTTTTTAAGAAAATTTGGCCAGATGTTTGGTCGGCAAGAATGGAGTACATTCTAAATAACACTATTTTAGCTCTTTTGGAATATCCAAACACAACTTTGTTAGCAATTAATAGAATGCTGGCTGATCCTGAATATAGAAAAAAGGTAGTTGAGAGAGTGACAGATCCTGTAGTTAAATCATTCTGGGTTAATGAATTTGCAAAATATACTCAAAGATACGAAGTTGAAGCTACTGCCGCTATTCAAAACAAAGTTGGCCAATTCATATCAAACCCTTTGATTAGGAATATCATCGGCCAAGTTAAATCTAAAATTGATATGAGAAAGGTAATGGATGAAGGACAAATTCTAATTGCTAATTTATCCAAAGGAAAAATTGGAGAAGATAATTCAAGACTTCTAGGAGCTTTATTAGTTACAAAATTGCAATTGGCAGCAATGTCGAGAGTTGATGTTCCAGAGGAAAAAAGAAGAGATTTTTTCTTGTATGTGGACGAATTTCAAAACTTTGCTACTGAAGCTTTTGTTAGTATTTTGTCTGAAGCGAGAAAATACAGATTAGCTTTAACTTTAGCTAACCAATATTTAGGTCAACTTGATGAAATGACACCGACTGGAAAGAGTACTCGAATTAGAGAAGCGATTTTTGGAAATGTAGGAACGATAATCGTTTTTAGAGTTGGAGCAGAAGATGCTTTGTTTTTAGAAAAAGAGTTTTATCCAGAAGTGACCGCTCAAGATCTAATTAATTTGCCAAAATATAATATTTTTATAAAATTAATGGTTGAGGGAATCACTACCCCTCCTTTTTCTGCCAAAACTTTACCTCCTTTGGAGAAACCTGAGAAGACAAATTTTGATACAATAATTAAAGTTTCAAGAGAAAGGTACGGAATAAAAAGAGAGATAATTGAAGGAAAGATTGAAAGGTGGGCGAGGACAGAAAGAGAAATTCCTACACCTTCAATTTCCCAACCTGTTCAACTTTTTGATGCAAAATGTGTAGTTTGTGGAAAAGAAATTAAAGTTCCTTTCGAACCTGATCCTTCAAGACCTGTTTATTGCAAATCTTGTTTGAAAAAAATAGAAAAGGAAAAAGAAGGAGTTTCTCTAAAAGAAATTGAAAGAATAACTCCAACGCCAATTTCTGGGAAAAAAACAGAAATTAAAAAAGAAAAAAAGAAAAGACCAAAGGTTGATGTTGAAAAATTAAGAGAAAGTTTGAAAAAGGCTTTAGGAAAAATCAGTGGCTCTAAGAAAACTTAAAGATTTTGATTTTGAAGGAAAAAGAGTTTTAGTGAGATGCGATTTTAACGTTCCCATAGAAAACGGGAAAGTTTTAGATGATTTTAGGATAAGAAACGCGATTCCAACAATTCATTTTTTGAAAGAAAACAAAGCAAAAATAATTTTAATTTCTCATTTTGGAGATCCAGAGGGAGAAATTGTAGAAGAACTGAGATTAGATCCTGTAGCAAAACATCTCCAAGAATTAATTCATCAAAAAATCACAAAACTCAATGAAGCTATTGGTGAGAGGGTAGAAAGAGAAGTTAATTCTTTGAAAGAAGGAGAAATTTTAATGCTAGAAAATATTAGATTTTATCCTGGAGAACAAAAGAACGATCCTGATTTTGCAAAATCTTTAGCAAAATTGGGCCAAATTTTTATCAACGAAGCTTTTTCAGTTGCTCACCGACCCCACGCTTCAGTCATTGGTCTTCCAAAATATTTGCCTTCTGGAGTTGGATTTTTGTTTGAAAAAGAAGTTAGGGTTTTAGAAAATTTTTTGAAAAATTATAAAAAACCTTTAGTAGCTTTGGTAGGAGGAAGAAAAGTTAAAGACAAAGCTCCTTTGGTTGAAAAATTTTCAGAAATGGGGGATTGGGTGTTGGTTAATCGTCTAATTTGGAAAGAAATTCAGGAAGGAAAGGTAAAGATAAAAGTTAGGAAAAATGTTCTTTTTCCAATAGATGAAAAAGACGGAGGACTGGATATTGGACCAAAGACTATTAAACTTTTTAGAGAAAAGATATTGGAGGCTAAAACTATCTTTTGGAACGGTCCTTTTGGTAAAATTGAAGATAAAAGATATATTGAAGGAACAAAAAAGTTAGCCGAAGCTATTTTAGAAAGTAAAGCCTTTTCGTTAATTGGAGGAGGGGAAACAATTGAGTTAACAAATCAATTGGGGATTACCCAAAAATTCTCCTTTGCTTCAACTGGAGGGGGAGCATTATTGAAATTTTTGGCGGGAGAAAAATTACCGGGTTTAAAAATTTTAGGATATTATGGAGATTAAAAATCTGAAAAAAGCAGCCGAAAGAATTTTGAAAGCAATCTCAGACAAAGAGAAAATTTTAATTTACGGAGATGCAGATTTGGATGGTGTTTGTTCAGTTATCATTTTAGAAGAAACCATCAAAACACTAGGAGGAAACATAAAAGAAATTTATTTTCCAGACAGAGAAAAAGAAGGATATGGAATTTCAGAAATTGCTTTAAACTCTTTAAAGAAACACGCTCCAGCCCTTTTGGTTGCCCTAGATTGTGGGATTTCGAACTTTAAAGAAGTAAAATTAGCTAAAGAATTAGGTTTTAGTGTAATAATTGTTGACCATCATGAAGTTTTGAACGATCTTCCAGAAGCAGATATTATCGTCGATCCAAAACAAAAAGGAGATACTTATCCTTTTAAAAATCTAGCTACTGTTGGAATCGTTTTTAAACTATCACAAGAAATTTTGAAAGAAAGAATGTCAGAAGCAATGAGAAGAAATTTTTTAGAATTAGTAGCTTTAGCTACTTTGGCTGATATGATGCCTCAAGAAAGAGAGAACAAATTAATGACTGATGAAGGTTTAGAATTAATGAAAAATTCTTTTAGGCCAGCTTTTAGAATTTTCCCTTTATTTTTTAAAGTTCCTCAAGAAATTCATAAAATAATTTCGATTTTGAATGTTAGAGATATGGAAAATAATTTACCAGCCTCCTTTCGTCTTTTAACTTTAGCCAATCTAGAAGAAGCAAAAATACTCTTTGAAAAATTGATTGAAAAAGGAAAAGCGAGAAAAGGAGAGATAAAGAAAATAATAGAGGAAGTTAAATCTCAAATTTTGGAAAAAGAACCTATAATTTTTGCTGGAAGCAAAGATTTTAAATTTAGTTTAATCCCTGCTGTCGCTTCTCAAATTTGCCAAATTTTTAAAAAGCCAACTTTCATTTTTAAAATTGGAGAGAAAGAAACTCAAGGTACCGTGAGATCTCCTCCAGAAGTTAATACGGTGGAACTAATGAAAAAGTGCAGAGATCTTTTAATTTCTTTTGGAGGTCATCCTCAAGCTTCTGGCTTTAGAATTAAAAACGAGAATTTGGAAAAATTTAAAAAATGCTTGATTGAAAATTTATGAGAAAAATTATCATTTTTAGTGATGGGGGAGCAATAAAAAATCCAGGGCCAGCAGCAGCTGCTTTTTTATTTTGTAATGAAAGAAAAGGGATTTTTAAAAAATTCTCAAAATACATTGGTGAAAAAACAAACAACGAAGCAGAATATGAAGCTGCCATTTTAGCTCTTTTGCATTTGAAAAAATTTTTGGGAAAAAAGTTAGCGAGAGTAACAGAGGTTGAGTTAAGGTCAGATTCTGAATTATTAGTCAATCAAATGGAAGGAAAATATAAGATTTTAGATAAAAAATTACAGCCTCTTTTTTTAAAACTTTGGAACCTAAAACTGGATTTTAAGAAAGTTAAATTTAAACTAATTTCTAGGAAAAAAAATAAAGAGGCTGATAAATTAGTTAGAAAAACCTTATCCTCCCTTGACAAAAAGCCTTCCATAGACTAAAATCTTCATAGCCCAAGTAGGTGAGCTGCCGCTCCGCTAGAATATTCTAGCGGAGAGGAAGGTCCGGACACCTTTCCCCCCAGATATACATCTGGGGGGAGGAACGCTCCAGGTAACACCTGGCCGCCGTGAGGCGAGGGGTGCGAACAGAGACGCCGAGGCCCGTAAGGGCCGAGGCGCCCCTCTAGTGCATGCACTGGAGGGGCGAGTTCAGCTATAAGGCGTTGTCCTCCTTCGCTCCTTAAAGGAGCTTTGGAGGATCAGCCAAAGGCTGAAGTGAAACGGCTAAATCCCAGCGGGGTGCAAGGCAGGCCAAAGAGATTGAGAAAAATTACCTCAATCTCGGGCCAAGCCGCTTGAGCCTCAGGGTGACCTGAGGCCCAGACAAATGGCAGCTAAAACAGAATCCGGCCTACGGCCTACTTGGGCTTTTATTTTTGAAATGAAATCTTTTATAATGAAAGAGTGAAAGGAAAAGAAAAAGGAAAAAACTTTATTTTTTTTATTATTTTTTTGTTATTTTTATTTCTGTTATTTTTAAATATTAAAGTTTTCAAAGAAAGAAAAGAAACTGAAAAAAGAGTCCAGAATTTAAAAAAAGAAATCGAAAACTTAGTTAAAAAGAAGAAAGAATTTGAAAGGATTTTATCTAAGGCAAAAAGTGAACTTTTTTGGGAAGAGAAAGCAAGAGAGCAAGGGTTTATTAGAGAAGGGGAAGAACC
>CAYUTJ010000010.1:11528-20145 GCA_964447735.1 uncultured Candidatus Saccharibacteria bacterium | reverse complement strand
TCAAAATTCCTCCACCAGCTATTACAGCTAGAATCAACAAAATCAAAATATATTTCCAGTTTGTTTTTTGATTTTTATCAATTATTAACATAAAGTTTTTAATAGCTCTAACCTGGTAATTTTATTGAATTAACAAAAAACTCTCCTAACACTTCACTCACTTCTATTAACTCTATTGTTTTACCGGGTTGGTCTTTTGAAATTGTTTCGACAATAAATTCAAAATTAGTTTCAGTAATTTCTCTTACTTGTGAAATTCTATATTCTGAGATATCAAGGTTAGTTAATCTTAACGGAACTTCCCTCAAAAATTGTTCTCTTGAATTTTCTGTTAAAAAGCTCAAAGCTTTCTCTTCATCTCCAGCCATTCTAGCTTTCATAAATTCTTCAAGAAATTCTTCTGCTAATTTCTGTCTGGTTTTTATTTTCTTTCCTAGTTCTTTTTCAACCTCCTCTATGTTTCCAGAAAAAACACGCAAGTAAAAACAATCGTTTGCAGAAATTTTTATTTTATCAGAGGAAGGAGTATAAAAAATATTCTCTGAAAATTTAGGTATATCTGGTAAATCAAAATATTTTGTTTGTTCCCATTTTCCATTCTGATATTCAAAAATGTAAAAATTGGGATGATGACAAACACAACCTAAGCAAGAATCTGTATAAACATGAAAAATTAACTCTTTTCCTGGAACTACATTATAGAATTTAGATTTTGCGCAACCTCCCCAAACAAACCATTTAGCAGAATTAAGTCCGGTCGTAGGAAATTTCTTGCCTCTACTAGAAACACAAATTGAAACATCAGCATCATAAGGATAAATTTCTAATTCTTTTTCAGTTTGCGATTCTTGTTTTATCTCTTTGACTATTTTTGATTTCTGAGTTTCTTTTGAAGGAGCCTCTACTAATACTGGGGAGGTTTCAACACTTTGTTTGAAATTTTTTACCAAATCCAAAACTGTTCCACCTACTATTAAAGCCAAAGCTATTATTAAGAAAATAAATCTCCAATTTGTTTTTTCATTTGTTAAAAATAGCATTTATTTCTTCAAAAATTTTAACATTTTTTGTAAGAGCCAACAATTTATAATATCTTCTTTTTTTGCTCAACCTCTTCTTCTTTGAATAATTCCTTATTAAATAATTGTCTACATAAAAATCTTAGCTAAATTTTAGTTTTCATTTTTCTTGAAAGAAGGTTTCTTTGAAAGAGAAAATCAATCCTTTTTTAAGAGAACGAGGGGAAATTTTCTTCAAAATAAAAAGAAGTAAAATTGCAGCCGAAAATCCCAAAACTCCAACTAAAAGAAAAATTATTTTAAAACCAAAGGAATTGGCAATTAATCCTCCTAAAGCACCTGAAATTCCAATTCCAAGACCTACTGAAGTAGCATCAATTCCCCATTCTGTAGCTTCTTTTCCTTTGTCTAAATGTCTTGAAAAAATCGCTGTCCATCCAGAAAGAGCCATTGCCATTCCAAAAGCTTGGAGAATTTGTAAAAGATAAATGTGGCTGGGATATTTTGCCATTAAATACCCAAAAGGGACTAAGGAACTCAAGATTAAACCGAAAAATAAAAACCAAAAATCGTCTTCTTCTCCTTTTCTTGAATCTAACAAAATTCCAATTGGAATTCTTAAAAGAGATTTTAAAATCCAATAAATTGAACTCGCCACTCCTATTACAGCTAAATTCCCGCCTTCTATCTTTTGAGTTATAAAAACCGCAAAAATAGGAGATAACAATCCCCATCCTGACCAGAAAATTAAATCGCTCAAGATAAGGTATTTGATTACCCTATTCAATTTTAAAAACTCTGAAATTTTCTTCACTCTTTCTTAATCTTTCTCTTTTTCCAATATTTCCAAATTAAAACACAAATTATCCCAAAAGGTATCCAGACTTGAGCCCAAACTACAATTTTTATCAAAAGATAAGAAAAACTCTTCCAAAAATCCAAGACATTTTTCCAAGTTTGTAACAAAACATATTTTGGTCTCCATTTTTCAGCGGGGGGAATAGGCAATAATTCTTCAGAAAGCGCTAAATTAACAGTAATGGAAGACATTTTCACGCTCTGCTCTAGATACTGCATTCTCCCCTTTATTCTCTCAATCTGTTCTCTTACATTCATTAATTCTCTTTGTACCTGCAAGACTTCTGAAATTGTTCCTGATCTTTCCATAATTTCCAAAAGCTGGCTTTCTGCTGCTTCCAAGTTCTTCAGCCTTGATTGCAAATCTACGTATTCTTCAGTGATGTCTTGAGCTTGGGTTCTTTCATTACTTACTCTTTCAGCTAAACTTTTGAAATATTCCATGCTCTCATCGAAGCTTTCAGCAGGTACTCTTACGGTAATGCTTCCAGAAAGAATTTTTTCACTTTGGGAAATATTACTCGAAACTACCCAACCTCCTCTCTCTTGAGCAAATTTTGAAATTTTCTGGGCAGTATCAACTATATTTTTAACAACTAAATTCAACCAACCGCTTTTAATTATCATTCGAGAAGTAGTTTCTGGCAAAAGATTTTCTTCTTCCTTCGTTACTTTTTCTTTTCCGGTTCCAACTCCTGCTGGTAAAGGAGTTCCAATAATACCTTTTTCTAGTTCATACACTGGAACGTTTTTTCTTGTGAAAGAAACGAAAAGTCCTTTAAAGAGAACAGAGAAAATAATCAATCCCAAACATATCATCCCAAAAATTCCAAAACCTTTCCAAATTTTTTCTCTCATAATTTTTAAAATTTTTTGACCTTTATTTTCCAAAAACTTTGACTATCACCTCTCTTTCTCTTTCCCTATTATCAAAATTGATCAAAACTACTTGTTGCCAAGTTCCTAAAATCGGTTTTCCGTTTTCAATTGGGATTGTTAAAAAGGGCTTAAAAAGAGAAGACCTCAAATGAGAAAAACCATTAGCTTCTCCCCAGACCGAATCATGATGGTATCTTTTATCTGAAGGAACCAATTTTTCAACAAATTCTTTAAAGTCTTTTAATAATTCGGGCTCATATTCAATAGTTGTGATTCCAGCAGTAGACCCTGGGCAAGAAACTATACAAAAACCATCTTTTACCTTTGCTTTTTTTATCGCTTCTTGAATTCTAGAAGTAATGTCGACAATATCGCAAAAACCTTTTGTTGAAACCACAAACCTCATTTTTTGATTATAACAAATTAATTAATTCTTTGGCGTTTTTAACTGCAAAGCCTTGAACGTCGTTATTAAAATAAACAAAAATGTCTAATTTTTTCTTTTTCCACTTTTTAATCTGGTCAGCCAATTCTTCCAATTCTTTCTTTGTATAATCTGAAGAAAACAAAGCTTTAGAACCGTGCATTCTCACATAAACAAAATTTGCTGTAACTTCGTATCTTTTAGGCCAATGGGGGGAATCAGCTATTACCCAAGCTATATTTTTTTCTTTTAGAATTTGATAAATTTCTTCATTACACCAGCTTTCATCTCTAAATTCAAAGGCAAATTTTAAATTTTTGGGTGAATTTTTATGAAGCATTTCGACAAAATTTTTTAGTTTTTTTGAGTCTTTTTTCAAAAAAGGGGGCAATTGAAACAAAAAAGGACCCAACTTTTCTCTCAATATCAAAGATCTTTCCAGAAAAATTTTCCAAGGTCTTTTGCAATTTTTTAATTTTTTAATATGAGTAATAAATCTTGAAACCTTAACTGCAAAAATAAAATTTTTTGGAGATCTTTTGTACCAACTTTCAAAAACTTTTTCTGAAGGTAACCTGTAAAAAGTATTGTTCAACTCAACAGTTCTAAAATGTGAGCAATAATATTCTAATTTTTTTGATTTTGGCAAAGTATCTGGATAAAAAATTCCTTCCCAATGAGAATAAACATAACCTGATGTTCCGATTAAAACTTTTGACATAATTTTTTAAATTCTTGAGCGTCTTTTACCATATTCAAATTGTTAAAGAAAACGAAGTTTTCTTTTTTGTCGCAAAACCCTAAAAGTTTTTTAAAGTCTTCTTTTGTATATTTGTATCTAAGATTATATCCTGGCTTCCCATGAAGTCTAAAATAATTTTTCTTTCCAAAAATGGGTTTTTGTTTGAAAGGATCAGTACAATGAATAAGATTAAATTTTTTGCAAATTTTTCTAATTAAATCTTTTGGCCAATTTCCTCTTAATTCTAAAGCAAAAATAAATCTTTTTGTTTTTATCTTCTCAAAAAAATTTTCTAGATTTTGAACGTTTTTTCTCTCTGACTTAAAAGAAGCGGGGCACTGAAAAACAATTACTTTTGCTTGTAAGATCTTCGCAATATTTTTGGTTCTTTCCCATGCTTTAAAAACCTCCTTTGTATTTTTAAAAAATCCATAATTTTTAGGATTTCCAAATCTCTCTTTCAATCTTTTGTAAGTCGGGCTTGATGAAGGATGAGTAATTATTTGCCAAGCTTTCAAACAAAAAATAAAATCTTTGGGGGCTTCTTTCTTCCATTTTTTAATTGTTTCAATTTTTAATGGAGGTTGATAAAAAGTACTTTGTAATTCTACGATTTTAAAGGTTTTAAAATATTTCTTTTTGTTAATTGGGAAACCGCAACAACCAACAAAAATTTTTTTCATTTTAATAAAATCTTTCTTTTAAAGCTTCCAAAAAATTTAAAGCTATAGGATCTGTGCATTTTTCAAAAGCCCATTCCCAAAGAGGATCTGCTACATATCCTTTATATTTTTGTTGATACAAAAGCGCTTGAAGTAAAACTGCTAAAGTATTGATTTGGATTAAAAAGAGAGCCTCTGGACTTTTAACTTTTCGATAGTCTTCCCAAAGTCCAACAATTTCTTTTCTAAGGAAAGGATCTAATTTTTTCGTTAGCTTCAAGAGAGCTTTTTTCTCTTCTTGGTATTCTTTTTGAAATCTTTTCTTTTTTTCTTTCTCTGGAAGACGAGGCCATTTTTTCAAAATTTCTTTCCTCTTTCTTTTATCTTTTGGCAACTTTCTAATATAAGGGATTGTATCTCCTGTATAAACAGCCGATAATTCATGGCAAAGAGCCATTTTTAACATTTTCTCCATATTCAAATTCTTTTTTTCTCTGCCTAAAATCCAAGTAGTAAGAGTAACTGAAAATATGTGCTCAGCGACCGTCTCTGGTTTTTTTATTCCATTAGCCAACCAATACAATCTTGGCATCCTTCTGAGTTTCCCAATTTCCAAAAGAAAATCTAAAAGGTTCTCTAATTTTTTATTTTTCTTGTATTGAGGTGCTGTGCGGTAGAATTTTTTTTGGAGTACTTTTAAAAATTCCAAAAGTAAAGGATCCTCAACTATTTCTTCTGTTCCTTCCCACCATCCTTTTCCAGTAATTTCTTCGTCTGTTCCAATGTATTCAAGTGATTCCAAAAGTGTTTCAATTCTATCAACTTGTTTTAAAAATTTAGCTTCCTTTGAAAGAAGTTTTGTAAAATTAGTCCAATAACAAAGAATTTCATTTTTTAAACTCGGTTTTAAATTTTTAATTAATTTTAAAAGTGATTCTCTCTCTAGCTCATATTTTTCTTTTGCTCTCTTTTCTCTTTCCTTTTGAGACAACCTAAACCATCTCATCATTCTCTTACTTTTTCTTTTGTAATAAAAAAGAGGGGTTAAATCCCCTGCATAAACTTCACAAAGATCGTGAAATAAAGCCATTTTAATTACTTTCTTTATTGAAAATTTTTTCTCTATAGAAAACAACCAGGAAGAGAAGAGGAATCTAAAAGTGTGCTCAGCTATTGTTATTGGATTTTTCACTCTCCAAACAACTAAACCCCTTCTTGCTATTTCTTTCAATTTATTAGTTTCAATTAAAAAATCGATTATTTCTTTCATAAAAATAAAAAATCAGGTTATTCCTGATATTATTTTATTAAAAAATCCAAAAAAATTAAATTCAGGCAAGTTTATATTTAATTTTCTTTACCTTATAAACAACTTTTATTGGCGAAGTAATAACTACTTTTTCTCCTAATTTCTTTCCCAAGAGAGCTTTTCCAACCGGAGATAAATAAGAAATTTTTCCTTCTGCAGGATTAGCCTCTAGAGTTCCCACAATAGTAAATTCATTAATTGATCCATCTTCTTCTTCTAAAGTAACAGTGGCTCCAATTTGAACTCTGTCTCGCTTCCCTTTTGGGGGAGGGGTGATTAATTTGTAATTGTTTAAAACGTGCTCTAATTCATTTATCCTCGATTCCAAAAATCCAAAATCTTCTTTGAAAGCTATATATTCAGGGTTCAAATCTTCAGAATGCAAAATTTTAGGAAATTCTCCCTTTAATTTTTCTTTTTTAATCCTTTTTAGCTCTTGATATTCTTTCTTTAATCTCTCCAAGCCTTCTTTTGTAAGATAGAATATTTCTTCCATAAAAGTTTCTGAGCCTCCTTTCTGGAGGCTCGGTGTAAAATCTTTTACCTTTTTTTCCTAACCGAACCCCCAGAGTCTCTCGCTCTGGAAATAAATGTCAAACAGTGTTTTGGATAAAATTTATACATATTTCGATTATAAACTCTTGAAAAAGCTTGTCAAGAAGTCACCTTTTTTTACAATAATCTAATGATTGAAATTGACGGAAGTTATCTTGAAGGAGGGGGACAAATTCTAAGAACAGCTACAGCTTTAGCTACGATTTTAAAAACTCCTTGTCGAATTTTTAATATCAGAAAAGGGAGAAAAGAACCTGGTTTGAAAACTCAACATCTTTTAGGGTTGAGAGCTTTAGCTGAACTTTGTGAAGGAAGATTGGAAGGGGATAAATTGGGTTCTTTAGAAATTAAATTCTTTCCAGGAGAAATTAAAAAAAAGAAAATTTCAATTAAAATTCCAACAGCAGGTTCCATTACTCTGATCTTGCAAACTCTCTTACCTCCTGCTTTGTTTGCGCCTTCTCCAGTAGAAATTTTCTTTGAAGGAGGGGCAACTGACACCTTCTTTTCTCCAACGATGGATTATTTTCAGAATGTTTTTTTAAAGATTTTGGAGAAAATGGGAGTTAAAGTGGAAATTGAGGTTTTAAAAAGAGGTTATTATCCTGTAGGAGGAAGTAAGGTTAAAGTAAAGATTTATCCTTCAAAATTAAAACCTCTAACTCTTACAAAAAGAGGAAAATTTAAAAAAATTTTTGTGGTTTCCCGAGCTTCTAATTCTTTAAAAAATAAAAAAGTTGCTGAAAGACAATTGATAGGTGCCAGAGAAATTCTAGAAAAATTGAAATTAGAAAGAGAAGAAAAAATAGATTATGCAGAAACTGATTGTCCGGGAAGCTCAATTTGTTTAATTTGTGAGTTTGAAAATACAATAATCGGAACTGATAACTTAGGAAGATTAGGGAAGAGAGCTGAAGAAGTCGGAAAAGAAGCAGTAATGGAATTATTAAAAGAGCAAAAAACAAATGCTTGTTTCGATAAACATTTGGGGGATCAAATTTTGCCTTATGTTGCATTAGCGAAAGGGAAATCTCAAATAACAATTTCTGAGATTACAAATCATTGCAAAACCAATATCTGGGTAATTGAAAAATTTTTAAAGAGGAAATTTGAAATAAAAGGGAACTTAATTGTCTGGGTTTCTTAAAAATCAAATGAAAAATTGAAGAAGTAGTTTAATTACTAAAAAATAAATTACCAAACTCGTTAAATCGCTAATTACAGCCATGAAAGGACCGGATCCAATTGCAGGATCCTTTTTTAGTTTCTGAAGTGTCCAGGGAATTAAAAACCCAATTGAAATAGCACAAACCACAGCTAGAAAAAGAGAAACTCCCAAGATAAATCCAACAAAATAAGGTTGATGATATAAAAAACCAGAAATTAAAGAAAGTAAAAGTCCCAGTATCGAAGCTAAAAGGAAACCAATTTTTATTTCTTTCAACAAATATTTTTTGATTGAAATTTTTGAGTCAAAAGTTAGATTTCTAATTGTTAAAGCTAAAGTTTGGGTACTGACAGCACCTGAAGTATACAAAATTAAAGGAATAAAGGCTGCCAAAGCAAAATAAATTTTTAAAGAGCCTTCAAGTAAATGAATAATTTGAGCTCCCAAGGTTTCTCCAAATATTCCAAAAATGAGCCAGGGAAGCCTGGCTTTAGCTAAAGTAGTTGGAGGTGTCTTGAGTAAATTTTCTGGTAAAGTATCGATCTTGGGAAATCCTCCCAATTGTAAAAAGTCTTCAACATGTTCAAAATGTAAAATATCCAAAATGATATCAGAAGGTACAACTCCTAAAAATTTTCCTTCTTTGTCTACCACTGGAATTGCCTTTAAATTATTCCTTAAAGCTAAAATGGCTACTCTTTCCTGATCTGTGTAGGGTCTTGCAGTAATTAAATTTTTTTTCATTATATCTTTTATTTTTGTTCTTTCTGGTTTTCTAAAAATCTCTTTGATCGAAAAAACTCCTATTAATTTTTTATTCTCTGTTATCACATAAACATAGTTTATCGTCTCCAATTTTTCAATCTCTTTAAAAAGCCTCTTTTTTACATCTAAAATCGTCTCTTCAGGAAAGGCCAAAGGTACTTGTTCAATCATCCTTCTCCCGGCTGTTTCTGGAGGGTATTTTATTTTATTCATTTTCTAAAAATTTTTTTATTTCT
>CAYUTJ010000010.1:1656-11428 GCA_964447735.1 uncultured Candidatus Saccharibacteria bacterium | reverse complement strand
AAAACAAAAATTATTCCTAAAAGAAAGAGTAAAACCCCCAAAAAAATTAAAATTTTTCCAAAATTTTCAATCATAAATAGAGCCTATTTAAACCAAATTTTTTTGCCAATTTTATTGCCCTTTCAAATTCTGCTTTGGTAATTCTTCTAGATAATTCAGGATATTGAAAGGCTTTATAGCAAGGATAGTATTGATCCATGATGTTTAAAAAAGTATTTTTCGAAACCTCTTTTGCTAAAAACTCAAAAATCTTTTCTGAACCTGCCAAATCATTTGGTAAAACTAAATGACGAACTAACAAACCCCTAATAGCTACTCCTTTGGGAATTTTTAAATCATCAATCTCTAAATCACGATCTGCAATTTTTAAATCTCCAACCTGTCTATGCATTTCTTTAATCACAGCTTTCATTATTTCAAAATAATTGGGAGCATTGGAGTATTTTTTTGCAATTACATTGTCTGAATATTTTGCATCTGGTAAATAAATATCAAAAATTCCATCTAAAATTTTCAACACCTCTATGGAATCATAAGAAGAAGTATTATAAACCAAAGGAATTCTTAATCCCTTTTTAATTGCAATTTCCAAGGCTTTCAAAATTTGAGGAACTTGAGGAGTGGGAGTGACAAAATTTATATTATGGCATCCTATTCTTTGAAGTTCTAACATCATTTGAGCTAATCTTTCAAAAGAAACTTCTCTCCCAATTCTCAATTGAGAAATTTCATAATTTTGGCAATAAATGCAAGATAAATTACAAGAAGCCAGAAAGATTGTTCCAGAACCTCCTTTACCAACCAGAGGGATTTCTTCGCCAAAATGAGGATGAAATGAGGAAATTTTTGGCAAAAAACCCAATTGACAGTATCCTTTCTCCCCTTTCAATCTATTGACATGACATTTTCTCGGGCAAATTTCACAGTTTTTTAGAATCTCAAAAAGTTGAGCTATTTTTTCCTTAAATTCTTTTTCTTTTAAGTTCAAATAAGAAGGATACATTAATTAAATTATAAAAAAATCCCCGGGGTTTCTCCCCGGGGGTCGATCTTCCTTTATTTTCCTCTTTCAGCTCTTCTTTTTGCCCAGCATTCTTGACAATAAACAGGTCTATCGGGTGAAGGCTCAAATGGTAGTTCTGTTATCTCTTTTCCGCAATCTGAACAAGTCCAATGGCCGTGAAACATCTGTCGAGGAAATTTTCGGTGTCCTTTAAACTTTCTAAATGCCATTCTTTTTAAATTATTTAAGGCGACCTTTCCTCCTCAGGTCGCCTAACTTAAGGGTTTTAAAAAACTTACTTAAGTAGGCCTGACCTTCGAAGTTAAATCAATTTTAGCAAAATTTTTTCAACAAGTCAAGTGAAAAAGTCCGATAATCTTCCCTTCTTGTTCCTCTTTGGCCAATTTCTGCAAGAGATCGTTAAAAATCTTTATTGCTTTTTCTGTATTATCGATAACCAATTTAATCCCTTTTTTCTCAATGAATTCTTGACAATCTTTTTTAACTTTACAAACCCCAAAAGCTCCTGTTCCAATTATAATTGTATCTGGATTTTCTTCTACCGCTCTTTCCACATCTTCAATATCTACAACGTGTCCTTCTTTCCTCCACCATTTTAAAATTTCTCCCGTCCATCTAACTTCAACATCATAATTGTACTCTTTTCCATCAATAACTATTGCGCCAAAACTATATTTCTCAATCATAATTTAAATTCGACCATCTCCCGCACCTATCGCCCCACCGAGCAACAACTTTGCCTTCAATTCTAGCTTCAATGACTTCACATTGATTGGGACATCCTTTGCATTGAAAAGAAGTACAAGTAATCTCCATATCTGAAACCTCAAACCCTCTAAATTTTGTCTTTTCCAATTTCATTTCTTTTACCAAAAGGGCTACTCCGTAGGCTCCCATCACCGTATTGTAAGGAGGAACGATAATTTTTTGACCCAATTGTCTTTCAAAAGCCCATCTCATTCCCACATTCTCAGATACCCCTCCTAAAAATACAATCGGAGGTAAAATCTTCTTTCCTTTTCCAACCCCAGACAAGTAGTTTCTGGCTAATCCTTCGCAAAGTCCAGCGATGATATCTTCGATCTTATGACCCATTTGTTGTTTGTGAATCATGTCAGATTCTGCAAAAACAGAACATCTTGAGCCAATATGGGTTGGGTTTTTAGATTTTAAAGCCAATTCTCCAAATTTTTCAACTGGAATACCAAGTCTGAAAGCTTGGGCTTCCAAAAAGGCTCCAGTACCTGCAGAACATACTAAATTCATTGCAAAATCTGTCACTACTCCATTTTCTAAGATAATAATTTTTGAATCTTGACCTCCAATTTCAATAACCGTTCTCACGTTCGGAACAAATTTTACCACTCCCTTTGCATGAGCTGTAATTTCATTTTTGATTAAATCAGCTCCAACGATTACACCAGCTAAATATCTTGCAGATCCAGTAGTTCCAACACCAGCAATTTCTATTTTGGGATTATGTCTTTTAATAAAACCTTCTAGTTCTTTCAATCCTTTCTTTATTGCCTCAATCGGTCTTCCCTGAGTTTTAAAATAAGAATGAAAAAGGACTTTTTCTTTTTCATCAACTAAAACAAATTTTGTTGAAACTGATCCGACATCAATACCCAAATATGCTTTCATGTTATTTTTTCAAATGTTTATTTTTATAATAGTTTTTCACCACGTCCACAAAAGCCTCTATTCTCGTATTAACTCCAGCTTCAGCTACTTCTTCATCAATTGAAAGTGATAAAAAGGGAATCCCAGATTCCAAATGCAATTTTTCTAAAATTGGCCTTACAGTTACTTCTGGCATACACATCGCAGGTAATAAATGAATTATTCCATCAAATCCTTTTTTAATATATTTTAACATCTCATAAATTGCATCTCTTCCATGTCCTCCTACAGTTGATTCTAAATAAGGCCTTATTTTTCTTTGAATGAAAAAATCTGTAAAAAATATTTTCTTTTTCAAATGATAAGAAAGAGACATTTCTCTGTGGACTTCAATTCCCATGTTTCCCAATTTTTTCTCAATCTCAAAATTAACAGTTGGATCACAGACTGTATAAATTTCACCGATTAAACCAACTTTTGGTACTTCTTTTTTCTCAAATTTTATTTCTGAAAATCTCTTTAAAATTTCTTTTTTAATTTTGGGAAAATCTTTAGGATTGGAATTTTCAATTTTTTGAAGGCTTTCTTGAAAAACTTTATCTGTCATTCCTTTTTGAACTTCCCTTGGTCTTAAAAATCTTGCCCTTTCTTCTATTTTTTCAATAAATCTTAATTTTTTGTAAAAAGAGAAAAAGGCTTTTAAAATCTGCCAAAAATTCAAACCTGAAATTTCTTTTATTTTTTTGTAAATATCTTTAATATCTTGATCGAAAATGATAAATTTCACATTGTATCCTGCTTCCCTCAAAACTTTCTCTTGAACTACTCCATAATACCTTAATCTGCAAGAACCACCAGAAGCTGTTGCCATTAAAATCGTGTTTGCCCCTTTTTTAATCGCTTCCAAATAGTTCCCCAAGTTTACCTTTAAAGGAAAGCAATACATTTCAGGTGCTATTTTTGCCCCTTCCACAATCGCTTTCGGATTTGTTTTTTCTGGAGGAATAGCTTCAATGTTTAACTCTTGGCAGAGATTTTTGAATAAAACCGTATAATTTCCCCAATTGGCAAAAGTAATTATTGGTTTCATTGTCTAAATTTAGAACAAAAAGGCCATTTTAATCAAGAGCTTCACTTTAAAGTGTCAATAAAAGCTTCTAATCTTGTTTGGAAACCTGCTTCCCCTGTGTGTTCATCAATTATCAAATATAAAAATGGTATTTTTCTTGTTTTGAATTCCTTCTCAACAAATTCTTTCAAAACAGCATCGCAACCACAGGCAAAAGAAGAAATTTGAATTGCTCCATCAATTTTATAGTTTAGGATTTGGGCGATTTTCTCCATTATTTCTTTTCCAAATTCCCAGTGAAATTTTAGAAAGCGATTGCTTGAATTTGAAGTTTGAATTGGAATTTTATCAATGAAAATGACTTCTGCTCCTAATTTTTCTAATTTCTCTTTCATTCTTAAATTTACATATTCATCATAAAGATTGTAAGGATGGGAAACGATAACAATTTTCTTTTTTGAAGATTGAATTTTTTCAAAAAATCTTTTTTCTTCTTTATTTTTAATCTCTCTCTCTTTTAAAAGAGATTTTTTGAGAGCTTTTTCAACTTCTTTTTTTGTCTTTCCTAATTTAGCTCCTAATCTCTCTATACTTTTTCTAAACTTTTCTTTCCTTTCATCGAATGTTTCAGTCAAGATTTTAGTCTCAACTAAAATCTTTGCTAAATCTGGAAGAGCAAAAAATTTGGGACAATATTCTAATTTTTCTTCATTTGTTTTTAATCTTGGAATAAAAATTAAATCACACTTTCTGTCTAACCATTTTAAGTGTCCGAAATAAACTTTATTCGAAAAACAAGTTTCGGGATCTGAAACTTTAACTCCAGTTTCAACAATTTTTTTATTAGTTTTGGGAGAAAGTAAAATTTCAAATCCTAAATTTTCAAAAAAATTTTCCCAAAAATGAGGTCTCTTCCAATAGATTAAAGCTCTTGGAATTCCAATTTTCATTGGAATTTAAAATAAAGTTCCTTGTTTTGAGAATTCTTTTTGTTCTCCCTTTTGAAAAATTCTAATCTTTCCATAAACCCCATCAAATCCAGGTTCAATAAAAACCTTTCCCTTTCTCACTCTAATTATTCCTTCTGCAATTTCAGGTAAAGTAACCCTTTCTAAATCTTCTCTTTTTACTTCTAACAATACTTTAAATTCATTTTCAAAATTTTCAATTAAGTTCTCGTATTCTTTTTTCACTTTTATTGTTTCTGGTTCTTGACCTATTGCATCAGCAATTATTTCTCTCAAAGGAATTAAACTTTTAAAAGGAATGGCGTTTTCTGGGACAAAACCCTCTGGTCTATCTGCTAATTGTTCAACTCTATTTAAAACTCCGATTGTCAAAGGTCTTCCACAAACTGGACAAATTCCATTGTATTTTCTTGTTTCTCTTGGATGAAGCCTTATTCCACAATTTCTATGACCATCGTAATGATATTTCCCTTCCTCTGGAAAAAACTCTATCGTGTATAAAAACTTTGACTTATCTTTCTTTTTAATAGCTTCAACAATTGAAAAATAATTTAGTTCAGTTTCAAAAACATTAGCCTCCCTACCAATGTTACGGGGAGAATGAGCATCAGAGCAAGAAATTAAAGTAATTTTATCCAAACTAGATAGCCTCCAATTCATTTTAGGATCTGAAGAAAGACCAGTTTCCCCTGCAAAAATATATTTTGAATATTCTTCAAAACATTCTCCGATTGAATCAAAACCCGATCTTGAACCAAAGAGAGAAAACCAAGGAGTCCAAATATGAGCAGGGACAACTAAACAATCTTCTGAAATTGAAAGGATTATTTTGAGAATTTCTTTCGCTCCAATAGTAAGAGTTGGCCTTCCATCAGCAGCTAAATTCCCAAAGGCTGAAATTTTTGAATTAATTTCTTCACAAATCTCAAAAGAAGGGGAAAACAAGAGTAAATGAATTTTTCTTAATTTTTCGCCTTTTGGGTAGATGCAAGAAATTTCAGTAGTCAATAAAAATCTAATTTTAGAATCTTTATTTTTTAATTTAAAAAGCCCTTCTTCAGCTTTTTCTAATTTTCCTTTTAATTCTTTTAGCCATTCTGGATGAGTGAAATCTCCTGTACCCAAAACTAAAATTCCCTTTTTTTGGGCCGCTTTTTCTAAATTTTCGAGATTCATTTCTCTACTCGTTGCTCTCGAAAACTTTGAATGCAAATGGAAATCAGCAATAAATTTCATATCTTAAAGAATTTATTTTCAACAAAACCGAAACCAGCTAAAATTAAAATTACTAAAAATGTGCAAAATGCAGCTAAAAAATAAAAACCAGAAGCCACAGCCAAACCGATTGCTGAAGCAGTCCAAAGACCAGCTGCAGTCGTCAATCCTAAAATTCTAGTATCTCCTTTAAAAATCGCACCAGCTCCAATAAAACCCATCCCAACTGCTACTGCCATTATAATGATCGAGGGATCTATAATTCCTTTCTCAGCTAAAGAAAAGGTGACTGTAGTAAAAAGACAAGAACCCAAAGCCACTAAAGAATAAGTCTGAAGTCCAGCTCCCTTTCTTTTAAACTCTCTCTCCAATCCAATTGAAGCGCCAAGAAAAACAGAAAAAATTAACTTGAGAAAAATTTCTGCCTCCATTTTTAAAGTTTAAAAATCTAGAGTTTGTAAACTTTGTAACCCTCTCTTACCTTTTGAGCAACCTTTATTCCAACGGATTCTCCAGGTTTTGCTTCTTTTATTTTTTGATGTTCTACTTCCATCGATTCTACAGTTTGTGTAAAATCGGTTTCTCCCCCTACGATTCTAATTGTATCTCCGACTTTTAAAGTATCCTGAAGTTCTACCACAGCCACTCCAATTTTACCAAAATAATGAGTTACTCTTCCTATTAATTTTCCTTCTTTAATTTCTTTCTCCATTTTTAGAAAAAATTTTTGACCTTTTGTCTGCAATTTCATTTTACATTAAAAATTCTAGAAATTAAAAAAGAGGGGGAGCGATTCTGGCAAATTTGGCTGGATTAAAGCTTTTTCTCTGGGGCATCAGAGACTCCCGGGAAATCGCGCCTCCTTTGCCAAAATCGCTTGCCCTAGGGCACTTTGGCCCGCACCCCCTCAATTTCAATTTTTAAGTTTTCAAAAATTTCTGTCAAGTTTTTTCACAAATCAAATAAAAATTTTGTCTATTTTTTCTTTTATTCTTAGTTTCTCCAATTTCTGAAATTTTAAAATCAACTTTTTTCACCAAATTTTTTAATTCCCTTTTTGAAAAACAGTGGTAGTACCTTTTCAGTTTTTTCCCCCAAGGTTCTAAAACATCCTTAAAATCTAATTTTGATTTTCCAATCAATTTTAAAATTGTATACTTGAAAAGAAGGAGTCTTTCTTTCAGCTGATGGAATTTCCACACAGTTAAGATCAATCGACCTGTTGGTCTTAAAACCCGTTTTATTTCTCTTAAGAATTGAATTCTTAATTTTTCTGAAGGAATATGATGTAAAACAGCAATAGAATAAACCTTGTCAAAAGAATTATCGGAAAAGGGCAAATTCAAAGCATCAGCTACTAAAAATTTGCCTTCAGGAAATTGCATCTTTGCTATCTGAATTAATCTCTCTGAAAAATCAACACCAGTATAATCTACTTTTTTTTCTTTAAATACCGGAAACCATCTTCCATTTCCGCAACCCAAATCCAAAATCTTTTCTCCTTCTTTTAAATCTTTGAACAAAAATAAAAGTTCTTCCCAAATTTGTTGCCTTTTACTTGAAAAATCCTCAGAGATTAAATTATAATCTGTTTTGGTCTTTTCTAACAAAAATTTTGCAAATTCAATGTCCATAAAAATTAAAGAAAAAATTGTCAAAGAATTAATAGAAAGAAAAATTAAGAGTAAAAAAGAACTTGATGATTTCAAAAGGGAAATCGCGAAAAAATTTAAAATTGGAATTCTAAGTAATTTTGAACTTTTTTCAGTTTATCAACAACTCTTAAAAAAGAAAAGAATAAAGAGAAACAAAAAAATTGAAAATCTTTTAATTAAAAAACCTACAAGATCTCTCTCTGGAATAGTCAATATTTCTGTCTTAACAAAACCTTATCCTTGTCCAGGAACTTGCATTTTTTGCCCAACTGAAAAAGGAATTCCAAAAAGTTATTTAGCTGGAGAACCTGCAGTTGAAAGAGCAAAAAAATTAAAATTTGATCCTTTTTTACAGGTCAAAAAAAGAATTGGAATGTTAAAACTCCAGGGGCATCCAACAGATAAAATTGAGCTAAGAATCATTGGAGGAACTTTCAGTTTTTACCCTCAAAGATATAAAGAAAATTTTGTCAAAGGATGTTTTGATGGAGCCAACGGAAAAAAATCTAAAAATCTCATTAAAGCTCAAAAAAGGAATGAAAGAGCAAAAAACAGAATTGTCGGAATTTCAATTGAGACAAGACCTGATTTTATAAATGAAAAGGAAATAAAATTTTTAAGAAAATTAGGGGTAACTTTAGTCGAATTGGGGGTTCAATCTGTTTTTGATGAAATTTTAGAAAAAAATAAAACGGGTTTGAGCGTCGAAAAAATTGCAAAAGCTACTCAACTTTTAAAAGACGCTGGGTTCAAAATCTTGTATCATTTGATGCCAAATTTGTTAGGTTCGAATTTAAAGAAAGATCTAGAATGTTTTAAAATTGTTTTTTCTGATCAAAAATTTAAACCAGATTGGATAAAGATTTATCCTGTTGCTGTAGTAAAAGGAAGCCAGCTTTATCAAATTTGGAAAAGAAAAAAATACAAACCCTATTCAGACAAAGAATTAATCGAACTTTTAATAAAAATTAAAAAAATTGTTCCCAGATGGATAAGAATTACGAGAATTTTAAGAGATATTCCCGCCCCAAAAATTGTAGCAGGTTGTAAAATTTCAAATTTGAGAGAAGTAGTAAAAAAGGAAATGGAAAAGAAAAATCTAAAATGCAATTGTATCAGATGTAGAGAAGTAAGAGAAAAATATAATCCAAAAGAAAAAGTTTATCTTTTTAGGGAAAATTATAAAGCTTCAGAAGGAAAGGAAATTTTTTTGAGTTTTGAAAACAAAAAAAGAACAAAACTTTTTTCTTTTTTAAGATTGAGAGTTCCATCTCAAATTTTTAAAAAAGAAAAACATTTCATCCAAGTTTTAGAAGATTGTGCAATAATTAGAGAAATTCAAACTTTTGGCCAATTGGTTCCAATAGCAGAAAGGAAATTGGCTCCCCAGCATAGGGGTTTGGGCAAAAATTTAATAAAAGAAGCAGAAAAGATCGCAAAAAAGGAATTTAGTCTAAAAAAAATTGCAGTTATTTCCGGAGTGGGAGCAAGAAACTATTGGCGAAAATTTGGATATAAATTAAGAGAAACCTATATGATAAAGAAAATCTAATCTAAAGTTTTTAAAGAAATCTTGAAAACCAATTTAAAGAATTTTCAATTAATTTTTGGCGAGCAAAATAACTTTCGAAATGATGGTCGCATTTAGGAATAATTATTAATCTTTTCTCTTTTGTCTTTAATTTCTTAAAAGTTTCTTTTGCCATCCTTAAAGGAATATCTTTATCTTCTTTTCCGTGTAAGATCAAAGTAGGAATTCTGATTTTTCGCAAAATTCTATTATAATCTTTAGCTTCTCTTAAATACCCAATTCCAATTCTTCCTTTTGGCGTATCCAAAAAACTCTGTCTTTTCCATTTTTTAATTTCTGATTTTTTGTACCACTTTTTAAGTAATTTTTTCTGATTTAATGCTGGAGCTACCAAAATTAAAGTTTTTACCTTTTGATATTTTGCTTGAAAAAGACAAGCTATCACTGAACCTAAACTATGAGCTAAAATCCCAATTCTTTTTTTATTAACTTTCTTTTCTTTCAATAGTGTCTTAAAAGCTGCTTTTAAATCATCGAGTTGCTTTGAGATTGATAATTTTTCAAATTCTCCCTCTGAATCTCCACAACCTGAAAAATCAAACCTAAAAGAAATAATATTTGCTTTTGCTAATTCCCTACTCAACTTTACAAATTTTCTTTCTGATTTTGTTTTGGCAAATCCGTGGA
>CAYUTJ010000010.1:0-1556 GCA_964447735.1 uncultured Candidatus Saccharibacteria bacterium | reverse complement strand
CCAGCTGCTGGATGATAAGTGATGAAAAATTTTCTATTTCCTTTTTTTATTAATTTTCCTCGGAAATTACTCAATTTTTCTTTAGGAAAAAATATTGAAAAAGCAACTTCACCTAATAAAATAAAAATTTTAGGGTTTATAATCTCAATCTGTTTTTTTAACCAAGGAAAACAAGCTTTAATTTCTTCCTTTTTTGGTTTTCTGTTTATCGGAGGCTGAGGAAGACATTTTAGAGGAGAGGTTATAAAAACTTTTTCTCTTTTAATTTCTGCAATTTTTAAAAGTTTATTCAAAAATTTACCAGCTCTTCCCACAAAAGGTCTTCCCGTTCTATCTTCATCTACTCCAGGAGCTTGACCAATTATCATAATCTTTGAATTGACTGGTCCTTCACCTGGAACCGCATTTTTTCTCAATTTCCAAAGAGGACATTTTTTGCAATTTTTAATCTCTTGATGCAATTTTTCCAATTCTTTTTCTTTTTTTAACATTTTGGCTATAATAATTTTAATGAAAATTTTAAATTTTATAAAAGGTCAAAAGAAAAAAACAATTAAAATATGTGGTGGATTGTAGCAGCTCTAATTCTCTATTTTCTCGCAGGGCTGAGAGTTATTAATCAATATGAAAGGGGAGTTGTTTTAACTTTGGGAAAGTACAGCCATACAAAAGAACCTGGTATTAGATTTGTTTGGCCTGGATTTCAAAGAATGATTAAAGTAGATATGAGAATTACGACAATCGATGTTCCAAGACAGGAAGCAATTACAAAAGATAACGTTCCTGTAGGAGTAAATGCGGTAGTCTTTTTTAAAGTAGAAAGAGCAGAAGATGCAGTTTTGAAAGTCGAAAATTACACTTATGCAGTCTCTCAGTATTCTTTAGCAGCTTTGAGAGATATTATCGGTGGAGTAGAATTGGATACTCTTTTAACTGAACGAGATAGAATTGCAAAAGAAATTAAAAAGGTGGTTGATGCTGAAACTTCTCCCTGGGGAATTGATATTACCGCGATCAAAATTCAAGATATTGAAATTCCAGCAGCAATGAAAAGAGCGATGGCAGCTCAAGCTGAAACAGAAAGAGAAAGAAGAGCAATAATTATTAAATCTGAAGGAGAAATTACAGCTGCTGAAAATTTAAGAAAGGCTGCTGAAATTTTACAGGAAGTTCCAGGTGGTTTGAGTTTGAGAACTCTAGAAACTATCGACAAACTTCAGCCCGATCCTTCAAAAATGATAATTTTTACTTTGCCAGTTGAGGTTTTAGAAGGAATAAAATCTTTAGTCTTGGAGAGAAAAAAGAAAGAAAAATAGAATAATCTTTGGTTTTTTCTTGATTATTTCTTCTTCAGAAGAAAATCACGAAGGAAAAGGAAAAGAATTATTGAAATTCCAACGAGAATAAAAATTAATCTTGATAACGAAATCTCTTTTTGCTTAGTTTTTCTTTTTATCAATTTCCCTTCATAAAACAATTCTTCTATATTTCTTGATTTCAGATTCATTCTTTCTAAAGTAAACTTTCTTTCTATCTTTTTTTCTAGTTTTCCTTCT